>NZ_BAZG01000075.1 GCF_000964525.1 Anaeromyxobacter sp. PSR-1
GGCCGAGGTCATCCAGTAGCGAAGCACGCCGAGCGAACGGCGGCGGGTGGCCCGCCCTGGTGGACGGGCCCCTCACCGCGCTGCGCCGGACACGCAGACAAAAGGCTTTTCAATGGCGACTCAGAAGATTCGGATCCGGCTCAAGGCCTACGACTACAAGCTGCTCGATCAGTCGGCCGGCGAGATCGTGGAGACCGCGAAGCGGACCGGCGCCAAGGTCGCCGGCCCGATCCCGCTCCCCACCCGGATCAACAAGTTCACCGTCCTCCGCAGCCCGCACGTCGACAAGAAGTCGCGCGAGCAGTTCGAGATCCGCACGCACAAGCGGCTCCTCGACATCCTCGAGCCGACCCCGCAGACGCTCGACGCGCTCATGAAGCTCGACCTCTCGGCCGGCGTGGACGTGGAGATCAAGTAGTCGAGGACATCATGGCCAAGTTCGACGTCTACGACCTGTCGAAGAAGAAGGTGGGCGAGCTCGACCTCGCCGACGCCGTCTTCGCCGGCGAGGTGAACGAGCACCTCTTCTACGAGGTGGTGAAGGCGAAGCTCGCCTCCGATCGCTCGGGCACCCACGCGGTGAAGAACCGGTCCCTCGTCTCCGGCGGCGGCAAGAAGCCCTGGAAGCAGAAGCACACCGGTCGGGCCCGCCAGGGCTCGACGCGCGCGTCCCAGTGGGTGGGCGGCGGCAAGGCCATGGGGCCGAAGCCGCGCGACTACTCCTACGACGTGCCGAAGAAGGTGCGGAAGGCCGCGCTGCGCTCGGCCCTCGCGCTCCGCTCGAAGGACCAGAAGCTGGTCATCGTGCAGGAGTGGAAGCCCGAGGGGCCGAAGACCGCCGCCGCCGCCAAGGTCCTCGCCGCGCTCGGCGCGAAGAAGGCCCTGGTGGTGGACGACGCCGCGAACCTCGCCCTCGCGAAGAGCGTCCGGAACCTCTCCGGCTCCGACTTCCTCGCGGTGGAGGGGCTCAACGTGTACGACATCCTGCGGCACGACGCCCTGGTGCTGACCGCGGACACCGCCAAGAAGCTGGAGGCCAGCCTGTCATGAACCTCGCTGTCCAGGACGTGGTGAAGCGCCCGCTCATCACCGAGAAGGCGGAGCGGGCACGCGAGGCGAGCCGTCAGTACGCCTTCGAGGTCCACCGCGACGCCACCAAGATCCAGGTGAAGCAGGCGGTGGAGAAGCTCTTCAACGTGCACGTGCTCGACGTGCGGACCGCCATCGCGCGCGGGAAGAACAAGCGCGTCGGCCGCAACGTCGGCCGCCGGCCCAACTGGAAGAAGGCCTACGTGACCCTCAAGGAAGGCGACACCATCGCCCTCTTCGAGGGGACATAAGCCGGACGGGAGACGCACATGGCCCTCAAGGAATACAAGCCCACCAGCCCGGCCCGGCGCCACATGACCGTGTCGGACTTCGCCGAGATCACCAAGGCGAAGCCCGAGAAGCGGCTCACCAAGCCGGTCCGCAAGAGCGGCGGCCGCAACGCCCACGGCAAGGTCACCACCCGCCACATCGGCGGCGGCCACAAGCGCCGTTACCGCATCATCGACTGGCGGCGCGAGAAGGACGGCGTGCCGGCCAAGGTCGCGGCCATCGAGTACGACCCGAACCGCACCGCGCGCATCGCGCTGCTCCACTACCTGGACGGCGAGAAGCGCTACATCCTCGCCCCGGTGGGCGTGGCGGTCGGCGACACGCTGCTGTCCGGCGCGGACGTGGACATCCGCCCGGGCAACGCGCTGCCGGTCCGCACCATCCCGCTCGGCACCGTGATCCACAACGTGGAGACGGCCCCGGGCTCCGGCGCGAAGATGATCCGCACCGCGGGCTCCTTCGGGCAGCTCATGGCGAAGGAGGGCGGCTACGCCCAGATCCGCCTGCCGTCCGGCGAGGTCCGCAAGGTCCTGCAGGACTGCAAGGCGACCATCGGCCAGCTCGGCAACGTGGAGAGCTCGTCGGTGCGCGTCGGCAAGGCCGGCAAGAGCCGCTGGCTGGGCATCCGCCCGACCGTCCGCGGCCTCGCCATGAACCCGGTCGACCACCCGCACGGCGGCGGCGAGGGCAAGTCCGGTCAGGGCAACCCGCACCCGGTCAGCCCGTGGGGACAGAAGACCAAGGGCCTCAAGACCCGCAACAACCGCCGCACCGACAAGTTCATCGTCACGCGGCGCCGCCCCGGCGTGCGCAACACGCAGCGCTAGGCGGGAAGGGATAGCCACTCATGGCGCGTTCGATCAAGAAGGGCCCGTTCGCCGACAAGCACCTCACGAAGAAGGTCGAGGACGCGAACAAGGGCAACAAGAAGTCGGTCATCAAGACCTGGTCGCGGCGGAGCACCATCCTGCCGGACTTCGTCGGGCACACGTTCGCCGTCCACAACGGGCGGAAGTTCGTGCCGGTGTTCGTGACCGAGAACATGGTCGGGCACAAGCTGGGCGAGTTCGCGCCCACCCGCACCTTCCACGGCCACTCGGCCGAGAAGAAGGCCGCGGCGGCACCGGCCCCGGCGAAGAAGTAGCGAGGAACTGGACATGGCCGAGACCCAGACCACGACGCCGAAGAAGAAGGCCGAACGCCGCGCTCCGCCGCCGGCGCGCGCCCGCAAGAACCGCCCCGCCGCCCCGGCGCCGGGGCCGCACGCCTCCCTCAGCTACCTGCGCGTCGCGCCGCGCAAGGTGCGCATCGTCGCGGACGAGGTCCGCGGGATGAAGGTCGGCGACGCGCTCGCGATGCTGAAGTACACGCCGCAGTCCGCCGCCAAGCCGCTCGCCAAGCTGCTCCGGTCGGCGGTCGCGAACGCCGAGCAGGGCGGCGGCCGCGTGGACGTGGACGCGCTGTTCGTGAAGACGCTGACCGTGGACCAGGGCCCGAAGATGCGGCGCTTCATGGCGCGCGCGATGGGCCGGGCGTTCCGGGTCGAGAAGAAGACCAGCCACGTGTACGTGGAGCTCGGTACCGCCGCGCGCGGCTAGGAACCCGAGAGGAGAGATCAATGGGACAGAAAGTTCATCCTATCGGGTTCCGCCTCGGAGTGATCCGCTCCTGGGACTCGAAGTGGTACGAAGAGAAGAACTACGCGAAGTGGCTGCACGAGGACATCAAGCTCCGTGAGTTCGTGAAGGAGAAGCTCGGCCAGGCCGGCATCTCCCGGATCGAGATCGAGCGGGCGGCCAACAAGGTCAAGATCAACGTCCACACCGCGCGCCCGGGCATCGTCATCGGCAAGCGCGGCGCCGGGATCGAGACCATCAAGAAGGACCTCCAGGGCCTGACCGCCAACGAGGTCTACCTGAACGTCGTCGAGGTCCGGAAGGCCGAGACCGACGCGCAGCTCGTCGCCGAGAACATCGCGACGCAGCTCGAGCGCCGCATCGCGTTCCGCCGCGCCATGAAGAAGTCGGTGCAGACCGCGCTGAAGTTCGGCGCGAAGGGCATCCGCGTGGCGTGCTCGGGCCGCCTGGGTGGCTCCGAGATGGCCCGGTACGAGTGGTACCGCGAGGGCCGCGTGCCGCTGCACACGCTCCGCGCGGACATCGACTACGGGTTCGCCGAGGCGAAGACCACCTACGGCAAGATCGGGTGCAAGGTCTGGATCATGCGCGGCGAGGTCCTCCCGCAGTCCGCGGGCGCGCGCGCTCCTCGCACCACCGGCGGCGCCCGGCCGTAAGGCCGCGCCCCAGGCACACCTAGGAGAAGGACATGCTTCAGCCGGCGCGAACGAAGTACCGGAAGATGCAGAAGGGCCGCATGCGCGGCAAGGCGTACCGCGGCTCGGACCTCGCCCAGGGCGAGTACGGCCTCCAGGCCACCGAGTGCGGCAGGCTCACGTCCCGCCAGATCGAGGCGGCCCGCGTGGCCATCACCCGCTACGTGAAGCGCGGCGGCAAGCTCTGGATCCGCGTCTTCCCGGACAAGCCCATCACCAAGAAGCCCGCCGAGACGCGCATGGGCACCGGCAAGGGCAACGTGGAGTTCTACGTCGCCGTCGTGAAGCCGGGCCGCGTGCTGTACGAGCTGGCCGGCGTGGACGACGCCTCCGCGAAGAAGGCGTTCCACCTCGCCGCCCACAAGCTGCCCGTCGCCACGAAGCTGGTGAAGCGCGGCGAGACGCTGTAAGGAGCGACGACCATGGCGACCGTCAAGGAGCTGCGCGAGCTCTCGGTTCAGGAGCTCGAGGCCCGCGCCGCGGAGCTCAAGCAGACGCTCTTCGACCTGAAGAGCAAGGCGAACACCGGCGTGCTCGACTCGACCGCCGACCTCAGCAAGACGAAGCGCGACATCGCGCGCTGCCTCACCGTGGCCCGCGAGAAGGCCCTCGCCTCGGCCGAGGCCGGGAAGGCGAAGGAGTGACCGACATGGAGCGCGGCAACCGGAAGTCCCGCATCGGCGTGGTGGTCTCGAACAAGATGACGAAGACCGTCGTCGTGAAGGTCGAGCGCCGGGTGGCGGACCCCAAGTACGGCAAGATCGTGACCAAGGCCGAGAAGTACAAGGCGCACGACGAGAACCAGGCGTGCCAGATCGGCGACCGCGTGCGGATCGTCGAGACCCGCCCGATCTCGAAGGACAAGCGCTGGCGCGTGGCCGAGACGATCGAGAAGGCGGAGGCCTAGGCCATGATCCAGCAGCAGACCATGCTCGACGTCGCCGACAACTCCGGCGCGAAGCGGGTGATGTGCATCAAGGTGCTCGGCGGCACCCGGCGGAAGTACGCCTCCATCGGCGACGTGATCGTCGTCTCGATCAAGGAGGCGATCCCGCAGGCCAAGGTGAAGAAGGGCGAGGTCGCCCGCGCCGTCATCGTCCGCACCGCCCGCGAGGTGAAGCGCCCCGACGGCAGCTACATCCGCTTCGACGGCAACTCGGCGGTCCTCATCAACAAGGACCTCGAGCCCATCGGCACCCGCATCTTCGGCCCGGTCGCCCGCGAGCTCCGCGCCCGCAAGTTCATGAAGATCATCAGCCTCGCGCCGGAGGTCCTCTAGGTCATGGCGGAGATTCGGAAGGGCGACACCGTCAAGGTCATCGCCGGCAAGGAGAAGGGCAAGTCGGGCAGGGTGCTCGAGGTGCTGCGCGAGAAGGGCCGCGTGCGCGTCGAGAAGCTCATGACCGTCAAGCGGCACCAGAAGAAGGGCCGCAGCCAGGCCAACCCGGAGGGCGGGATCCTGGAGCTGCCCGGCACCATCGCCATCTCGAGCGTGATGGTGGTGGGCAAGGACGACAAGCCGGTGCGGCGCGAGCAGATCGGCCGCGAGCTGGGCGCCAAGGAGAAGGCCCGGCTGCAGAAGCGCAAGGCCGCCGCGAAGTAGGTCGCGGCGGGATCGCAGCACGACGCATCGCCCGGCACGCGAAGAGGCCGGCCGAAGGCAAGGAGAGACACGATGGCAGCGCGTTTGAAGGAGCGGTACGACAAGCAGCTTCGTGCCG
The DNA here is from genome assembly GCF_000964525.1 of Anaeromyxobacter sp. PSR-1. Classification (GTDB taxonomy): domain Bacteria; phylum Myxococcota; class Myxococcia; order Myxococcales; family Anaeromyxobacteraceae; genus Anaeromyxobacter. The sequence goes on from NZ_BAZG01000075.1 coordinate 5,434, forward strand.
AGCTGATGAAGGAGCTCGGGTTCGCGAACCCGATGCAGGCCCCCCGCCTCGAGAAGATCGTGGTGAACATGGGCCTGGGCGAGGCGATCAACAACGGCAAGATCATCGACGCGTCCGTCGAGCAGCTCGCCGCGATCACCGGCCAGAAGCCGGTCGTGACCCGCGCCCGCAAGTCGATCGCCAACTTCAAGCTGCGCCAGGGCCAGTCCATCGGCGCCATGGTCACGCTGCGCGGCGACCGGATGTACGAGTTCTTCGACCGCCTGGTCTCGATCGCGCTGCCGCGCGTCCGCGACTTCAAGGGCGTGTCGCCGAAGGCCTTCGACGGGAAGGGCAACTACACGCTCGGTGTGCGCGAGCAGATCATCTTCCCGGAGATCAACTACGACAAGGTCGAGAAGATCAAAGGCCTCAACATCACGGTGGTGACCACCGCCCGGAACGACGAAGAGGGCCGAGCGCTGCTGCGCCACCTCGGCATGCCGTTCCGTCAGTAGAGGGAGATTCCATGGCGAAGCTTTCCAAGATGGCGCAGGCCACGCGCAAGCTGAAGTTCCCGGTCCGGCAGTACAACCGCTGCCCGCTCTGCGGCCGCCCGCGGGCCTTCCTGCGCAAGTTCCAGATGTGCCGCATCTGCTTCCGCAAGCGCGCGCTGCAGGGCGAGATCACCGGCGTCATCAAGTCGAGCTGGTAGGAGAGATCGATCGATGAGCTTCACCGATCCCATTGGCGACATGCTGACGCGCATCCGCAACGCTTCCTCCGCGCGTCATGAGAAGTGCCTGGTGCCGGCCTCGCGGCTCAAGGTCCGCATCGCCGAGGTCCTCCGCGAGGAGGGCTTCATCAAGGACTTCGTCCTCCACGAGGACGGCGTCCAGGGCGCCATCACCATCGTCCTCAAGTACAGCGCCGACCGCGAGCCGGCCATCAGCGACATCAAGCGCGTCTCGAAGCCCGGGCTCCGCCGCTACGTCGCGACCGACTCCATCCCCCGCGTCCTCAACGGGATGGGGATCGCGATCCTCTCCACGTCCAAGGGCGTGATGGTGGATCGCGAGGCCCGCAAGCAGAAGGTCGGCGGCGAGCTGATCTGCACCGTCTGGTAAGGAAGACCGCCATGTCTCGTGTCGGCAAGATGCCCGTCAAGATCCCGGAGAAGGTCAAGGTCTCCGTGGACGGCAACGTCGTGAAGGTCGAGGGGCCGAAGGGGAAGATGCACTTCCCCACCAACCCCCTCGTCAGCGTCCAGGTGGACAAGGGCGAGGTGAAGGTCGCCCGCCAGGACGAGTCCCACGTGGCGAAGGGCCTGCACGGCCTGACGCGCACGCTGGTGAAGAACGCGCTCGAGGGCGTGGTGAAGGGCTACGAGAAGGGCCTCGAGATCAACGGGGTCGGCTTCAAGGCCGAGGTGAAGGGGAAGGAGATCCACTTCACCCTGGGCTTCTCGCACCCGGTCGTCTTCAAGCTCCCCGAGGGCGTCACCGCCGAGGTGGACGCGAAGCAGACCAAGCTCACCATCCGCTCGGTGGACAAGCACCTGCTCGGCCTCACCGCCGCGAAGGTTCGCGACCTCCGCCCGCCCGAGCCGTACAAGGGCAAGGGCATCAAGTACGCGGACGAGACCATCCGCCGCAAGGAAGGCAAGACCGGCGCGGCGTAGCCCGCCCGTCCCCACAACCACTCATGCGGCGGCCGGGTCGGCGCCGCCGCAAGGAGGAACGTCATGGCGAAGCACGTCACCACGCGCGAGAAGCGCAGGGCCCGCATCCGCCGGAAGATCTCCGGCACCGAGCTGCGGCCGCGGCTCACGATCTACAAGAGCCTCAAGCACATGTACGCCCAGCTGGTCGACGACGTCGCGGGCAAGACGCTCGTGTCGGTCGCGACCACCTCGAAGGCCCTCAAGGGCGAGCTCGGCGACGAGGACAAGACCGGCGCCGCCAAGAAGGTGGGCGAGGCCCTCGCCAAGGCGGCCAAGGCGAAGGGGATCGAGCAGGTCGTGTTCGACCGCAACGGCTTCGACTATCACGGCCGCGTCGAGGCGGTGGCCGCCGCCGCGCGCGAGGCCGGGCTCAAGTTCTAGGCGACGGAAAGGTCTCGAATGGCTACCACCCCCATCAACGCGAACGAGCTCGAGCTCCAGGATCGCGTCGTCCACATCAACCGCGTCGCCAAGGTCGTGAAGGGCGGCCGCCGGTTCAGCTTCTCGGCGCTCGTCGTCGTCGGCGACGGCGCGGGCCACGTCGGGGTCGGCCTCGGCAAGGCGAACGAGGTCCCGGAGGCCATCCGCAAGGGCGGCGACCAGGCCAAGAAGAACCTGTTCAGGGTGCCGCTCGTCGGGACCACCATCCCGCACGAGGTGCTCGGCCACTTCGGCTCCGGGCGCGTGCTGCTGAAGCCCGCGGGCGAGGGCACCGGCGTCATCGCCGGCGGCGCCGTCCGCGCCGTCCTCGAGGCGGCCGGCGTCCGCAACGTGCTCACCAAGAGCCAGGGCTCCCGCAACCCCCACAACGTCCTCAAGGCGACCGTCGCCGGCCTGAAGCGGCTGCGGTCCGTCGAGGACAGCGCCCGGCTCCGCGGCAAGCAGGCCGCCGAGATCACCGGGGCGTAGGAAGGAACCACCATGGCTGCCATCAAGGTCAAGCTCGTCCGCGGGCTCGCGGGCTGCCCCTGGCCGCACCGGGTCATCGTCGAGGGCCTGGGTCTCAAGAAGCGTGAGTCGACGAAGCTCCTCCCCGACACGCCCCAGACGCTGGGGATGATCGCGAAGGTCTCCTACCTCGTGGAGTGGGAGCGGGTGGACGCTGCGCCGCCGCCTGGCCGGAAGGCCAGGAAGGCCGCGGCCCGTTCGTGACAGTCACGCGCCGCGTGCTAAAAGGAGAACCTTCATGTCGCTGAACCAGCTCAAGGCGCCCCGGGGCGCCAACCGCGCCAAGAAGCGCGTCGGCCGTGGCCAGGGCTCCGGCCTCGGCAAGACCGCCGGCCGCGGCGGGAAGGGCCAGAAGGCCCGTTCCGGCAACATGCACTTCGAGGGCTTCGAGGGCGGCCAGATGCCGCTCCAGCGGCGCCTCCCGAAGTTCGGCTTCCACAACATCTTCCGGCGCGAGCTCGAGGAGGTGAAGGTGGGTGACCTCCAGGGCCTCTCCGGCGTCGTCGACCCCGTCGCCCTGAAGTCCGCCGGCCTGGTGCGCGGCAACCGCGACGGGGTGGTGGTCCTGGCGGGCGGCGAGCTCTCGAGCGCGCTGACGGTCAAGGTCCACCGCGTCACCGCCGGCGCGCGCGCCGCCATCGAGAAGGCGGGCGGGAAGGTCGAGCTGATCCCGGCGCCGCAGACCATGCACCAGAAGGCGAAGGCCGCGAAGAAGGCGGCTGCGCAGGCGAAGTAGGGGTCCCGGCGGGCCCGCCGGTCCTCGGCGGGCCGCCCGGACGGTGAGCGGGCGGCGGGCCGCCCGGCAGGCGCAGGGGAAAGGGAACCGCATGGCCGCAGCGAGCGGGCTGTTCAACATCTTCCGGATCGCCGAGCTCCGGAAGCGGCTGTTCTTCACCCTCGGGATGCTGGCCGTCTACCGGCTCGGCATCTTCGTCACCACGCCCGGCGTGGACCGGCGGGCGATGCAGGACGTGGTGGCCCAGCAGGGCAGCCTGCTCGGCCTCCTCAACTTCTTCTCCGGCGGCGCCTTCGAGCAGCTCTCGATCTTCGCGCTCGGCATCATGCCGTACGTGTCGTCGTCCATCATCCTGCAGCTCCTGACGGTGGTGGTCCCGTCGCTCGAGAAGATGCAGAAGGAAGGCGAGCTGGGCCGGCGCAAGATCACGCAGTACACGCGCTACGGCACGGTGGTCCTCTCCGCCATCCAGGGCTACGGCATCGCCACCTACCTCGAGTCGCTCCGCGCCGGGAACGGCGTGGCGGTGGTGGGCGATCCGGGCTGGGGCTTCCGCCTGCTCACCATGGTCTCGCTCGCCGCGGGCACCGCGTTCATCATGTGGATGGGCGAGCAGATCACCGAGCGCGGCGTCGGCAACGGCATCTCCCTCATCATCTTCGCGGGCATCGTGGCCCGCATCCCGGCCGCCATCTACACCACGGTCCGGCAGCTCGGCGCCTCCGGCTCGCAGCTCACCGGCCTGGGCCTGCTCGTGCTCACCGCGCTCATGGTGGTGGTGATCGGCGCGATCGTGTACGTGGAGCGCGGCCAGCGCCGCATCCCGATCCAGTACGCGAAGCGCATGGTGGGCCGGAAGCTCTACGGCGGCCAGTCCACGCACCTGCCGCTGAAGGTGAACACCTCCGGCGTGATCCCGCCCATCTTCGCGTCGTCGCTGCTGCTGCTGCCGGCGACCATGGCGGGCTGGTTCCCGTTCCTGCAGCGGATGTCGAACGCCATCCAGGCGGGCAGCTGGATCTACAACACCATCTACGTCGCCCTGATCGTCTTCTTCGCGTACTTCTACACCGCGGTGACGTTCAACCCGGTGGACGTGGCCGACAACCTCAAGAAGTACGGCGGCTACATCCCGGGCATCCGCCCCGGCAAGAAGACCGCCGACTACATCGACTTCGTGCTGTCGCGCATCACCTTCGGCGGCGCCATCTACCTGGCCGCCATCTGCGTGCTGCCGACCGTCATCACGAACGAGTTCGGGGTGAACTTCTACTTCGGCGGCACCTCGCTGCTCATCGTGGTCGGCGTGGCGCTCGACACCGTCCAGCAGATCGAGGGGCACCTCATCACGCGGCACTACGAGGGCTTCACCGGTCCCCGCGGCCCGCGCATCCGCGGCCGGCGGATGACGACGGGGCAAGCGGTCGGCGCATGAGACGCCGCGGGGGCCTCGCCGCGGCGGGGCCCTTCGCGCATCCGGAGGCGACGCGATGATCCTCATCCTCCTCGGCCCGCCCGGCGCGGGCAAGGGCACCCAGGCCAAGCTCCTCTCCACGGAGCTCGGCATCCCGCACATCTCCACCGGCGACATGTTCCGCGACCACAAGGCGCGCGGGACCGAGATCGGCAAGCAGGTCCAGGCCATCATGGACGCCGGGGGGCTCGTCACCGACGACATCACCAACGCCATGGTGAAGGAGCGGCTGTCCCGCCCCGACGTGGCGCCCGGCTTCATCCTGGACGGCTACCCGCGCACGGTGGTGCAGGCGGAGTACCTCGACGGCCTGCTGCGCTCGCTGGGCCGGTCCATCGACCGCGCGCTCTCGTACGAGGTGGCCGAGGAGCTCGTGGTCGAGCGGATCAGCGGGCGGCGGAGCTGCCCGAGGTGCGGCGCCGTCTACCACGTGTCCGCGAACCCGCCCAAGCGCGCGGGCTACTGCGACCGCGACGACGCCGAGCTCGTGCAGCGCGAGGACGACAAGCCGGAGAACGTCCGCAAGCGCATGCAGGAGTACGGCACCAAGACCGAGCCGCTGAAGCGCTACTACCGCGACCGCGGCGAGCTGGCCGAGGTCGAGGGCGTCGGCACGCCCGAGGGCATCCTCGCGGCGACGAAGAAGGTCCTGGGCCGCTAGGCCCGCGCCGCAGCGCATGTACGGGACGACCCGCGAGCGCGCCGCCACGCGGACCCCCGCCGACGTGGCCGGGATCCGCGCCGCGGGCCGCGTCGTGTGGGAGGTGCTGGAGGCGCTGGCCCGCGCCGCCGCCCCGGGCGTCACCACCGCCGACCTGGATCGCCTCGCCGCCGCGCGCACGCGCGAGCTCGGCGCGGCGCCGGCGTTCCTCGGTTACCACGGCTACCCCGCCACGCTGTGCATCTCGGTGAACGACGAGGTGATCCACGGGATCCCGTCGCCGGACCGCGTGCTCGAGGTGGGCGACCTGGTCGGCCTCGACTTCGGGGCGGTGCTCGACGGCTGGTTCGCCGACTCGGCGCGGACCGTCGCGGTGGGCCGGCCCTCGCCGGAGGGCGAGCGGCTGCTGGCCGTGACGCGGGCCGCGCTGGCGCGGGGCATCGCCGCCGCGACCGCGGGGCGCCACACCGGCGACGTCGGCGCCGCCGTGCAGCGGCACGTCGAGGCGGCGGGCTTCTCGGTGGTGCGCGACTTCGTGGGCCACGGCATCGGCCGCCGGCTGCACGAGCCGCCCCAGGTCCCGAACTTCGGGACCCCCGGGACGGGGGCGCTCCTCCGGGCGGGCATGGTCATCGCCATCGAGCCGATGGTGAACGCGGGCGGCCGCGAGGTGGAGACGCTCGACGACGGGTGGACCGCGGTGACGCGGGACGGGTCGAGATCCGCGCACTTCGAGCACACCGTGGCCATCACGGAAAACGGACCCGAAATCCTCACGTTGCCGGAAGGAGTGCCGCTGGAGGGCGCCTGAGCGCAGGCGAGCGGGGGAGCGGGCGGCGGCGGGCCGTCGCTCGTGCTTGCACCCCAAAATCCTCTGTGTTATAGGGCCCGCTTCGCAAAGCCGCTCGTTCAGGGGCGGCGCCGGGAAACCCCGGAAAATCCGGGCGGCTCTAGAGTAGGGGTCCCAGCGAGACCCCGCCGCCAGCCCCGCCGGTCGTCGCGGCGGGCGTTTTTGTCTTTTGAAGCAGCATCGGAGGCGTCGGTCATGAAGGTCCGCGCGTCGGTCAAGAAGATTTGCGACAAGTGCAAGGTCATCAAGCGCAAGGGCACCGTGCGGATCATCTGCCCGGCGAACCCCCGCCACAAGCAGCGCCAGGGCTAGGCCCCCGCGCGTTTTCGGAGAGACGAATGGCTCGAATCGCCGGCGTCGACCTTCCCCGTGAGAAGCGGATCGAGGTCAGCCTCCAGTACATCTACGGAATCGGGAAGACCTCCGCGAAGCTCATCCTCGAGCGCGCGAACGTCAGCCCGGTGACCCGGACCAAGGACCTCACGGACGACGAGGTCCGCCGCATCCGCGAGACCATCGAGCAGAACGTGAAGGTGGAGGGCGACCTCCGCCGCGAGATCTCGCTCAACGTCAAGCGGCTCATGGACCTCGGCTGCTACCGCGGCCTCCGGCACCGCAAGGGCCTGCCGGTCCGCGGCCAGCGCACGCACACCAACGCCCGCACGCGGAAGGGCCCGAAGAAGGGCCTCGTCCGCAAGGCGGCGGCGCCGGCCCCCAAGGCCTAACGCACTCCTAGAGAACCGGAGAATCCTCAGTGGCTGACGAGAAGCAGACGAAGGCAGAGCAGCCTGCGAAGAAGGAGGAGGCGACCGCCCCCGCGGCGCCCAACCTCGGCGGCATCGAGCCGGTGACCGCGTCGCCCGTGACCCCGAAGAAGGGGAAGAAGCGGGTGAAGAAGAACATCGCGGCGGGCATCGTCCACATCGCCTCGACCTTCAACAACACGCAGATCACCATCACCGACGTGACCGGCAACGTGATCGCCTGGTCCAGCGCCGGCGCGCGCGGCTTCAAGGGCTCGCGCAAGTCGACGCCGTTCGCCGCGCAGGTCGCGGCGGGCGACGCCGCCGCCAAGGCGATGGAGCACGGCCTCAAGACCGTCTCGGTGGTGGTGAAGGGCCCGGGCGCCGGCCGCGAGTCCGCCCTCCGCGCGCTCTCCGCCGCCGGCCTCAAGATCACCCTGATCCGCGACGTGACGCCGATCCCGCACAACGGGTGCCGGCCGCCCAAGCGCCGCCGGGTCTGATCACCTCCAGGAGACACACGTGGCCCGTTACAGCGAAAGCGTCTGCCGGCTCTGCCGCCGGGAAAACCTCAAGATGTATCTCAAGGGCGATCGGTGCTACACCGACAAGTGCGCCATCGAGCGCCGCCCGTATCCTCCCGGCCAGCACGGCCAGGGCCGGACCAAGTTCTCCGAGTACGGCGTCCAGCTCCGCGAGAAGCAGAAGGTGAAGCGGATGTACGGCCTCCTCGAGGCCGGGTTCCGCCACGCCTACCAGAACGCGGCGGCCGCCAAGGGCAAGACCGGCGAGAACCTGCTGCAGACCCTCGAGCTCCGGCTCGACAACGTGGTCTTCCGGCTCGGCTTCGCGGACACCCGCAACGAGGCCCGGCAGCTGGTCCGCCACGGCCACTTCAAGGTGAACGGCCGCAAGGTCAACATCCCCAGCTACCTGTGCCGGCCCGGCGACAAGGTGGAGCTGAAGGACCGCTCGAAGAAGGTGGTCCGGATCACCGAGGCGCTCGAGGCGGTGGACCGCCGCGGCGTGCCCGCGTGGCTCGACCTCGACAAGGGCGGCTTCAAGGGCACCGTGAAGACCTCGCCGGCGCGCGAGGACATCACCATGCCGATCCAGGAGCAGCTCATCGTCGAGCTGTACTCGAAGTAGTCGCGCCCCCCGCGGACCCGGGGCGGCGGCCGCCACGGCGGCCGCGGTACGGGTCCGGCGGGCGGGCCGGGCGCGCGAGCGCCGCGGCCCGCGCCGCACCATCCCAAGCAGTCGCGCGTCCCACGGTGCTCCTGCCGCATGGCTGAGCGGGCCGGGAGAGGGGGCGGCGGCCCAGGAGACAGCCCATGGTCGATCCGATCGTCACGAAGAACTGGCGGGACCTCATCAAGCCCCGCGGCCTGGTCGTGGACCAGGAGAGCCTCTCGAACACCTACGGGAAGTTCGTCGCGGAGCCGCTCGAGCGGGGCTTCGGCATCACCCTCGGCAACTCGCTCCGGCGCGTGCTGCTCTCGAGCCTGCAGGGCGCCGCGATCACCTCGGTGAAGGTCGAGGGCGTCGAGCACGAGTTCATGACCATCCCCGAGGTGGCCGAGGACGTCACCGACATCATCCTCAACCTCAAGGAAGTCCTGCTCCAGATCCACACCAACGACGTGAAGACGATCCGGATCGAGGCGGACGGCCCGAAGGAGATCAAGGCCGGCGACCTCATCACGGACGCGCAGGTCGAGGTGCTGAACCCGGGCCACCACCTGCTCACCATCAGCGAGGGCGGGCGGGTCCGCGCCGAGATGACCGCGCGCCGCGGCCGCGGCTACGTGCCGGCCGAGCGGAACAAGGTCCCCGGCTCGCCCATCGGCACCATCCCCATCGACGCGCTCTTCAGCCCCATCCGCAAGGTGAACTACCAGGTCACCAACGCGCGCGTCGGGCAGCAGACGGACTACGACAAGCTGACGCTCGAGGTCTGGACCGACGGCTCGGTCGCCCCGGCCGACGCGGTCGCCTTCGCCGCGAAGATCGTGAAGGAGCAGCTCTCGATCTTCATCAACTTCGACGAGGCGGAGGAGCCGGCCGAGGAGATCAAGCCGGTCGAGGAGCAGAAGCTGAACGAGAACCTCTTCCGCTCGGTGGACGAGCTGGAGCTCTCGGTCCGTAGCGCGAACTGCCTGCAGAACGCGAACATCAAGACCATCGGCGACCTCGTGCAGAAGACCGAGGCCGAGATGCTCAAGACGAAGAATTTCGGCCGGAAGTCGCTGAAGGAGATCAAGGAGATCCTGGCCGAGATGGGCCTCTCCCTCGGCATGAAGCTCGAGAACTGGCCGCCGAAGGCGGCGCCGCAGGGCGCGCCCAAGGTCTAGCGCGCCCGCACAGGGACAGGAGATCACCAGATGAAGCACCGCGTCGTCGGCCGCCGGCTCGATCGCACCACCGAGCACCGGACCGCAATGTTCAAGAACATGGTGACGAGCCTCTTCCGCCACGAGCGGATCGTCACCACCACCCCGAAGGCGAAGGAGCTGAAGCGCTTCGCCGACAAGGTGATCACGCAGGCGAAGCGCGGGACGCCGCACGCGCGCCGCCTCGCCCACCGGGACGTCCGGGACGTCGAGGTGCTGAACAAGCTCTTCGACACGCTCGCCGAGCGCTTCAAGGCGCGGCCGGGCGGCTACACCCGCATCGTCCGCGTCGGCCGCCGCGCCGGCGACAACGCCGAGATGTCGGTCATCGAGCTGGTGGACCGCACCCCGGCCGCCGCCCCCGAGGCGGAGGAGAAGGGCGAGAAGAAGGCCGCGGGCAAGGCCGAGAAGGCCCCCAAGGCCGCCAAGGCGCCCAAGGCGGAGAAGAAGCCCGCCAAGAAGGCCGCCAAGGCCGAGTAGCGCCGGCCGCGCGGCCGACGCTCCCGGGGGAGGCCGCGTGCGCCGCACGCGGCCTCTCGCGCGTTCGGGGCCCCTCTCGCTTTCCGCTGCGGCGGCCCGCTGGTACAACCATCCCTCCATGCCGCCGTTCCTCGCCCAGGACCCGCTCGACGCCCTCCGGCACGCCGGGCCGCCGGGGTGGGCCGAGGTGGCCTGGGCGGTGGCGGGCGTCGCGAGCGAGCCCTGGGCCCTCGCGCTGCTGGGGCTCGCGCTGTACTCGTGGCTGGAGCGCGAGGTGCCCGGGGTCCTGAAGGCGGTCGCGCCGCTCTGGGCGGCGCTGGCGGTCGCCGGGGCCCTGGCGGTGGGCGCCCAGGGCGTGCTCTCCGCGCCGCGGCCGGCGGACGCGGGCGACCTGCTCGTCACCACGCTCCGGCACCTCGCCTCGGCGCCGGGCCTCCCGCTCGGCGTGTTCGTCGGCTACACGCTCCTCGCCTACGGCCGGCGGGGGAGGGCGGCGCTCCTGGTCGCAGCGGCCGGGGGGGCGGCGCGGGCGTGGTCCGGGCCGCACTGGGGCCCGGATCTGCTGGGCGGCGGCCTGGCCGGCGCCGCGATCGCGTGGGCGGTCTGGGCGGCGGTGCTGCGCGCCTCGCCGCGCGGCCACCTGGCGCGGCTGCGGGCCTCGCGCCGCGCGACCGCGGGCGGCGCGGCGCAGGAAGGTCACCCTGCGCCTTGACACCCGCGCTAAGTTAGCGTAAAGGAACCCACTTTTCGTGGAGGCTCCGCGGACGCACCGCTGGAGAAGCTTCCACGTTCCAGGATCTTAGGCTTCACGGAGGCAGAGCTCATGGCGGTGGTTCTTCGTCTGTCGCGCGCGGGCACGCACAAGGCGCCCTTCTATCACGTGGTGGCGACCGACTCGCGCAACGCGCGGGACGGCAAGTACATCGAGGACGTCGGCATCTACGACCCGACCCTGCGCCCGGAGCGGATCGAGCTCAAGGCCGAGCGGATCGAGCACTGGCTGAAGGCCGGCGCCAAGCCGAGCCAGACGGTCGCGATGCTGCTCAAGCGGGCCGCCAAGGCGGCCCAGCCCGCCGCGCCGAAGGCGTAGAGGGTCGATGCGCGACCTCGTCCAGTGGCTCGCCCGCGAGCTCGTCGAGCAGAAGGACGCCGTGAGGGTGGAGGCGATCGAGCGCGACCGCGCGACCGTCTTCGAGCTCACGGTGGCCCCCGACGACCTCGGGCGCGTCATCGGGCGGGGCGGCAAGACCGCCAAGGCGTTCCGGACCGTGCTCGACTGCGCGGCCCGGCGCCAGGGCCGGCGCGCGGTGCTCGACATCCTCGACTGACCGTGGCGCTCGTCCGGATCGGCAAGGTGGTCCGGGCGCTCGGGCTCAAGGGCCACCTGGGCGTGGCCGGGTCGGAGGGCGCGCTCGGAACGCTCGAGCGCGTCGTGCTCCGGCACGGCGCGGCCGGGCAGGTGGAGCGGAAGGTGCTGGAGGCGCGGCCGCAGGGGCGCCTCTGGGCGGTGCGGCTGGACGGCGTCGCCGATCGCACCGCGGCCGAGGCGCTGGTCGGGGCCGAGGTGCTCGCGCTCCGCGAGGCGCTGGGCGAGGCGGGAGAGGGCAGGCACTACTGGGGCGACCTGGAGGGCCTGCCGGTGGTGACCGTCCAGGGCGAGGCGCTCGGGACGGTGACCGGGCTGATGGAGACCGGCGCGGTGGACGTGCTGGTCGTGCAGGGCGCGCGGGGCGAGCTGCTGGTGCCGCTCGCGCCGTACGTCGAGGTGGATCGCGCGGCGGGTCGCGTGGTGGTGGACCCGCCGGAAGGGCTCCTGGAGCCGTAGGCCGGGGGCGAGGAGGAGGCCGCCGAGGAAGAGGATCGGACGTGGCGAGGCTCGAGGTCGACATCCTGACGCTGTTCCCGCGCATGTGCGCGGGGTACCTGGGGGAGAGCATCCTCGGGAAGGCGCAGGAGGCCGGCCTGCTCGCGGCGACGATCACGGACATCCGCGACCACGCGACGGGCAAGCACCGGGTCTGCGACGACGCGCCGTACGGCGGCGGGGCGGGCATGGTGATGAAGCCGGAGCCGCTCGTCGAGGCCATCGAGGCCGCGCGCGCGCGGCTCCCGGGGGCCTGGGTGGTCCTGACCAGCCCGCGCGGCGCGCGGCTGGACCAGGCGCTGGCGCGGCGGTTCGCGGAGCACGGGCGGCTGATCCTGGCGTGCGGGCGGTACGAGGGAGTGGACGAGCGGGTGATGACGGCGGTGGACATGCAGGTCTCGATCGGAGACTTCGTCCTCACGGGCGGCGAGCTGGCGGCGCTCTGCGTCGTCGACGCCGCCGCGCGCCTCGTCCCCGGCGTGCTGGGCAACGCGGCGTCCGCGGACGCCGAGAGCTTCGCGGGTGCCGAGGGGCTCCTCGAGTACCCGCAGTACACGAGGCCCCCGGAGTTCCGGGGGATGAGGGTTCCGGAGGTCCTGCTGTCCGGGGACCACCGGCGGATCGAGCGGTGGCGCCGGCGCGAGGCGCTCAGGGCCACCCGGGAGCGGAGGCCGGACCTCTTCACGAGGGTCTCGCTTCCCGAGAGCGACCTCCGGCTGATCGACGCCGGGGACGACGAGCTGTAGACGAGCGGTAAAGGAGACGGACGTCATGCTGCGCAAGGCGATTGCCGACATCGAGGCGAAGTACCTGCGGACCGACCTTCCGGAGATGCGCGCGGGCGACAGCGTCCGCGTGCACACGAAGATCAAGGAGGGCGACAAGGAGCGCATCCAGGTCTTCGAGGGCGTGGTGATCGCGTACCGCAAGGGCGCGCCCGGCTCGTCCATGTTCACCGTGCGCAAGGTGAGCTACGGCGTGGGCGTGGAGCGCATGTTCCCCGTGCACAGCCCCCGCATCGACAAGATCGAGGTCGTGGGCCACGGCGGCGTCCGCCGCTCGCGCCTCTACTTCCTGCGCAACCTGCAGGGCAAGGCGGCCCGCCTCCACCAGGAGGAAGGCCCGGGCGCGGCCGACGCCGCCCACGCCGCGCCGACCCCGGCGTAGCCTCCCACCGGCGCGCCGTCCGGCGCCGGCCTCGCACCTCCGCACCTCGCGGCCGCACCCCGGCGTGTGCCGGTGTGCGGCCGTGCCGTGCCTTGGGCGCGGGACGCCGCGCTTCCCGCGTCGGCGCCCGGGAGCTAACATGCCGGCCCGAGCGTGATCCTCCTCGAGTTCGCAGCCCAGGGCGTGCGCGGCGTCGCGCCCGCTGGTGGCCGGGCGACGCTGCGCCCCGGATACAACGTGGTCTCCGCCGACGGCGCCGCCCTGCGCCGCCTGCTCGAGGCGCTCCTGCACCCCGACGCGCGGGACGCGGAGGCGCTGCCCCGCGCGCCCGGCGGCCCGGCCGGCGCGGCGGTGCGCGCCGGGCTCACCCTGGTCGGCGACGACCGCGTCACCTACCGGCTGGTGCGCGACTTCGCGGCCGGCGCGCAGCTCCACCGCTTCGACGCCGAGCGCCGCGCGTTCTCGCTCGTCTCCCAGGACCTCGCCGAGATCGCCGCGGCGCTGCGCGCGCCCGTCGGCGTCCCGCCGCGCGCCCGGCAGGACGCGCTCCTCACCATCTCCGCGGCGGACCTGCCCTCGCGGCGCCCGGCGATGGGCGGCACGGCGGCCGCGGTCCCGCAGCGCGCGCCGCTCTCGCCGGAGCAGGCCCGGCGCCGCCGCGCGCAGCTCGAGGGCGAGCTGGTGCGCGCGCGCGCCTCGGAGAAGGTGCAGCAGGAGCTGGACGGGCTGCAGGCCCGCGTCACCGAGCTGGACGTCGCGCTCCGCGAGGGCGCCCGCCC
>NZ_BAZG01000074.1 GCF_000964525.1 Anaeromyxobacter sp. PSR-1
GTCGCCCGCCCCGGTGAGCCGGCGCAGCGCGGCGCGCGCGGTCGCGGGCACGAGCCGCGCGTCGAGCAGCCAGTCGGAGAAGGTCTCGCGGGCGACGCCGAGGTCCTGTGCCAGCGACGCCGCGCCGGTCTCCCGCGCCAGGACCGCGAGGCCGCTCTCCAGCGCCGCCTCGCACGCCCGGCGCAGGCGCGCCGGCTCGGACGCGAGCCCGGGGGCGAGGTCGGTCGGGTGCCAGGCGCCGCCGGGGTGCCAGGCGATCGCCTCGCGGGGCCGCCCGCCCGGCCCGAAGCGGAGCGCCAGCACCGCGCCGTCCGCGCCGCGCGCGAACGGCAGCGCGTCCGGCAGCAGCTCACCCCCGCGCACCACGCCCGCACCCGGCTCGAGCAGCGCCTCCGGCTCCACCGTCTCGTCGAACGGGCCGAGCCCGCCGGGGAGGAACAGCCCGCGAGGGAGCTGCAGGTGCAGCGCGCGCTCGACGGCGGCCAGTGCGCGGTCCGCGGAGTGCATGCCAGGATGGTAGCCATCCCGGCGGGAGCGCGCTTCTTCTCACGGGGCTGCGCCCCGCCCCACGGAGCCGAGCTCCGTGGGGCCCCACCCTGCTCGCCGGGGCCCGTGCGCCGCCGCGGACGGCTTCGCCGCGCGCGCGGCGGCGCCCCGGCGGGCGCGCTTCGCTCGCCGGGCGCCCCCGCTCCCGCTACATCGAGCGTGACACCAGCACGATCCCGCAGCCCTGCCAGGTGAACATCAGGCCCGCGTCGGCGTACTCGCCGGTGGTCGGCATGCCGGGCGCGCGATCGGTCCAGACGCGGCGCAGCTCCAGCGTGCCGCCGGTGATGCAGCCGTTGCCGTCGTGCTCGAGGGCGAGGTCGGCGAGCGTGGTGTAGGCGACGTGCATGCTCGCCTGCGCGGTGTGGATGGTGGCCGCGTTGTCGGAGCGGACGCGCCCGGCGACCGTCGCGGTGCCGAACGTCAGGTTGCCGGTGAGGTGCGAGGAGACGTCGAGGTCGTACGTGTCGCCCACGCTGTGGAGCGCGCTGGTGACGTCCCAGGCGAGGGTGGCGCCGTCACGCGCGAACCAGCCGTTCACCGACAGCTGATCGAGGCCCATGGTGATGGTGCAGCCGGAGTACGAGATCCGGCCCGTCGTCACGGTCACGCACCCGGGGTCGTCGAAGCCGGTCAGGTCCGCCGCGGGGCGCACGGTCGTCACGGCCCGCTCGATGCCGGCCGCGCGGAGCGCGGCCACCGCGACGGTGGCGCTGCCCCAGGCCTGCGACGCCATCGCGTCCGCCAGCCCGGCGACCGACGAGCCGTCGCTGCTCGTGCCCGACTGGACGAGCTGCGCGTCGGCCGCGCTGCCCTGGGCCAGGTCGGCCGCGGCCTGCTCCTCGAGCGTCGCCGCGCCCGCCGCACCGTACGTGAACTTCCTCGAGGCGGGGTCCGCCGCCTCGTCACCGCCACCGCAGGCCATCGCCGCCGCGCACAGGGCGGCGATCGTGAGCTTTCGCATGAGAGTCCCCATCGGCGTTCGCCGGTCGTGAAGCCGATCGCGTAGCACGCGTCACCGCCGGGAGGGCAGCCCCCGAAGCGTGCGGGGACGGAGGCCCGACCTCCGCCCACAGGCGGCCGGGTACGACACGGTGGGTGAAGCGCCGCCACCTCGCGGCGCGGGGCCGCGGGCGGCGCGGCGCGTCAGCCGAGGAACAGGTCCGGCATCAGCTCGGCGCCGGGCTCGACCGCGTAGCGCGACAGGTCGGTGATCCCGGCCTCGCGCAGCACCTCGTCGTCGATGAAGAAGTTGCCGGTGCAGCCGCGGGCCGGGCGGCGGAGGATCTCCATGGCCGCGTCCGCGACGATCTCGGGCGTGCGCCCGTGGCGGGCGGTCTCGTCGCCGCCGAGGAGGTTCAGCGCGGCGGTGGCGATCACGGTGCGCGGCCAGAGCGCGTTCACCGCGATGCCCTGGTCGCGCAGCTCCTCGGCCATGCCCAGCACGCACATGCTCATGCCGTACTTCGCCATGGTGTAGGCGAGGTGGTTCGCGAACCAGCGCGGCTCCATCGAGAGCGGCGGCGACAGGTTGAGGATGTGCGGGTTCGCGGCGCGGGCCAGGTGCGGGATGCAGGCCTGCGAGACGGCGAACGTGCCGCGCGCGTTCACGCCGTGCATCAGGTCCCAGCGCTTCATGGGCGTGTCCACCGTGCCCGCCAGGAAGATCGCGCTGGCGTTGTTCACGAGCACGTCGATCCCGCCGAACCGCTCGACCGCGCGGGCCACCGCCGCCGCGATCTGCGCCTCCTCGCGGATGTCGCACTCCACCGCGAGCGCGCGCCCGCCGGCGCGCTCCATCTCCTCGGCCGCGTCGTGGATGGTGCCGGGGAGCTTCGGGTGCGGGGCCGAGGTCTTCGCGGCCACCACCACGTTCGCGCCCTGGCGGGCGGCGGCCACGCCGATGGCGCGCCCGATCCCCCGGCTCGCGCCGGTGATGAACACGGTCTTGTCTTTCAGTGAAGTCATGGCGGCCTCGGGCTGGGGGTCGAACCCTTATTCAGGGTCCTGCCACGGCGCGTCAACGGGTCGCTCGGGGCGGCGCTGCGCCCGCGATCCCACCGCGATATCGGTGCGGCCGAAGCGCGCGCCGTCCCTCGCGTCCCTCCCACCGGTCGCGTGTGGGACAACGCCCACCCCCACGGCTCCAGATCCGATCCTGAACGCCGGCCCAGGCACGTCCGGGCGCGCCGGGGCGACCGTTGACTTCCCCGGCCGATGTCCGTAGATCCGAACCGTCCGGTGGGAGAAAGTGGCAAAAAGCGGATCCCGGCGGGAAGATCGGCCAGCCCGTGTTCTTCGGAACCTTCAACCACGCGATCGACGCGAAGGGGCGCACCAGCCTCCCCGCGAAGTTTCGCGAGGCGCTGGCCGCGGCCGGGGAGCCGCGCATCGTGCTCATGCAGTACCCGCACTGGCGGGCGGTGCAGGCGCTCCCGCAGTCGGTCTGGAACGAGCTGGTGAAGAAGGTGATGGAGGCCTCGCCCCTCGACGCGCGGTGGCAGCGCAACGTGCTCAAGTTCGTCTCGAGCGCGCACGAGGTGGACCTCGACGTCCACGGCCGCGTGCTGGTCCCGCCGCCGCTCCGCGAGTGGGCGGGCCTGCAGAAGGACGTCGTCTGGGTGGGGATGGGACGGACCATCCACCTGTACGACCGGGCGGCCTACGACGAGCAGATGTCCGCGGAGATCCCGGCGGACCAGGTGGTGGACTTCTTCAGGACGGCGTAGCGGGCGAAGGGGAACGGGCAATGTACGAGGCGCGCAACCAGGACGAGGTCACGGTGATCCGCTGCGTGGGCGAGCTCACGCGCGACGAGCTGTCCGCCATCGCGGGGCTGGCGCAGCGCGCCCGCCGCGAGGGCCGGATGGTGGTGGTGGACCTGAAGCGCGTCACGCACCTGCACTACGCGGGCGCGGCGCTCCTGAAGGCCATCCCCGGCCTGCGCGCCGCGGGGGCCAGCCGCTACGTGCGCGACCTGGTCCACGCCGGCGGCGCGGGCGGCTACGTGGAGCTGTACGGCGACGTGGAGGAGGCCGTCCGGGCGGCGTGAGCGCGGACTTTCGCCATGAGCCGGTACTCGCGAAAGAGGTCCTGGAGCTCCTGCGCCCCCGGCCGGGCGAGCTGTTCCTCGACGGCACGCTCGGCGGCGGCGGGCACTCCGGCCTGCTGCTCGAGGCGGGGGCGCGCGTGATCGCCCTCGACAAGGATCCCCGCGCGCTCGCCGCGGCCACCGCCCGGCTCGCCCGCTTCGGCGAGGCGTTCCGCGCGGTGCGCTCCGACTTCCGCGACGCGAAGAACGTGCTCGAGGCGCTCGGCATCGGCGCGGTGGACGGCGCGCTGGTGGACCTGGGCGTCTCCTCGCCCCAGCTCGACGAGGCGGAGCGCGGCTTCTCCTTCTCGCGCCCCGGCCCGCTCGACATGCGCATGGGCGACACCGGCGAGACGCTGGAGGACCTGCTGCGCCGCATCGACGAGCGCGAGCTGGCCCGCATCCTGCGCGAGTACGGCGAGGAGCCGTTCGCGCGGCCGGTGGCGCGCGCCATCAAGGCGGCCCTGGACTCGGAGGCGCCGCTCGACACCGCGCGGCTCGCCGAGGTGGTGGCCGGCGCCATCCCGCGCAAGGCCTGGCCGCACCGGATCCACCCGGCCACCCGCACCTTCCAGGCGCTGCGCATCGCGGTGAACGACGAGCTGGGCGCGCTGGCGGCGTGGCTGGACGGCCTGCCCGGCGTGCTCGCGCCGGGCGGCCGCGCCGCGGCCATCTCGTTCCACTCGCTCGAGGACCGGATGGTGAAGGAGAAGTTCCGGGCGCTGACGCAGGCCTGCACCTGCCCGCCGGACCTGCCGGTGTGCGCCTGCGGGGCGAAGGCCTCGTTCGCGGCCATCACCCGCAAGGCGGTCAAGGCGTCCGACGAGGAGATCGCGCGCAACCCGCGCGCCCGGAGCGCGCGGCTGCGCGCGGTGGAGAAGCTGCGATGAGCGCCCGCGCCTCCGCGCGCCGCGGCGCCCCCGGCCTCCCCGGCGCGCGCCTGGCCGGCGAGATCGCGCTCGCGGCCGCGCTGCTCGCGGCGCTGGGCGTGTTCCACATCTGGTCGCGCACGCGCGTGGTGGCCGCGGGCTACGCGCTCGGCGAGCTGCAGAAGCAGCACGCCGAGCTGGTGGCCGCGCAGGACCAGCTGCGCATCGAGCTGGAGATGCTCCGCTCGCCCGGGCAGCTGGAGCGGGCGGTGCACACGAGGCTTTCTGGGCTGGGCATGGCTCCGCCGGACCGCGGTGCGGTGTTGGCGGCAGGCCCGGGGCGTCCGCTGGACGCGCCGGGTAGGGCGGGCGTGGATGGGGTTGGTCACCCTCCTCGGCCGGCGGAGCCATCCCCTTCTGCTGGGCGGGCGGCGGCGGCGGGGCCTGCGGCGGCTCCCGGGGCGGCGTACGCGCTCCGGGGTCCGCTGCGGGCGGGCCGCGCGCCGCCGGGGGAGCCGTAGGCCGTGCGCGCCGGGCCGGACCCCCGCGCCGCGCGCTGGATCGCCATCCGCATCACCGTGTTCTCCGCCCTGCTCGCCGCCGGCCTGGCCGCGGTGGCGGGGCGGGTGTTCTGGCTGCAGGTGCTGCAGCGCGACGCGCTCGCCGGCGAGGCGGT
Source organism: Anaeromyxobacter sp. PSR-1 (assembly GCF_000964525.1). Lineage (GTDB taxonomy): Bacteria > Myxococcota > Myxococcia > Myxococcales > Anaeromyxobacteraceae > Anaeromyxobacter. The sequence continues at coordinate 5,183 of NZ_BAZG01000074.1, forward strand.
GGACCAGTACCTGCGCGAGCTGGTGCTCCGGCCGCGGCGCGGCGTCATCACCGACCGCAGCGGCGTGCTGCTCGCGGGCAGCGCCGACGCGCAGTCCGCCTACGCCGACCCGAAGCTGCTCGCCGAGCACGACCGCTCCGGCGCCGCGGTCCGCCGCATCGCCCGGATCCTGAAGCAGGACCCGCGCGCGCTGCAGCGGAAGCTCGCCAAGGGCGGGCGCTTCGTGTGGCTGGAGCGGCGCATCCCGCCCGCCGAGGCGGCCGCGCTGCGCAGGTGGATCGACGAGGAGCGGGTGCGCGCGGTGCGGCTCGTCCCCGAGACGCGGCGCTACTACCCGAAGCTCGAGCTGGCCGCGCAGGTGCTCGGCGTGGTGGACGACGACGGCGCCGGCCGCGAGGGCGTCGAGCTGGCCGAGGACGAGCTGCTCCGGGGCGAGCCGGCGCGGGTGCCGTCGCTGCGCGACGGGCGCGGGCGGGTGGTGCTCGCCGACGCCCCCTCGCCCGGCCGCGAGCGCGAGGGCGCGCGGGTGGAGCTGACGCTCGACCAGGGGCTCCAGGTGGTGACGGAGCGGGCGCTGGCGCGGGCGGTGACCGGCTCGCGCGCGCTGTCCGGCACCGCCGTCGCCATGGACCCGCGCACCGGCGAGGTGCTGGCGCTCGCCAGCTACCCGGTCGCGAACGCGAACGCGCCGCGCACCGCGGACGCCATCCGCAACCGCCCGGTGACCGACGCGTTCGAGCCCGGCTCCACCATCAAGACGTTCGTGATCGCCGCGGCGCTCGACCGCGGCGCCGTCGGCCCGAAGGATCCGTTCGACTGCGGCGCCGGGCGCTGGCCGGTGGGCAGCCACGTCATCCACGACACGCACCCGGTGGGCTGGGCCGGCCCGTCGCGCATCCTGGTGGAGAGCTCCAACATCGGCGCGGCGCAGATCGGCGCGCGGCTCGGGCGCGAGGGCGTGCGCGACGCGCTGCTCGCGTTCGGCTTCGGCGAGCGCCCCGGGGTCGGCCTGCCCGGCGAGATCCGCGGCCAGGTGCAGCTGGCGCGCTCCGACATCGGCCTCGCCACGCAGAGCTTCGGCCAGGGCCCCATCACCGCCAGCCCGCTCCAGGTCACGACGGCGATGGCCGCGATCGCGAACGGCGGCGCGCTGGTGCGCCCGCGCCTGGTGAAGCGCGTGCTCGACCCGGCCACCGGGCAGGTGCTGGAGGCGCCCGCCGCCGAGGTGGTCCGGCAGGTGGTGCGCCCGGAGGTCGCCGCGATGGTGGGGCGGTGGCTGGTGGGCGTGGTGGAGGAGCCGAAGGGCACCGGGAAGCGCGCGCGGCTCGACGGCTGGCGCGCCGCCGGCAAGACCGGCACCGCCCAGAAGCCGGACCGCATCTCCGGCGGCTACTCCTCCGACCGGCACTACAGCTCGTTCGTGGGCTTCGCGCCCGCGGAGCAGGCGCGCATCGCCATCGGCGTGTTCATCGACGAGCCGCGCGGCGAGATCTACGGCGGCGAGGTGGCGGCGCCGGCGTTCCGCGAGATCGCCGAGTACGCGCTGCGGATGATGGGCGTGCCGCCGGATCCGTCGGCGGTGCGCACCCCGCCGCCCGCCGCGGTGGAGGTGGCGCAGGCGCCGGCCGCCGACGAGCCGCCGGAGCCGCCCGCGGTGGAGTGGGCCGACCGGCGCCAGGCCGCGATGCCCGCCGGCAGCGTGGCGGTCCCGGCGCTCGCCGGCCTCCCCATGCGCGCCGCCATCCGCCGCCTGGAGGAGCTCGACCTCGCCCCCGAGCCGAACGGCTCCGGCCGGGTGGTCGGCCAGGCGCCCGCCGCGGGCAAGGTGGTCGCGCGCGGCTCGCGGGTCCGGGTGACGCTCGCTCCGGCGGGATGATAGAAGGGGGCGCGCCGCCCGCGTGTCCCGCCGGACACGCCCGCGCGCAACCGGCCGGTCCTGCGGAGGAAAACGAGGCGGACGGCCGTTTGCATGGTATCTCCCGCGGTAAGCGACATGAGGCTCTCCACCGTCATCGCCGGCAGCGGCGCCCGCGGCGATCTCGCCGGCGATCCGGAGATCACGCGCGTCACCGGCGACTCGCGGGAGGTCATCCCGGGCGCGGCGTTCTTCGCGCTCCCCGGCGTCCAGCACGACGGCCACGCGTTCGCCGCCGAGGCGGCGCGGCGGGGCGCGGTCGCGGTGATCGCCGAGCGGCCGGTCGAGTGCGCCCCCGCCCGGCTGCTGCTGGCGCCGTCCGCCCGCCGCGCCATGGCCCTCGCCGCCGCCACCTTCTGCGGCCGGCCGGCCGAGCGCCTGCGCATGGCCGCGGTCACCGGCACGAACGGCAAGACCACCGTCACCTACCTCGTGGAGGCGTGCGCGCGCGCCGCCGCGGTGCCGGTGGGCGTCCTCGGGACCATCTCCTTCCGCTTCCCCGGCGCCGAGCGGCCGGCCAGCCACACCACCCCGGAGTCCACCGCCATCCAGGCGGTGCTGGCGGAGATGGTCGCGGCCGGCGCGCGGGACGCGGTGATGGAGGTGTCGTCGCACGCGCTCGCGCAGGAGCGGGTGGCCGGGATCCGCTTCCAGGCGGCGGGCTTCACCAACCTCACGCGCGACCACCTCGACTACCACCGCGACATGGACGCGTACTTCGCCGCGAAGCGCCGGCTCTTCACCGAGCACCTCGCGCCGGGCGGCACCGCGGTGATCAACGCGCGCGATCCCTGGGGCGCGCGCCTCGCCGACCAGCTCGGGCCGGGGCCGCGCGTCTGGCGCTACGGCGGCCGCGCCGGCGACGCGCTGCGCGCGCTCGAGGTGCGGACCGGCCTCGACGGCACCCGCGCGACCTTCGAGACGCCGGCCGGCGCGATCGCGATCCGCTCGCCGCTCGTCGGCCAGCACAACCTCGAGAACCTGCTCTGCGCCGCCGGCCTCGCGCTCGGCCTGGGCCTGCCGCCTGAGGCGGTCGCCCGCGGCCTCGCCGCCTCGCACGGCGCGCCCGGCCGGCTGGAGCGGATCGACGGCCGCGGCCTCTCGGTCTTCGTGGACTACGCGCACACCGACGACGCGCTGGCGCGCATGATCGCGGCGCTGCGCGGGCTCTCCCCGCGGCGCCTGGTGTGCGTGTTCGGCTGCGGCGGCGACCGCGACCGGGGCAAGCGCCCGCTCATGGGCGCGGCCGCGGCGGCCGCCGACCTCGCCATCGTGACGAGCGACAACCCGCGCACCGAGGACCCGCTCGCGATCATCGCCGACGTGCTGCCCGGCCTGGACCGCGCCGGGAAGCCCGCCATCCCGGCCGCCCGCGCGCGCGCCGGCGCGGACGGCTACGTAGTGGAGCCGGACCGGCGCGCCGCCATCGCGCTCGCGGTGGAGTGCGCGCGCGAGGGCGACGCGGTGCTCGTCGCCGGCAAGGGGCACGAGGACTACCAGCAGGTGGGCGCGGAGAAGCGCCCCTTCTCCGACCGCGACGAGGCGCGCAAGGCGCTCGGGATCGCATGACCACTCCCCGCTTCACGTCAGACGAGCTCGCGGCCGCCACCGGCGGCCGCTGGCTCGGCGCCCCGCCGCCCGCGGTGGACGGCGTCTCCACCGACACCCGCACGCTGGCCGCGGGGCAGCTCTTCGTGGCGCTGAAGGGCGAGCGCTTCGACGCGCACGATCACCTGGAGGCCGCCGCCGCCGCCGGCGCCGCCGCGCTGGTCGTGTCCGAGGCCTGGGCCGCCGCGCACCCCGCCCCGCCGCGCCCCGCGCTCGCGGTGGCCGACACCCTGGCCGCGCTCGGCGCGCTCGCCCGGCACCACCGCTGCCGCTTCGGCATCCCGGTCATCGGCGTCACCGGCTCGAACGGCAAGACCACCACGCGCGAGATGATCGCGGCCATCCTGGCCACCCGCGGCCCGGTGCTGAAGACCGAGGGCAACCTGAACAACGAGGTGGGCGTCCCGCTCACGCTGTTCGGCCTGGACGACTCGCACGCGACCGCGGTCATCGAGATGGGCATGAACCACCCCGGCGAGATCGCGCGGCTCGCCGCCATCGCCCAGCCGCAGGTGGGCGTCGTGACGCTGGCCGCGCCCGCCCACCTGGAGGGGCTCGGCACGGTGGACGCGGTGGCGGACGCGAAGGCCGAGCTGTACGAGGGGCTGCCGGCCGGCGGGATCGCGGTGGTGAACGCGGACGACGCGCGCATGCTGAAGCGCGGCGTCGCCTCGGGCCGCCGCATGCTCACCTTCGCCTCCGGCCGCGGCCGGCGCGGCGACGTGGTGGTGCTGGAGGTCCTCTCGCAGTCGGTGGAGGGGCTCCGCTTCGTGCTCGGCGTCGGCAACCGCGAGGTGCCGGTGCACATCCCCGGCCTCGTCGGCGCGCACAACGCCCGCAACGCCGCGGCCGCCGCCTGCGCGGCCATCGCGGTGGGCTTCACCGATCGCGAGATCGCGCAGGGCCTGGCCGCGGTCCGGCCGGTGGGCCGCCGGCTCCGCCTCGAGCGCCTCCCGTCCGGCGTCCAGCTGGTGGACGACTGCTACAACGCGAACCCGGCCTCGATGTCGGCCGCGCTGGAGGTCCTGCGCGACCTCGCCGCCGCCCCGGGCGCGCGCGCGGTCGCGGTGCTCGGGGACATGCTCGAGCTGGGGACCTTCGAGGCGGAGGCGCACCGCGCGCTGGGCGCCGAGGCGGCCGCCGCCGGCGTGGCGGTGCTGGCCGCGTTCGGGCCGCGCGCCCGCGCCACCGCCGAGGCGGCCCGCGCGGCCGGCCTCGCCGAGACCTTCCACACCGAGGACCTGGACCGCCTCGTCGCGTTCGTGCGCGAGCGGCTCCGTCCCACCGACGTCCTGCTCGTGAAGGGGAGCCGCGGCATGAAGCTCGAGCGGCTCGTCGAGGCCCTGCGCTAGATGCTCTACCACCTCCTCTACCCGCTGGCCTACAAGCTCAGCCTCCTCAACGTCCTCCGCTACCCGTCCTTCCGCATCGTGGCGGCGGGGCTCACCGCGATGGTGCTGGGCCTGCTGCTCGGGCCGATCTTCATCGAGCGGATGCGGGTGCTCCAGTACGGCTCGACCAACGTCCGCGAGGACACGCCGGACACGCACAAGAAGAAGGCCGGCACGCCGTCGATGGGCGGCGCACTGATCCTGGCCTCGGTCGCGATCGCCACGCTGCTGTTCGCCGACCTGACCAACCGCTTCGTGTGGGCGGCCCTGCTCGTGACGCTGGGCTACGGCGCCATCGGCTTCACCGACGACTGGCTCAAGATCTCGAAGAAGAACTCGAAGGGCCTGGCCGGCAAGAAGAAGCTCGTGCTGCAGGTGCTGGTGGTGGTGGTGGTCTACTACGCCTGCCTCACCGACTGGCGCTTCCACGTCGAGCACCGCTTCCCCTGGGTGTTCGTGGGCAGCTACGTGGACCTCCACGTCACCCTGCCGTTCGTGCCCTCCCGGATCTTCAACCCGGACCTCGGCTTCCTCTACCTGCCGTTCATGGTGTTCGTGGTGATCGCCACCTCGAACGCGGTCAACCTGACCGACGGCCTGGACGGCCTCGCCATCGGCCCGACCATCGTCTCGGCCATGACGTTCCTGGCGCTCTCCTACGTGGCGGGCGCCACCATCGCCGGGTTCAGCCTGGCCGAGTACCTGCGGGTGCCGTACATCCCGGGCGCGGAGGAGCTGGGCGTGTTCTGCTCGGCCATCTTCGGCGCCGGCGTGGCGTTCCTCTGGTACAACACCTATCCGGCGTCGGTGTTCATGGGCGACGTGGGCTCGCTCGCCCTGGGGGGCGGCCTCGGCATGATGGCGGTGCTCACCAAGAACGAGTTCGCGAGCGCCATCCTGCACGGCGTCTTCCTGACCGAGACGGTGAGCGTCATCCTCCAGGTCTGGTCCTTCAAGACCACCGGCAAGCGCATCTTCCGGATGGCGCCCATCCACCACCACTACGAGCTGAAGGGGTGGGCGGAGCCGAAGATCATCGTCCGCTTCTGGATCATCTCGGTGATGCTGGCGCTGGTGGCGCTGCTCTCCATCAAGCTGAGGTAGCCGTGGCCGCACCGGAGCTGAAGGGCACCAGGGTGACGGTGGTGGGGCTCGCGAAGAGCGGCGTGGCCGCCGCGCGGCTCTGCGCCCGCGAGGGCGCGCGCGTCACCGTCACCGACCGCCGCGGCGAGGCCGAGCTGGGCGGCGCGCTCGCCGCGCTCCCGGCGTCGGTCACCCGCCGCCTGGGCGGCCACGACCCCGCCGACTTCACCGGCGCCGACCTGGTGGTGGCGTCGCCGGGCGTGCCGCTCGCGAACCCGGAGATCCAGGAGGCGCGGCGGCGCGGGGTGCCGGTGTGGGGCGAGGTCGAGCTGGCCGCGCGCTTCCTGGGCGGCCTGCCGATCGTCGGGGTCACCGGGACGAACGGCAAGTCCACCACCACCGCGCTCACCGGCGCGCTGCTCGCCCGCGACCGGCGGACGTTCGTGGGCGGGAACCTGGGCACGCCGCTCTCCGAGCTGGCCCTCTCCGGCGAGCCGGCCGACGCCGCGGTGGTCGAGCTGTCCTCGTTCCAGCTCGAGGGGATCGAGCGCTTCCGCGCCCGGGTGGCGGCGGTCCTGAACGTCACCCCGGACCACCTCGACCGCTACGCCGACGTGGACGCGTACGCGGCCGCGAAGGCGCGCCTGTTCGCGACCCAGGAGCCGGACGACGTGGCCGTCGCGAACGCGCGCGACCCGCGGGCGCTCGCCATGGCCGGCGCCTCGCGCGGCGACCTGCACACCTTCGGCTTCGGCGCGCCCGCGCCCGCCTCGGCGCGCGACGAGGGCGGCGAGCCCGGCCCGGAGGGGACGGCCATCTGGTTCACGCCGCGCGGCCGCGCGCCGGAGCGCTACCAGCTCCGCAACCGCGCGCTGCGCGGCCGCCACAACCGCGAGAACGCCATGGCCGCGGTGCTCTGCGCGCGCCTGATGGGCGTGCCGGGCGAGGCGGTCCAGGCCGGGCTCGACGCGTTCCCCGGCCTGCACCACCGGCTCGAGCTGGTCGCCGAGGGGCGCGGCGTGGAGTGGGTGAACGACTCCAAGGCCACCAACGTGGACTCCACCTTCGTCGGCCTGGCCGCGTTCCCGTCCGGCGCCCCGCGCGTGGTGCTCATCATGGGCGGCCGCGGCAAGAAGGCGCCCTACGCGCCGCTGCGCCCGCTGTTCGGCGGGCGGGTGAAGGCGCTGCTCACCATCGGGGAGGACGCGCCCGCCATCGAGCGGGAGCTGGGCGACCTCGCGCCCACCGAGCCGTGCGGCGACCTGGCCGGCGCGGTCCGCCGGGCGGCGGTCCTCTCGGGGCCGGGCGACGTGGTGCTGCTCTCCCCCGCCTGCGCCAGCTACGATCAGTTCGCGAACTACGAGGAGCGCGGCGAGGCCTTCCGCCGGCTCGCGACGGAGCAGGCGCGATGAGGCTCTTCCGCCACGCCCGGGACGAACGCGCGCCCGAGGCGCCGCGGGCGGGCGCGCCCGGCTTCGACCCGCTCCTGCTCGCGGCGGTGCTGCTGCTCGTCGCGCTCGGCCTGGTGATGGTCTACTCGGCGAGCGCGGTGGAGGCGGGCCGCCGCCTGGGCGACGAGTTCTACTACCTGAAGCGGCAAATGGTGGCGGTCGCCATCGGCCTGGCCGGCATGGCCGCGGCGCTGCGGGTCGGCTACCGCCGGCTCGCGACGGTGGCGTACCCGGTGCTCGCCGCCACGCTGGCGGCGCTGGTGCTGGTGAAGCTGGTGGGCCGCACCGCGGGCGGCGCGCAGCGCTGGATCCCGCTCGGCCCGGTGAACCTGCAGCCCGCCGAGCTCGCCAAGGTCGCGCTGGTCCTCTACCTCGCGCACTCGCTCTCGCGGAAGCAGTCCAAGATGCGGATGTTCTCCATCGGCCTGCTGCCGCACCTGCTCGTCACCCTGCTCATGGTGGGCCTGTGCCTGTGGCAGAAGGACCTCGGCACCGGCTTCATCCTGTTCATGGTGCTGTTCGCGATGCTGTTCGCGGCCGGCGCGCGGGTCTCGTACCTCGTGGCGGCGGGCCTCGTGGCCGCGCCCGTCGCCTGGCACTTCATCAAGTCCACCGAGTACCGCTACCAGCGGTGGCTCGCCTTCATGAACCCCGAGCAGTACAAGACCACCTTCGGCTTCCAGCTCTGGGAGTCGCTGCTCGGCACCGCGAACGGCGGGTGGCTGGGGCAGGGGCTGGGCCAAGGCAAGGGCAAGCTGTACTTCCTGCCCGCCGCGCACACCGACTTCATCGCCGCGGTGCTGGCGGAGGAGACGGGGCTCCTCGGGATGGCGCTCCTGCTGGTGCTCTACGGCGTGGTCCTCTGGCGCGGCACCCGCGCCGCGCTGCGCGCGCCGGACGCGTTCGGCTGCTACGCCGCCCTGGGCGTCACCGCGCTCGTCGGCACGCAGGCGCTCGTCAACCTGGCGGTGGTGTTCGGCCTCGCGCCGACCAAGGGGCTCACCCTGCCCTTCGTCTCCTACGGCGGCAGCTCCATCATGACGCTGCTCGCCGCGACCGGCCTGCTCCTCTCGGTGAGCGGCGAGCGCGGCGGCTTCCTCACCCGGGCGCCCGCGGCGGTGCGGGTGGGCGCGCCCATCGGCGGGGCGCCGCGCCTGTCGGCGGCCCGCGCGGAGGACGCGTCATGAGGATGATGGTGGCGGGCGGCGGCACCGGCGGGCACGTGTTCCCCGGCATCGCGCTCGCGGAGGAGGTGGTCACGCGCCACCCCGCCAACGACGTGGTCTTCGTGGGCACCGCCCGCGGGCTGGAGGCGTCGGTGGTCCCGGCCGCCGGCTTCCCCATCGAGCTCATCGAGGTGAAGGGGCTGAAGGGCAAGGGCCTCCTGGGCGCGCTGCTCAACCTGCTGCTCCTCCCCCGCGCGTTCCTGCAGTCCTGGCGCATCCTCAGGCGCTGGCGGCCGGACGTGGTGGTGGGGGTGGGCGGCTACGCCAGCGGGCCGGTGGTGCTCACCGCCTGGGCCATGCGCATCCCCACCGCGGTGCAGGAGCAGAACGCGATCGCGGGCCTCACCAACCGGCTCCTGGGACGCGTGGTGAAGGCCGCGTTCACCGCGTTCCCCGAGGCGGCCCGGCACTTCGCGGCGCGCAAGGTCTACCAGCTCGGCAACCCCATCCGCCGGCGGCTGATGGAGAACTACATGCGGCCCGAGTCCGCGCACGGCGTGCCGCGGCTGCTCGTGTTCGGCGGCTCGCAGGGCGCGCACGCGCTCAACATGCGCGTGATCGAGGCGCTGCCGCACCTGGCCGACCTGCGCGAGCGGATCCAGATCACCCACCAGACCGGCGCGCGCGACCGCGAGTACGTCGAGAAGGGCTACCGCGCCTGCGGGTTCACCCCGGACGTGCGCGAGTTCATCGACGACATGAGCGCGGCGTACGCGGGCTGCGACCTGGTGGTGTGCCGCGCCGGCGCGACCACGCTGGCCGAGCTGACGGTCTGCAAGAAGCCGTCGATCCTGGTCCCCTTCCCCGCCGCCGCCGACAACCACCAGGTGAAGAACGCGCGCAGCCTGGTGGACGCGGGCGCGGCGGTGATGATCGAGGAGCGCGACCTCACCGGCGAGGTGCTGGCCCGCGAGATCCGCGACATCCTCGACGCGCCGGAGCGCCGCGAGCGGATGGCGCGGGCCGCGGGCCGGCTGGGCAGCCCGCAGGCCGCCAAGGAGATCGCCGACGTGTGCATGGAGCTGGTCCGCCGCCGCTGGGGCTCGCCCTTCGGCCAGGCGCGCGAGCCCGGGCAGAAGCCCGCGCGCCCGCCGGATCTCGCGTCGTAGCGCCCGAGGAGCGTCCCGACACATGAGCCTCTTCCGTTCCAGGCAGGCCAAGATCCACTTCGTGGGCGTGGGCGGCATCGGCATGAGCGGCATCGCCGAGGTGCTGCTCAACCTCGGCTACGCCGTCTCCGGCTCCGACCTGCGCGAGTCCGAGACCACCCGGCGGCTGGCCGGGCTGGGCGGCCGCATCTCCTACGGCCACGCCGCCGAGAACGTGCTGCAGGTGGACGTGGTGGTGATCTCGTCCGCGGTGAAGCGCGACAACCCGGAGGTGCTGGAGGCGCGGCGGCGGAAGATCCCGGTCATCCCGCGCGCCGAGATGCTGGCCGAGCTGATGCGCCTCAAGTACGGGGTCGCCATCGCCGGCTCGCACGGCAAGACCACCACCACCTCGATGGCGGCGCACCTGCTCGCGCACGCCGGCCTGGACCCGACCGCGGTAGTGGGCGGCAAGGTGAACGCGTTCGGCTCGAACGCCAAGCTGGGCAAGGGCGACTACATGGTGGTGGAGGCGGACGAGTCCGACGGCTCGTTCCTGCGCATCCCGCCCACCATCGCGATCGTCACCAACATCGACCCGGAGCACCTCGACCACTGGAAGACCCCGGACGCGCTGCGCCGCGGCTTCGTGGACTTCGTGAACCGGGTGCCGTTCTACGGGCTCGCCATCCTGTGCATCGACCACCCCACCGTGCAGTCGATCCTGCCGGACGTGGAGAAGCGCGTGGTCACCTACGGCGAGAGCCACCAGGCCGACTACCGGGCCGAGGCCATCGAGCTGTCCGGCCACGCGGTCCGCTTCGACGCGTTCCGGCGCGACGAGGCGCTGGGGCGCTTCGAGGTGGCCATGGTGGGCCGCCACAACGCGCTCAACGCGCTCGCGGTGATCGCGCTCGGCGACGAGATGGGCATCCCGCCGCTCGTGACGCGCGAGGCGCTCCGCAGCTTCCAGGGCGTGCAGCGGCGCTTCACCGTGCGCGGCGAGGTGGCGGGCGTCACGGTGGTGGACGACTACGGCCACCACCCGGCCGAGGTGAAGGCCACGCTGCAGGGCGCGCGCGAGGCGTTCAAGCGGCGCGTGGTCTGCCTGTTCCAGCCGCACCGCTACACCCGCACGCGCGACCTCATGGCCGAGTTCGCGACCGCGTTCAACGACGCGGACGTGCTGCTGCTCACCGACATCTACGCCGCCGGCGAGGAGCCCATCCCGGGCGCGACCGCCGCGAACCTGGCGGAGGCCATCCGCGCCTGGGGCCACCGCGACGTGACGGTGGTCCCCCGCGCCGAGCTGGCCCGCGCCGCGAAGGAGCGGGTCCGCCCCGGCGATCTCGTCCTCACGCTCGGCGCCGGCGACGTGACCGCCGCCGGCCCGGAGCTCCTGGCGCTGCTCGAGCGATGAGCGCCCCCTCCCCCGGCGCGCGGGCCCGCCCGGCCTCCCGCACATGACCTGGCGCGACGAGATCGTCCGCCGCGTGCGCGGCGAGCACCTGCCGGACGCGCCGCTCGCGCCGCGCACCGCCGTGCGGGTGGGCGGGCCGGCCGACCTGCTCTGCCGCCCCGCCGACGCCGACGCGCTCGCGGCGCTGCTCCGCGCGGTGCGCGAGCTGGGCGTGCCGCTCTCGGTGCTGGGGGGCGGCGCGAACACGCTGGTCGCGGACGCGGGCGTGCGCGGGGTGGTGCTCCGGCTCCCGCAGGACTTCCCGGGCGAGTCCACCCAGGGTGACACGCTGGTCCTGTCCGCCGGCGCGCCCATCTCGCGCCTGCCGGCGCGGGCGCACGCGCGCGGCCTCGTCGGGATGGAGTTCCTGGGCGGCATCCCCGGGACGCTGGGCGGCGCGGCGGCCATGAACGCCGGCACGCGCCTCGGCGAGATGAAGGACGTGGTCACCCGCCTCGAGCTCGCCACCGCCGACGGCGCCGGCTTCGTGCCCGCGTCGGCGCTGGGCTACGCCTACCGCACCTGCCGCCTCCCGCCCGGCGCGGTGATCGCGCGCGTGGAGGTGCGGCTCCGGCCCGGCGACGTGGCCGCGAGCGAGGCGCTCATGCGCGAGGACCGCGAGCGCCGCCGCGCCACCCAGCCGCTCGACCGGCCCACCTTCGGCTCCACCTTCACGAACCCGCCGGGCGAGTACGCCGGGCGGCTCGTCGAGGCCGTCGGGCTGAAGGGGCACCGCGTCGGCAACGCCGTGTGGTCCCCGGTGCACGCGAACTTCGTGACCAACCTGGGCGGCGCGACCGCCCGCGACGTGCTCGCGCTCGTCCGGCTGGCGCGGGCACGGGTGAAGGAGCGGTTCGGGATCGCCCTCGAGACCGAGGTCCGGCTGATGGGCGAGTTCCCGCCGGAGGAGCTGGAAGGGCTGGACGGGCACGCCGCCGCGGGCGGCGGCCCCAGCGCGGCGAGCGGGGGCGCGCGCCCCCCGGAGGCGACATGAGCACGTGGACGGGCAAGAAGGTGGCGGTGCTGTACGGCGGGCGCTCCAGCGAGCGCGAGGTGTCGCTCAAGACCGGCGCCGCCTGCGCCGACGCGCTCCGGCAGAAGGGGCACGACGTGGTGCTGGTGGACGTGGACCTCGAGGTGGCGGCGCGGCTCCGCGCCGAGCGGGTGGAGGTCGCGTTCGTGGCGCTGCACGGCCGCTGGGGCGAGGACGGCAGCATCCAGGGGCTGCTCGAGTCGATGGCCATCCCGTACACCGGCTCCGGCGTGCTCGCCTCGGCCATGGGCATGGACAAGACCGTGTCGAAGGCGATCTTCCGCTCGCTCGGGCTGGCCGTCGCCGACTACCGCGTGTTCCCGCGCGCCGCCGCCGGCTCGATCGGCGTGGGCGACCTGCCGTTCGGCCTGCCCTGCGTGGTGAAGCCCGCCGGCGAGGGCTCGTCGGTGGGCGTGCACCTCGTGAACGACGCCGCCGAGCTGGGCCCGGCCTGCCGCGACGCGGCCTCGTACGCCGGCGACGTCATCGTGGAGCGGTACGTCAAGGGCACCGAGGTGGACGTGGCGGTGCTGGACGGGAAGGCGCTCGGGGCGATCGAGATCGTGCCCGCGAACGCGTTCTACGACTACGCCGCGAAGTACACCGCCGGGACCACGAAGTACTTCTACCCGGCGCGCATCCCCGAGGCGCACGTCCGCGCCGTCATGGACGCGGCCGAGGCCGCGCACCGCGGCATCGGGTGCAGCGGCGTGACGCGCGTGGACTTCATCGTGGCCGGCGACGGGACGCCGTACATCCTCGAGGTGAACACGCTCCCCGGGATGACCGCGACCTCGCTCGTCCCGAAGATCGCCGCCGGGCTGGGCCTCTCCTTCCCGGACCTGTGCGACCGGATCCTCGACGGCGCGGCGCTGAAGAGCTGATCCGGCGGGGCTGCGCCCGTCACCGCGCCACGTACGTCTTCGCCTCGTGGCACGCCTTGGCGCAGGTCCCGCCGGTGGCGGTGCGCGTGAAGCCGAGCTCGAGCACGTACCCGCCGCTCCCGTAGGCCACGCGATCGCGCACGTGCCGCTCCTGCCTGGACGCGTGGGCGTCGTGGCAGGCCCGGCAGGTGAGGCCGCGCTCCCGGTCCACGTGCACCGCGTGCAGGTTCCGCGCGCCGTCGCGGAAGCGCGTGAACGTGGTGGTCTCGGCCTCCGAGACCAGCCGGTCGTTGTGGCAGCCGAAGCAGAGCGCGTAGCTGCGCCGGTCGTAGGGCGCGTACAGCTTGTCGGGCAGGTCCGCCACCAGCAGCCGCGGGTGGTCGCCGCCGTGGGTGCGGTGGCAGGCGCCGCAGTCGCGCTCGCGCACCGGCTCGTGCCAGACCGGGTTCTCCTCCAGCCAGCGGCGCATGTTGACCAGCGTCCGCCCGTCCGCCGCCTTCATGCCGTCCTTCGAGTGGCAGCCGACGCACAGCTCGAACGCGGGCGCCGTGAGCAGGGCCTCGTGGCGGGCCGCGTGGGGATCGTGGCAGCTCGCGCAGGCCCGCCCCTCGGTCACCGGGGCGTGCTTCACCGGCGCGGCGGCGGCCTGCGCCGCGACCCCGGGGTGGCAGCGGGCGCACAGCTCGGCCACCGGGGCCGCGAGCAGCGACGGGCCGGCGGCGTCGTGCGGGTTGTGGCAGGCGGTGCAGGAGCGGACGGCGGGCGCGTGCTTGAGCTTGCGCGCCATCACCTCCCGCATCTCCTCGTGGCACTCGAGGCAACCGGCGTTGACGCTGGCGTGGCGCAGAGGGCCCGGGCTGGCGCGGTCCGCCGAGCGGTGGCAGGCGGCGCAGTCCCCGGCCGCGTACGGCGCGTGGGTCGAGCGGG
>NZ_BAZG01000073.1 GCF_000964525.1 Anaeromyxobacter sp. PSR-1
CGCGTCGGCGGCGGCGTCCGGCGCGCGGCCGCGCGAGAACAGCGCCTGCACGTCGCCGAACGCGGCGAGCGCGCGCTCCTCCTCGCGCAGCGCCCCCGGGTCCTCCGGGGCCACGCCGGCGGCGCGGTCGCGCCAGCCGGCGGTGAGCGCCCGCGCGTCGGCGTCGGAGAGGTCGAACCCGAGCAGCAGCCGGTTCAGCTCGCGGAGGCCGGCGAGGTACCGCTCGTGCGCGGTGGACGGCTCCGCCGGCGGCTCGCCGCCCAGCGCGAGCGGCGCGCCCAGCGCGGCGGGCGGGCCCTCGCCCTCGGGGTCGATGCGCAGCAAGGGCGCGCCGGCGTCGACCTGGCCGTTCGGCACCGCCAGCACCTCGCGGACGACGCCGGCGGCCGGCGCGGGCACCGCCAGCTCGACCTTCATCGACTCGACGCGGGCGACCGGCTCGCCCGCGGCCACGCGCTGTCCGGGCACCACCGGCAGCGCCACCACCATGCCGGGCAGCGGGGAGGTGATCACGCCGCCCGGGTCGCGGGTGACGAGGTGCGGGACCCCGTCCACGTCCACCAGGTGGCGGATGCCGTCCACCGCCGAGAGCACGCGCGCGCGCCGGCCGCCCCAGGCCAGGCGGCGCTCGCCGCGGGCCAGGCGATCGACCTTCACGTCCACCGGCGCGGCGCCCGCCGGCGAGACCCGGTACGCGTCCGGAGCGGTCTGGCGCACCTCCAGCCGGTGTCGCTCGCCGGCGTGGAGCAGCTCCACCGCGCGGCCCGACGAGGGGCCGACCCGCGGCCGCCCGCGGCGCGCCTCGGCCAGGAAGCGCGCGCGCTCCAGGTCCAGCTCCAGCTCGTACGACTCCAGCGCGGCGGCGAGCAGCGCCACCTCGGGGCTGGGCGCGACCAGCCGCTCGCGCGCGGCGGCGAGGCGGGGCAGGAAGCCCACGCCGGCCGTCCCGGCGCGCACCTCGGCGCGGGCCAGCAGCGCCAGCAGCCAGGCCTTGCTCGAGCCGCTCCCGCGCGCCAGCGCGTCGGTGTCCGAGAGCGCCTGGGCGAGGCGCCCCAGGGCGCGGCCGCGGTCGGTGCCGAGGGCGACGATGGTGGCGATGGGCTCGGCGCCGCCGCGCGCCTCGTCGCCCTCCTCGACGGCGGCCTCGGCGTGCACGTCGGGGTCGGAGGGCAGCCGCAGCCGCTCCAGCCGCCCGGGCGCGGGCGCCGGCTGCGCCGACTCGGGATCGCGCGCCAGGAGCCGGGCCGCGACGCCGTGGCCGCGCGGCGCCGGCAGCGGGCGGAGCGGCGCGCCGGCGGCGAGCCGGACCGCCTGCCGGACCAGGTCCACCCCGGCGGCGGCCTCGACCGCCGCGGCCGACCGAGGGAAGGCGTCCACGCCGGCGAGCGCCAGCCGGCGCGTGGCCGGGTCGAACAGCAGCTCCACGCTGGCGATCCCCACCCAGCGGGCCGCCGCCGCGATCGCGAGCCCGAGCATGCGGGCGCGCGCGTCCTCCTGGGCGCCGAGCGCCGGCGAGGGGGACTCGGCCAGCACCGCCACGTCCGCGAGCCGCAGCGAGGCGTCGCCCACGCCGACGGCCTGCGCCTCGCCGTTCCGGTCCCGCGCCACCACGATCTCGAGCAGCCGCGCCGCGGGGTCGGCCGCGCCGGCGGCGGCGAGCGGCACGCCCACCTCGTCCGCGATCGCGGCGAGCCCCTCCGGCGTGCGCACGCGCTCGAGCACCGAGGAGGGCGGGCCGAGGAACAGCACGCCGAGCTGCTCGCAGGCCTCGGCGAAGGCGGCCCGCTCCGCCAGCGGCGCGGGGCCGAGCCAGGCGGCCTCGGCGCCGGCCACGTGCAGCGCCAGCTCCGGCGACCCCTCCACCTCCACCGCGGCGTCGGCGTCGCGGACGAACGGCAGGCGCCGGTCGCGCGGGGCGTGGACCGCCACCGCGAGCGCCGACTTCCCCTCGCGCGCCAGCTCGCGGATGGCGCGCACCGCGCGCCGGCCCGCCTCGCTCCGATCCAGCACCGCCACCCGCCCCAGCGACACCGCCTCCGGCATGCTCCGCTCCTCGCGCCCGCCGCCCCGGAGGGCCCAGGCGCGGCAAGGGACGGGGCCGCGACGGCGCGCGGCCCGCCCCGGACCTCCGCCGCGGGAAGGATCGCCCATTCCGGCCCTCGGAGGGGAAGAAGCGTGCGCGCCCGGCGGACCGGGTGGGCCGCCGGGCGGTCCCCTGCGGGCGTGCGGACGTGCGCAGGCCCCGGCCGCCGCCCGCGCCGGAGCGCGGGGGCGACCGGGGCCCGGTGCCGGCGAGCCGTCGGCGCTAGCGGGCGGCGGACTGCGCCGGCGGGATCGGCGCCGGGACGCGGTTCTTGATGGCCGGGATCGACTGCAGGAACGCGAACATGGCGGACAGGTCCGCGTCGGTGAGGTGCGCCGCGTTCGGCCACGGCATGGGCGGGAGGATCTGGCGGCCGCGGCCGAGGTGGCGCCCGGTGCGGAGCGTCTCCTTGAACTCCTTCTCGGTCCAGGCGCCGATCCCGGTCTCCCGGTCCGGCGTCAGGTTCGCGGCGAACGTCGTGCCCCACGGGCCGGACGCGGCGGTCATGGTCAGCGAGAACACGGCGCCCCAGGGCCCCTCGGGCAGCGCGGGGGCGGGCGGCAGGACGAGCTGCTCCGGGTGGCCGGAGAGCATCCGGGTCATGTCGGGCTCGGCGCCGTTCGGCCCCATCTTGAACGGCGTGTGGCAGTCGTTGCAGCCGGCGATGGTGACGAGGTACTTGCCGCGGGCGATCGCGGCGTCCTTGCCGGCGGCCTGCGGGGCGGTGGCGGCCGCGAGCAGCGCGAGGGCGGCGGCGGCGAGTGCTGCGGTGGCGATGCGCTTCATCGGTTCTTCTCCTGGTGATCGGGTGCTGCCGGGTGGGTCGTCGCCGGTCCGAGGTCATCCCGGACGAAGGCGGCGACGAGGTCGAGGGCCTGCGGGTCGGCGAGCTTCGTGCCGAACGGCGGCATCTGGAGGAGCGGGTCGCGCGAGGCCATGCGCCGGACGAGCACGCTCGCCCCGGGCTCGCCGGGCGCGATGCGCAGCGGCGCCTCGCCCATGCCGGGCGGGTGGGCGCGGCTGGGCCGGCCGACCGCGGTGGCGAGCGGCGCGCGCGGGTCGCCGCCGCGCACGCGCTGGGCGAGGTCGAGCCCGAGCGAGGCGAGCTCGCCGCGGGCGTCGTGGCAGCTCGCGCAGTTCGCGTGGAGGTAGCCGAGCGCGGCGCGGGCGCGCGGGGAGGGCGCCGCGATCCGGGGCGGCGTGGCGAGCAGGTCCTCCGGGAGCCCGCGCAGCCGGCCGGTGCGCGCCAGCGCGGGCAGGTCCACGTCGCCCGGCGCGGCCGGCTCGGCGTGCGGCGCCAGCGGGTCGCGATCCGGGGAGAGCTGCAGCGCGGAGAAGCCGAGCACCGGCGTCGGGCCGCCCTCGTGGCAGGCGCGGCAGTCGGCGGCGGACGGCAGGTCGTGGCGCACGCCCGGCGCCACCTCCGCCACGCCGGGCAGGCCGCGCTCCGGCGCGCGCACCGCGTCGCTGCCGTCGGGCAGCCAGCGGTAGGTCGCGTACGTCCAGGCGCCGTCGCGGCCCAGGACCATGTAGCGCGTCTCGACGCGGCGGCCGCCGAACGAGAACTCCTTCCAGAGCCGCGTGCCCGGCGGGAACCGCCAGGCGTCCGGGTCCGAGGCGTCGATCGCCTGGCCGGCCGGGAGCCGGATCCAGCGCGCCTTGGCGGCGCCGTCGCTCCAGAGCGGGTACTGCGGCGTGTAGCGGAGGACGCCCGGCGCGACGACCCCGTGCGCGGCGTCGGCGAACAGGCCGGTGGCGGAGAGCCGCTCCGGCGCGGCGCCCGCGGCGCGCGCGCCGGCCGGCGCCGTCCACAGGGCGGCCGCGGCGGCGCCCGCGAGCGCCGCCGCGACCTTCCCGATGCGCTGCCACTTCCCCCCCGCCATCGCGCTCCCCCGGTGCGTCTCGAAGACGGGCGGAGGATGCCCGGGCGCGCGGGGCGGGGTTCCTAAAAGCATCGCTCGGCCGTTCCTAAGAAGTGCCTAAGCCGCCCGGCGCCCGTCCGGGGCGCCGGGGCAGCTCACGGCGTCGCGTACAGGAACGTCGTGTCCGGGAAGCGCCGCCAGCGCTCGGTGATCACGCGCCGGAGCTCCGCGTTCTTCCCGGTGGCGGCGTCCACGTGCGCCTGCACCAGCGCCTCCGCCGCGGCCCGGTCGCCGCGCGCCTTGATGCCGAGCGCGAGCGTCTCCAGGCGCTCCACCGACGCGCCCAGCCGCGCCCGGTCGAGCTCGAGGCAGCCCGCGTCCTCGCCGTTCGCGGCCTTCGCGTCCGGGCGCCACACCAGCGCGCCGTCGTCGGCGAGCGCGGCGAGCTGGATCGCGGCGAGCGCCGCGTACGGCCGCAGCCGCCCGTCCGAGGTGCGGACGCCGCCGCTCACCTGGCCGAACGCCCAGACCACGTTCTCGAGCAGCGCCCGGTCCGCCTGCGCGGGCGGGATGACGCCGCGCCCCGCCAGCCAGCCGGCGAGGTACAGCGCGCTCTGCTGCGCCTTCAGCTCCTCCAGCATGGCCGCCAGGTTCCCGCCGAAGATCTGCGGCGCGGTCCGGCCGTCCACCGCGTACTCGTGCGACGGGCCGAGGTTGTGCGCCGCCTCGTGCAGCACGAAGCCCATCCGCTCGGCGTCCGGATCCGGCGTGCGCCGGGCCATGGTGTCGGGGCACAGCACCGAGGCCGCGCGCCGGCGCCGGATCTCGAGGCTCTCCGGGTCGGTGTAGAAGTTCGTCATCGCCACGGTCCGGCCGCGGCCCTCGTTCGCCACCTTCCCCCAGTTCGGCAGGGACTGGCCCACGGTGGCGCCGCGGGGCGAGCGCGCGTCGCCGGCGTTCAGCACGACGGCGATGAAGTCCGGCAGGTGGAACGCGACCGGGCGCGCCGCGTAGGGCGGCCCCGCGAGCCGGGCCAGCGCCGCCTCCATGTCCTGCTTCACCGGCTCGAGCCGGCGCTGCCACGCCAGCGAGCCCGGGTCGATGCGCGCGAGCGCGAGCTCGAAGCCGGCCTTCAGCGCGCAGGGATCCGAGTACGTCTCGTCGGGCGCCACCCGCAGGAACCAGCGCGAGTTCTCGGCGTTCATGCGGGCCCAGGCCTCGTCGGCGCGCTCCCAGCCGCCGTCGCGGAACGCGCGCGCCGCCGCCAGCAGGTACGCGTGGAGCGCCCGCTCGTCGTCCGTGGCCCGGATCGCCGCGGCGGCCCGCTCCAGCGCGCGGGCGACCGCCTCCATGTCCTCGGGCCAGGCCTTCGGGTACGGCACCGCCGCGAGCCCGCCGCGCGCGTCGCGCACCACCGCGGTGAACGGGTTCGTGAGCGCGGCCGCGGCCGGCGCGCGCGCCAGCTCGGCGCAGAAGCCCGCGTCCGCCTGCAGGTCGGCCGGGTACAGGCCGGAGCGGCGCGGCGGCACCGGGGAGAGCGCGCCGCACGCCGGGTCGCCCTCGGTGGCGGGCGCGGTGCACCACGGCCCCTTGTTCACCAGGAACGCGAGCCGGGAGGGGCCGTCGCCGGGCGGGATGCGCGCCGCCATGCCGAGGGTGCCGAGCTGCCGCGCGCTCAGGCGCTCGATGATGCGGGCCGCGTCCACCAGGTGGCGGAGCATCTCGCGCTCGGCCGGGCGCAGGCCCGAGAGGTCCGCCTCCACCACCGCGAACAGCCGCTGCGACAGCTCCCGCGCCAGCGCCGTCTGGCGCGCCGCGTCGCGACCGGCAGGCTCCGCCGCCGGCGCGGACGCCCGGGCCTCGACCCGCGCCCAGGCGGCCCGGAACGCCGGGGTGAACCGGCCGCGGCGGATCCAGTGGTCGCGCGGCAGCTCGTCCAGGCCGAACACCAGCGCGAGCTCCGGCGGGTCGATGGCGCCGTTCGCGTTCGCGTCGCCGCGCCAGTGCAGCGGCAGGCCGAGGTCGAGCGCGGCGCGGTTCAGGCGCGCGCGGGCGCCCTCGTCCGCGGCGCGGGCCGGAGCCGGCGCCGCGGCGGCGCGGGCGGGCGAGGCGGTGGCGGCGGCGAGGAGGGCGAGCGCCGCGGCGAGGCGGCCGAGCGTCTTCATGGCGGGAGCTCCGGGGCTGGACGGGCGAGGAGGTCGGCCCATGGAGGCGCCGGGCGACCGGGCGTGACCCGGCGGCGCAGCGCCGAGGGGAATCCCCAAAAGCCGAAGGGGCCCACTGGTCCGGGCCCCTTCGATTCACCTTGTTGGTAGCTCGTCATCGCGAGCGTTGCGGCCGGCTCACCCGGCCTCGACTGCATTCGATGTGTCCTGCAGTTGCTCCGCTGCTATGCGACCTCCTTGGAAGGTGCTGCGTGCTTCACCTCGCATCGTGGCGATCCTCCGGGTCCGGCTCAACGCCCATTAGGGGGCTCATGACCGCTCGTGAAATCGCAGGGCTGCGCCGGGTGTGGGCGCCGGGTGCGCGCCGGCGCGCAGCGGCCCGCCGATGCGCTACGCTGGACGACCATCCTCCCCGGAGCCCGCATCCATGACCTTCGAGCCCGCCCGCGAGATCGCCCCCGGCGTCCACCTCATCGACACCGGCTACGTCCGGCCCCGCCTCGCGGCCGCGTACCTGGTGCGCGGCCGTGACGCCGCCGCGGTGGTCGAGACCGGGACCGCCGGCTCCGTGCCCCGCGTCCTCGAGGCCGTGGCGTCGGCCGGGCTCCGGCCGGACGACGTGTCGCACGTGGTGGTGACGCACGTGCACCTCGACCACGCCGCCGGCGCCGGCGCGCTCCTGCGCGCGCTGCCGCGCGCGCGCCTGGTCGTCCACCCGCGCGGCGCGCGCCACATGATCGATCCTTCGAAGCTCATGGCCGGCGCCTCGGAGGTGTACGGCGCCGAGCGGGTCCGCGCGCTGTACGGCGAGGTGGTCCCGGCGCCGGCCGAGCGCGTGATCGAGGCGGCCGACGGCTTCACGCTCGACCTCGGCGACCGGCCCCTGCGCGCGCTGGACGCGCCCGGGCACGCGAAGCACCACCTGGTGCTGCACGACCCGCGCTCGCGCGGCTTCTTCACCGGCGACGCGTTCGGCATCTCCTACCGCGAGACCGACTCGGCCCGCGGCCCGTTCCTGTTCCCCACCACCACGCCGGTGCAGCTCGACCCGCCCGCGCTGAAGGCGACGCTCGCGCGCATGCTGGCCGAGGCGCCCGAGCGCGTCTACCTCACCCACTACGGCATGCTGGAGGGCGACGTGGCCCGGCACGCCGAGGAGCTGGGGCGCGCGCTCGACGAGCACGTGCGCCTGGCGCGCGCGGCGCCCGCCGGGCCGGGCCGCCACGCGGCGCTGCGCGACGCGCTCGCGGGGCAGCTCCTCGCCGGGCTGGCCGCGCACGGCGCGCCGCTCGACCGCGCCGCCGCGCTGGACCTGTTCGGCGTGGACCTCGACCTGAACGCCCAGGGGCTCGAGGTCTGGCTGGACGCGCAGGCGGCCGGGTAGCGCCGCCGGGTGCCCGCCGCCTCGCGGCGCGACGCTCCCGGGTCGACATCGACGTTGAGTGAACGCAGGACGGCGCGCGCGGCCGCGCCGCATCCATTGGCGGGTCGAGACGATTTGCCCACGCCTCACGCGCGTGCCCGGCGACTAGGGTCGCGCACGGTTCGGATCGTTTGAATTCCACCGAACGAGAGGGAGCAGGGCATGCAATCCACGTGGATGTCGAGGGCGGGCGCCGCGGCGATGGCGCTCGCGCTGGCGGCGGTGACGGCCCCGGCGTCCGCGGCGGAGAAGGAGGCCACACCGGCGGCCTCCGGCTCCCCGCGCACGCTCCAGGGCTACGTCGAGCAGGAGAAGGCCTTCTACGACTACCTGAGGAAGGTCCACCCCATCTTCAAGTACGAGAAGGACGGCCGGCTCGTCGGCAAGTACACGATCAGCGACCGCGAGGAGGAGTTCGTCGAGTTCGGCGGCGGCAAGGCCTACGCCGAGAAGACCGGCGAGCACGCCTCCATCACCTACCGCCTGGGCCAGGAGTCGATCCTCGACCTTCCCAACAAGTTCGTCGGCTCGAAGAAGTGCGGCGAGTGCCACCCCGCCCAGTACGAGAAGTGGAAGCGCTCCCGCCACAACCTGGTGGTCCGGTTCCCCGACGAGATGGTGGAGACGAAGGACCTGACCAAGCCGCAGTTCGGCGAGGCGCCCATCCTGCCCCCGGGCATCACGCCCGACGCGGTCTACGCGATCATCGGCACGCCGCGCACCAAGTACGGCTTCCTGGACGCGTGGCTGGTCCGCGGCACCTACCACGTCGAGGGCGGGCTGCTCCGCGACGGCACCGGCACGCTGGTGGCGGGCGGCAACCAGCACTCCCGCACCTGGGCCGAGTCGCTCACGCCCGAGGTGGCGAAGCAGATCGCGACCTGGGTCCCCGGCTTCCCGACCAAGCTCGAGGAGTTCGGCGACAACGGCAGCAAGACCTGGGGCCTCACGTCCTACGGCTCGAAGAACCGCAAGACGATGATGTTCCAGCCGGCCACCGCGTACTGCGAGGTGTGCCACTCGTTCAAGTTCGACTTCAAGAGCCAGGAGGAGCTGATCCAGGCGCTGGGCAAGCCGGAGGAGCTGCGCAAGCACACCATCAACAAGGGCATCAGCTGCGAGGAGTGCCACGGCGCCGGCGCGCACCTCATGGGCGCGCGCGCCTCGGCCTCCTCCAACTGCGAGCGCTGCCACCAGCGGTTCGTCTGGAACGCGGACGAGGCGGCCAAGGATCCGCGCCAGGCGTTCAACGCGTACTTCAAGAGCCGCTGCCCGTCGTGCGGCACCGAGGGCTCGCAGGCGTACTACACCGCGCACTGGGAGTCGGGCATGACCTGCTCCACGTGCCACGATCCGCACGAGGTGACCGCGAACGACTGGCGCGAGCGGGTCACGGTGCCGGGCCTGAAGAAGGAGTGCCAGGACTGCCACCAGGCGCAGGCGTCCATGTTCGTCCACAACGACGTCCACGGCGCGAACAAGTGCTCGAGCTGCCACATGCCGAGCATGATGAGCTGCGAGAACTTCGGCGCGATCCAGTACACGGACGTCGCCGGCTTCGACACGCAGCGCACCTCGCACATCTTCAAGATCCTGGTGGACCCGAAGGCGAAGACGCTCGACCCGCCGCCGGGGAAGGACCGCAACTGGAAGGAAGGCGCCTGGCGGCTCGCGAAGAAGGACGGCAAGCCGTTCGTGGACCTGATGTGGGCCTGCGGCCGGACGAGCTGGGGCGACGACGACCTGGAGAGCGCCGGCGGCTGCCACAGCCCGGTGCGGTCGGAGCTCTCGAAGGACCTGCACTTCACCAACCAGCAGCAGATCTACGACCGGCTGATGGGGTGGCAGAACCCGGTGAAGCAGGGCGTGGCGGAGGCGAAGCGGCTGCTCGACGCGGCGCGCCCGGCCATCGCGAAGGCGAAGCTGCCGGCCGCCAAGCTCGGCCAGGCCACGCTCATGGCGAACCAGGCGCAGGCGATCCTCGACACCGTCGCGGCCGACGGCTCGTCGGGCGTGCACGCGCCGAAGTACACCATCGAGAAGGTCAAGGAGGCGCAGGTCCTGGCGCAGGGCGCGCTCGACGTGGTGGGCGCGAAGGCGCCGAAGAAGGTGTCGATGCGGTAGCGGACCGCGGCGGTCGGTCGTGATCGCCCGCGCGCCGGACGCGGGGCCCCCCGGGGCTCCCGTCCGGCGCGTCCCGTTCTCCCCTACGCCGCGGTCGGCGGCGGGGGAGGGCCGGGTGCGCCGGCGGGCTCGTCGGCGAGGTAGCCCAGCACCTCCTGCGTGACGCAGCTCGCGTAGAGCTGGAGCCGTGGCCCGCCGGGCGCCGCCGGGAAGTCGAGCACCCGCACCACGCCCGCCAGCCGCGCGTCGTCCGGGAGCAGCTCGGGCAGGCGGTTCGGCAGGGCGCGCAGCCGCTCGGCCTCGAGCGCGTGGCCGGGGTAGCCCGGGTACAGCGCGAGGTAGAGCATGTCCGCCTCGACGAGCTCGTTGAAGAAGTGCGAGCCGAGCGACACGTCGGGGATCACGTTGCCCATCCCGATGATCTCGCCCAGGGCCGCGACCCGGTGGATCTCGGCGAAGCTGACCGGCACGCCGAGGGCCGGCGTGGTGGTGCCCCAGCGCCCGGGGCCGAGCAGGAGGATCCGCCCGCCATCCGCGGCCGTCGGGAGCCGCGCGGCGCGGCCGACCACCCGGGCGACCTCGTAGCGGTCCTGGGTGGAGAGCGTCGAGTAGGCGTCCGGGTCCACGAACACCACCCGGTCGACGGGCGCGTGCGTGCCCTGGCCCACCACCGGCCCGCGGCTCGCGAGCAGCACCGACTCGGCCCGCACCTGCGGCGCGGGCGGCAGCATCCCGCCCTCCTTCACCTGCAGCGGCCGGCACTGCACCAGGTTGACCCGCAGCTCCCCGCCGGAGAGCTGGTTCGCGGTGAACTCGACGTCCACCGGGTACCGGTAGGCGTCGCGGAGGATCGCGAGCATGGCCCGCATCTCGGCCACGAAGGAGGTCGCCCACAGCAGCTTCTCGAACGTGAGCACCCAGCCGCCGCCCTCGCGCCGCTGCACCGCGAACAGGTCCACCGGCAGGTCCGGGCTGCCCCGCACCACCGCGTCGATGCGCTCGGCCGCGAAGCGGTTCGCCTCCAGGTCGATGACGTCCACGCGGCGCTGCGCGTACTCGGTGACCTCGTCGAGGCTCGTCTCCGGGCGGAGCTTGGGCGCGTTGAGCGCGACGACGCGGGTGTAGTCGTCGTCGGAGCGGTCCACCGCCCGCGTGCCCATGCCGAACACCAGCCGCAGCACCCCGGCCTGCGGGTCGATGAGGTGGCTCCAGACGTACGGGTTGTAGGAGAGCGCCACCCCCGCGCACTGCGGGTAGAAGTACTTCCCGTGCACGCCGCCGGAGACCCGCTGCACCAGGATGGCCATCTGCTCGTCGCGGTCGAGCAGCCCCCGGCGCTCGCGGTAGTGCAGCGCCTCCTCGCTCATGGCGCTCGCGTAGACCGTCTTCACCGCGGCGAGCAGCGCCTCGAGCCGCTCCTCCGGCGAGCCCTGGTTCGGGCAGAACACGCTCTCGTACTTGCCGGTGAACGCGTTGCCGAAGCCGTCCTCCAGCAGGCTGCTGGAGCGGACGATGATGGGCGACTGGCCGTACGACTCCAGCATGAGCACGAACTGCCGGACCGCGAAGTCCGGGAAGGTGCCCGCCAGGATCCGGTCCTGCGCCTCGGCGGCGCCCTCCAGGAACGCGCCGCGGGAGCGCTGCCCGCGCCGCGCCCGCCACAGCCCGTTCCGCACCAGGTACGTGTAGAAGACGTCCGAGCCCACGAACCAGGAGTCGTGCGGCTCGAGGCGCCGCTTCCAGCCGGGCTCGGTGCGCTCCAGCACCGCCCGCGCCACCAGCATGCCCGCGGCCTTGCCGCCCACCAGCCCGGTGCCGACCATGCGCCGGCGGATCGCGAACAGGTCGTCGAGGTCGAGGTAGCGCGCCGCCAGCTCGGTGAAGCGCTCGTCGCGGGTCAGCATCATGCGCAGCAGCGTCCGGAAGGCCTCCTGGCCGTCCTCCCAGGTCCGCCGGCCGGCCACCACGTCGTCCGCCACCGCGCGCGCCTGCAGGAAGCGCCGCTCCCACACGTCGATGCGCGAGAACGGATCGTGGCGGCGCTCGGTGGCGTCGGCGAGCGCCTCGGCGACCACCGCGCTCTCGGTGAGCGGCCGGAGCGCGTCGCCCTCCCAGCGGTGCGGCAGGTACATGGTGGGCGAGTGGCGCCCCTGCACCTTGAGCGGGTGGACGTGCAGCGCCGCCTGGTGGCGGAACACGTCCACCAGGAGCTGCGTGGTGCTCCGGATCGCGTCCACCGCCTCGTGCGAGTGCCCGTCGCGCAGCAGCGCGAAGTACGTCACGGTCTCCAGCTCGTAGAGGTACGGGCAGGTGACCATGAAGAAGTTGCCGAGCATGAGGTCGCTGTACCAGTCGGCGGCCAGCCCGGAGAGGCAGTCGAAGACGTAGTACGCGCCCTTGCCCTGGGCCTCGATCACGCGGTGGATGCTGGCGGTGAAGCTCTCGAAGCCGAGCGCGGGGCTGAGCCGGTGCACCTGCGCGCCGGCCGCGTCCGGCACGAGCTGCGCGTGGCGGGCGAACCGGAAGTAGACGAGCCTGCGCCCCTCGGCCAGCGCGCGCGCCACGAACGGCGCGACCAGCGGCGCGTAGTCCTCCACCGACTCGACCTGCCAGACCACGTTGTCCCCGGGGCGGAGCCCCTGGACCACGGCGTCGAGGGCGGGGAGGCCGGTGCTGGCGGGCGAGGAGGGCATGGTCGGGGCCGGCGCCCCGACTCTCGCATCTGGGCGGCGGGGTGTCGACCGGGACGTGCCGGCGCCGCGCGCCCGTGCGCGGCCGGCGTTCCCCGGTCCCCGCCCGCCCTCCCGCTCAGCCGGCGCGCGAGCCGGCCAGGTCGGCGCGGCCCGGGATCACGGACAGCGCGAACACGAGCGCCGCCACCAGCCCGTTGTTGAGGCGGGCCAGGCCGGACAGGTCCGGCATGAGCAGCGCCGCGGCCCCGAGCACCAGGGCCACCACCGCCATGGCCAGCCGCAGCCTGGGCAGGCCGCGCGAGGCGAAGGCGAGCACCGCGATGGCGAGCGCCGCGACGCAGGTGAGGAAGATCGACGGGCCGCTGTGGGAGAGCGCGAAGGCGGTGACGAGCAGCCAGGCGGCGAAGAACAGGTTCCAGCCGATGAAGCGCATGTGGCCTCCTCCCGTCCGGCACGGCGCGGCGCGGGCCGCGTCCGGACCCGCTCCGCGGCGCGCCGGGACCCCTCCAGCGTCCCGGAGGCGCGCGCGCGCGTCAACCCGCCGCCGCGGGGATCCCGCCGTGGAGGGGGGCGCCTCGCGCGACGGCCGGCCGCGTCACAGGTCGAAGCAGCCGACGAACAGGATCTCGTCGGCCCGGGCGCGGATCCGGTCCACCACGGCCTCGGGCGGTCGCTCGTCGAGGTCGATGGCGCAGCTCGCCGCCACCGCCTCGTCGAACACGGTGTTCCGGATCTCCTGGGCGTTGATGCCCGCCTCGCGGATGAGCGCCATCACGTTCGCGATCACCCCGACGCGGTCCACGTGCCGCACCACCAGCCGCGCGCGCGCCGGCGTCTTCCGCGCCACGTTCACGCAGTTCGGCACCTGGCCGCTGCGCACGAACGCCTCCACGATCCGCACCGTCTCGCGCGCGATGGCGTCCTGAGCCTGGGCGGTGGACGCGCCGATGTGGTGCGTGCCGTAGACCCCGGGCAGCTTCGCGAGCGGGCTGTCGAACTCGGCCTGGCCCTTCTCCGGCTCGCCGGCGAAGACGTCGGTGCCCACCCGCAGGCGGCCCGCCGCGGCCAGCTCGAGCAGCGCGTCCTGGTCCACCAGCTCGGCGCGGGCGGTGTTCACGAGCAGCGCGCCGGGGCGGAGCGCCTCCAGCACCTCGCGCGAGATCACGCCCCGCGTCTCGCGCGAGAGCGGGAGGTGCAGCGAGAGCGCGTCGCTGGCCCGCGCCAGCGCCAGGAGGTCCGGCGCGCGCTCCACCCCGAGCGCCCGCGCCCGCGCGTCGTCGAGCGAGCGCGACCAGGCCACCACCCGCATCCCGAGGGCGCGGGCCCGGCTCGCCACCTCGCGCCCGATGGCGCCGACGCCCGCCACCCCGAGCGTGCGCCCGAACAGCCCCTCCGCCTCGGAGAAGCGCTTCTTGTCCCACCGGCCGGCGCGCAGCGCGGCCACGTTGTCCGGGATGCGCCGGTCGAGCGCGACGAGCAGGCCGATGGCGAGCTCGGCCACGGCGATGGAGTTCTGGCCGGGGCAGTTGGTGACGTACACGCCGCGCCGGGAGGCGGCCGCCACGTCGATGGTGTTCACCCCCGCGCCGGCGCGGACCACCAGCGACAGCCCCGGCGCGCGCTCGAAGACCTCGGCGCTCACCTGCTTCGACCGCACCACCAGGATGGACGCGCCGGCGGCGGCGGCGGGCAGGTCCTTCGCCGGCAGGTCGGCGCGCACCTCGACCTCGAGCCCGAGCGCGGCGAGGTCCTGCAGGCGGTCGGCGGGGAAGGCATCGGCGACGAGGATCTTCACGGGTGGCCTCCGGTTCCGGGCGCGGGCGCGCGCCCCTGCGTGCGCGCCTCATTACCGCGGCGGCGCCCCGGCGCGAGCGCGCCTGCCGGGGCGTGCCCCGGAAGCCGCCGGGCGCCCGGCCGGACCGCGGCCCGTTGTGCCCCGGCCCGCCCCCCGGCTACCCTGCGCCGCATGCTCCGCCCCGCCGCCCCCGCCGCCGCCGTCCTGCTCGCGCTGCTCGGAATGCTGGGCCCCGGGGCCGCGCACGCCGAGGCCACCGGCGGCTGCCACTGCTTCCGCGACCGCACCTTCGAGCCGGAGCGCCCCGCCGCCGCCGACCCGTACATCCTCGCCACGGCCCGCAGCTCGCTCCTCTCGGCCGCGTACGGGCCGCCCAAGCGCGAGCTGGTCGCCGCGGTGATGGGCGGGCGCCCGGCCGAGGACCTGTGGATCGCGCACGGCGCCGCCGCCCGCACCGGCGCCGACGCCGCCGACCTGCTGGCGCTGCGCGATCGGTCCGGCGGCTGGAAGGCCGCGCTGGCCGGCAAGCCGGCCCTGGGCAAGGACCTGGAGGCGGCGCTCGCGCGCGGCGCCTCGGACGCGGAGCTGGCCGGCGTGATCGTGGACGCGACGCTGGTGAAGCGCCTGGGCGCGGATCCGGCGCGCCTCCGCGAGGCGCGGGCCGCGGGCGCCGGGAGCGAGGAGCTGATCGTGCTCACGCTGCTGTCGGCGCGGACCGGCCGGCCGGAGCTGGCGCGGCTGGTCCAGGTGAAGGCCGGGAAGGCGACCTGGGGGGGCGTGCTGCACGAGGCCGGCATCGCCCCGAAGGACCTCGACGCCCTGGTGCGGCAGTCCGTCCGCTGATCGCCCGGCGTTCGGGGGAGCGCGCTGGATCCGCGTCAGGCGGCGCCGCGGCATGCGGTCGCAGGAGGCGCCCGCGCGCGGCCGCGCGCGTGACATCGCGATCGAGATGATGCTCATATCGCGCTCAATCGAGGATCAATCTCGCGGTCAATCGGGGTCAGCGGGCCGCCCCGGCCGCGCCGTCCACCACGCCGGCGCGGCCATGGCCCGCCGGAGGCCGGACCATGCACCGACGCGGCTGGGTGGTCACGCTGGCTGGCATGGGGCTGAACCTCGCACTGGGCATCCTGTACGCCTGGAGCGTGTTCTCGAAGCAGCTGGTCGAGCCGGTCGCGCGCGGCGGGTACGGCTGGACCAAGACGCAGGCCACGCTCCCGTACACGATCGCCATCGCCTGCTTCGCCCTGATGATGGTGCCGGCCGGCCGGCTGCAGGATCGCCTCGGGCCGCGGCTCGTGGCGAGCGCGGGCGGCATCCTCACCGGCATCGGCCTCATCGTGGCGAGCTTCGCGACGCCGGGCGCGCTCGCCCCGGCGCTGGTCGGGTTCGGCCTGCTCGCCGGCACCGGCTTCGGGCTCGGCTACGCGGCCGCGACCCCGGCCGCGGTGAAGTGGTTCCCGCCGGAGAAGAAGGGGCTCATCACCGGCCTGGTGGTGGCAGGGTTCGGCATCGCGCCGGTGTACATCGCGCCGCTTTCGAAGCACCTGCTCGCCACCTACGGCGTCAGCAACGCGTTCCGGATCCTGGGCGTCGCCTTCCTGGTGACCGCGACCGCGTTCTCGCAGCTCATCCGCAACCCGCCCCCGGGCTACGTGAAGCCGAGGGCGGCCACGGCCGGGCCGGCGGCGCCGGCGCACGCGGACGTGGGCTGGCGCGACGCCATCCGCACGCCGATGTTCTGGACCCTCTACGCGCAGTACGCCTGCGCCGCCACCGCCGGCCTGATGATCATCGGCCACATGGCCAAGATCG
The DNA here is from genome assembly GCF_000964525.1 of Anaeromyxobacter sp. PSR-1. GTDB lineage: Bacteria > Myxococcota > Myxococcia > Myxococcales > Anaeromyxobacteraceae > Anaeromyxobacter. The sequence continues at coordinate 15,961 of NZ_BAZG01000073.1, forward strand.
TGGCGGTCCAGTCCGGGAACGCCATCCAGGCGGGCTCGGTGTTCGTGGCGCTGCTCGCCAGCTTCAACGCCGGCGGCCGCGTCGTGGCCGGGGTGATCTCCGACTACATCGGCCGCGCGGTCACCATCGCGCTGGTGTGCGTGGTGCAGGCGCTCGCCATGTTCTTCTTCGCCGACCTCAACACCATCGGCGGGTTCGTGGTCGGCTCGGCGGCGGTGGGCTTCAGCTACGGCGCCTGCCTGGCGCTCTTCCCGGCCACCGCGGCGGACTGCTGGGGCACGAAGAACATGGGCGTGAACTACGGCCTGCTGTTCACCGCGTGGGGCGTGGGCGGGGTGATCGGGCCGACGCTGGCCGGCCGGATCGCCGACTCGACCGGCTCGTACGCCGGCGCGTACCACGTGGCCGGCCTGCTGCTGACGTTCGCGTTCGTGCTGGCGATGTTCAGCTACATCCAGGTGTCGGTGAACCTGCCCGGCCGCGAGCTGACCATCCGCCTCGGCAAGCGCGCCGCCTGACCGCGCGGGAGGCGAGGCGCGGCCGCGGGGCTCAACGCTCCCGCTCGCCGCGCTCGTCCTTCCGGCGCAGCCACCCCCAGCCCCACTTCTCGCTCCACAGCCCGGGGCCGGTGGCGAGCACGCCCAGCGCGGCCAGCAGGAGCGCGCCGACGATGGCCTTCGGGTCGATCTCCATCACGCCTCCGGGGGAAGTTCGGGTGCCAACGATAACGGGGCGGCCGCCGCGCCGCACGGGTACCCTCCGGGCGTCGAATTCGGGTTTCGCGAAGGGCGCCGCGGGAGTAGATTCCGCCCCCGCACCCGAAGGAGAAATTCGCACGATGTCCAGCTCGCCCGTACGCCCCCACACCGTCCTCGCCGTCCTCGTCGCCCTGGCCGCCTGCTCCCGCGGCTCCGCCGGCGGCTCCCTCGAAGCCAAGCTGCCCGTCTCGCCCGGCGCCCCCTGGGACGACGCCCGCGGCCAGCTCGAGAAGCTCGATCCCAACGCCCGCCTGATGGAGGGCCTGGGCGGCCGCACCGCCATCGCGCACACCCAGCTCGAGATCGCCGGCTACCGCTTCCAGGAGCTGTCGATCGCCGGCGCGGTGGCGCGCCCCAGCGTGCGCACCGTCACGCTGACGGCGCCGCCGCCCGAGGCGGGCTGCGACCGCGCGCGCGACGACCTCCTGAAGGCGCTCGGCTCCGACTGGACCGCGGGCGACCTGCGCCTCGGCGCCGTCACCGCGACCAAGGGCACGACGCGCTCCGCCCGGATCGTCTGCACCGGGTCCGAGCTGTCCGTGTCCATCGTCGGCTGAGCCGACCGCCTCCGGCGCGCCGCTCGCGGCCGACCGCTCGCCCCGGCCGTGTCGCGGGCGCGGCCGCGTGCGGTGACATGACGCTGGGTGAAGCCCCGCCTGAGCGTTGGAGCGTGCCGCACCGCGTCCTATCCGTCTCGGGTGCGGTCCCTTCGCCTCCGAGCGCTCCTGCGCCGCCGCCCCGCCCGGGCGATCCCGTTCCGGTGGCGCCTCGTCGGCCTCACCGCGGGCGCGCTGCTGCCGGTCGCGCTGTTCGCGGCCGCGATGCTGAGCCGGCTGGCGGCGGGCGAGCGCGAGGCGAACCGGCAGCGCCTGGTGGCCGACGCGCGCACGCTCGCCGAGGGGGTGGACCGCGAGACCATCGCCACGTTCCGGGCGCTGCAGGCGCTGGGGGGATCGGGGCGGCTGGAGCGCGGCGACCTGGACGGCTTCCGGGAGGACGCGGTGCGCGTGCTGCGCACCCAGCCCACCTGGCACGCGGTGCTCCTGGCACGGCCGGACGGACACCGCCTGCTCGACACGCGGCGGTCGCCGACCCCGCCCGCGGCGCCCCCGCGCGACCCGCGCAGCCTGGAGGAGGCGGTCCGGACCGGCGAGCCGGTGCTGGGCGACGTCTTCGCCAGCCCGGACGGCGAGCTGCTCGTGGCGGCGCGGCTCCCGCTGCTGCACCAGGGGCGGGTGCGCTACGTGCTGAGCGCGCTCGTGCCCGCCGACGCGCTGCGCGACCTGGTGCGGGTGCCCGGCAACGGCGAGAACCCCTGGATCCGCACGCTGGTCGATCGGTCCGGCACGGTGGTGGCGCGGAGCCGCGCGCCGGAGCGCTTCGTGGGCCAGCGCGCGACGCCGCGGTTCCTCGCGGCCGTCCGGGACCGCGGCGAGGGCGTGTACCCGGACATGCCGCTGGACGGCGGGCGCTCCTACGTGGCGTTCGTCCACTCGTCCCACGCCGGGTGGACCGCCGCGGTGGTGGCGCCCGTCGAGATGCTGGACGGGGCGACCCGCCGGTCGGTGCTGACCATCGCGGCGCTGGGCGTCGCGGTGGTGCTCCTGAGCGCGGGCGGCGCGTTCCTGGCCTCCGGCCGCTTCACCCGCGCCATCGCCTCGGCGGCCGCGTCCGCGGAGGCGCTCGCCCGCGGCGACCGCCCGCGGGTGGAGGCCGCCGGCATCGTGGAGGTGGCGCGGCTGGGCGAGGCGCTCGAGCGCTCCGCCGATCTGCTCGCCGCGCGCGAGCGGGAGCGCGACCAGCACCTCGCGGTCGCCGAGGCCGCCCGCGCCGAGGCCGAGGCGGCCAGCCGCACCAAGGACGAGTTCCTGGCCATGCTCGGCCACGAGCTGCGCAACCCGCTGTCGCCCATCGTGACCGCGCTGGAGCTGCAGGACCTGGGCGGGCGGGGCGGCACGCGGGAGCACGCGGTCATCCGCCGGCAGGTGGATCACCTGGTGCGGCTGGTGGACGACCTGCTCGACGTCGCGCGGATCACCCGGGGCAAGGTGGAGCTGCAGCCGGAGCGCGTCGAGGTCCGGTCGTTCGTCGCGCGGGCGGTGGAGATGGCGACCCCGCTCGTGGAGGAGCGCTCGCACCGGCTCACGGTGGACGTGCCGGAGGGGCTCGCGGTGGTCGGGGATCCGCACCGCCTCGCGCAGGTGGTCGCGAACCTGCTCACCAACGCCGCCCGGTACACGCCGCCGCGCGGCCGCATCGAGGTCCGGGCGGCGCTGCGCGGCGGCCGGGTGGAGCTGCGGGTCCGGGACGACGGGCGCGGGATCGCGCCCGAGCTCCTCTCGCGCATCTTCGAGCCGTTCGTCCAGGCGCCGCAGGGGCAGGACCGCCGCCAGGGCGGGCTCGGCATCGGCCTCGCGCTGGTGCGGAGCCTGGTCGGGCTGCACGGGGGCCGGGTGGAGGCGCGCAGCGACGGGCCGGGCAGGGGGAGCACGTTCGTGGTGGAGCTGCCCGCCGCGCCCGGCGCCCCCGCCGCCCCGGCGCCGGCGCCGCGCCACGCCGCCCCCGGCGGCGCGCCCCTGCGCATCCTGGTGGTGGACGACAACGAGGACGCGGCCGAGCTGCTCGCCGACGTGCTCGCGCACGCCGGGCACGAGGTGCGGGTGGCCGCCGACGGCGGGCGCGGGCTCGAGCTGGCGGTGCGCCTCCGGCCCGACGTCGCCATCCTCGACATCGGGCTCCCGGTGCTCGACGGCTACGAGCTGGCCGTCCAGCTCCGGCGCCGCCTGGGCGACGCGGCCCCGGTGGTGATCGGGGTCAGCGGCTACGGGCAGCCGAACGACCGCG
>NZ_BAZG01000072.1 GCF_000964525.1 Anaeromyxobacter sp. PSR-1
GGTTCGGCTCGCCGTCCGCCACCGGGAGTTGCGTGAGCTGGGTGGCCTCGAGCGCCAGCATCTCCAGGCGAGGATCGGGCGCCGCGCCCAGGCCGGTGAGCACCCGGAGCAGCGACAGCGAGGCGGTGTCGCACGGGGTCATGGGCAGCGTCGCGACCGGCGCCACCGCCAGCGCGGCCCGCGCCTGCAGCACGCCGCGCCCGATCTTCTCCGCCACCTCGGGATCCGACGGGTGCTCCGCGCTGGTGAAGAGCGCGTGGCGGACCGCCTCCACGCGGCGCCACGGCTCGGCCAGCGCCTGGAGCGCCGGCCGGTGCGCCGCGATCCAGAGCGCCGCGGCCGCCGCGACCTGCGGCGTGGCCGACGACGTCCCCGCGCCGTTCATGTCCACCACCTGCGGTGCGCCCATCTCCGCCCACGGCATGTTGGGCGTGAAGGCGGCGAGCGCGGTCGCCATCTTGCTCGGAGGTCCCCAGCAGCCCTGCATCTTCCCGGTGGGGAGGCCGAAGTACGGCCGCCAGTTCGCCATGATCCCGCAGGCCGCGATGACGCGGCCGAAGCGGGCCGGGTGGACGATGAAGCGGGTGGGCACGCCGAACGGCCCGAGCGCGAAGTTGTTCCCCGCGGCGGCCACGACGCACACGCCGGCCTCGTAGGCGGCGTTCACCGCCTCGGCCCAGGCGCGGGAGGCGACGCCGCCCATCGACAGCGTCACCACGTCCACCGGCGGGCGCACGTCGCCCGGGTGCGCCGCGTCGGGGCCGTCGTACGGGCGCAGCGCGTAGTCGAGCGCGCGCGCCAGCGCGCTGGTCCGGAACAGCACCACCGAGCTCGCGATCCGCACCGGGATCACCTCTGCGCGCGGCGCCCCGCCCAGCCAGTCGTTCGCGAGCTGCGGGATCCGCCTCCCGGCGAGGATGGAGATCGTGCCGGTGCCGTGGCCGGGCTGGCGCAGCAGGCCGTCGATGCCCGGGTCGACGGCGCCCTTCCGCTCGCCGCCGCCCTCGAAGTCGCGGGCATACGCTTCCAGCAAGGCAGAGGGCTTCGTGTCGTGCGCCGAGTAGCCGGTGTCCACGTGGAGGATGGTGGCCCCGGCGCCCTCGCCGGCCGCCTCGCGGGCCGCGCGCAGGTCCGCGTAGCCCGGGCCGAGGAACCACGCGAACGAGCCGCCGCGCGGCAGCGAGGGATCCTCGTCGTCGAACGTCCCGTCGCCGCGCGCGCCGGCCGCGAGCGCGCCCGCCTCGCCGGGCGGGAACGCCGGGAACGCCTGCACGAGATCCGGCTCGGCGTACTCCACCGCGCCGCCCGCGGCGCCCAGGCCGAGCCGCTCGACGGTCCGGTAGGCCTCCTCCCAGCCGTTCACCTCGCGCGGCTCGCCCTCGAACGCGGCGAGCGCCCACTCCGCCTGGCCGGGCGCGGCGGCCAGGCCGCGGGACGCGGCGGCGTTGGGGAACAGCGGGCGCAGCTCGAGCTCGTCGCCGAGCGCGCGCCGCGCCGCGGCGGCGAAGGCCGGTGCGGCGCCGGGTCGGAGCCTCAGGATCACGCCGGCGCAGCGGAGGGGAGACGTCATGGCATCCTCCCGTCGCCGTCCTCGGCGCGCGGGCGGAGGCGTGCCGCGAGGGCACGCGCGAGGGCCGCGGCGAGGGCGCTCGATGAGTGGAAGGACGGTGCCCGCTCGCGTGACGCCAGGTGCGGGTGATTGCGGGGTCGCCCCCAGGGCCTCGCCCGCAGGCGGGAACGGCCAAGGGGCGTGCCGGAGCGTCCGACGCGACGGATGTCCGCGAATGCCCCGGCTTTGTGAGGGCCTCCCCTGCGGCGACGTTGATCGTTCACTGCCCGGGCGCGACACCGGGGGGACCCGCAGGCCCACATTGGAGCCCCGTATGCGCGCCGCCCTCGCCGCCGCCGCCCTCGCCGTCCTCGCAGGGCTCACCTCCTGCTCCTCGCCGTCCTCTCCTGCCGGGGCCGCGGCCTCCGCCGCCCGGGGCGGCACCGCGCCCGAGCGGCTGCCCGGCCTGCACGGCGCCGCCACGATCACGCGCGACGGCGCGGGCATCGCGCACCTCCGCGCCGCCGACGAGCACGACCTCTTCCTGCTGCAGGGCTGGGTGCACGCGCAGGATCGCCTGTTCCAGATGGACGTCACCCGCCGCCGCGCCGCCGGCCGCCTCGCCGAGCTCCTCGGGCCGGCGCGCTCCCCGGCGACGTGCAGCTGCGCACCTTCGGCCTGGCGCGGGCCGCGGCGCGCAGCCTGCCGCTCCTCTCGACCCGCGCGGTGGCCGCGCTGGAGGCGTATGCGGAGGGCGTGAACGCGTGGGCGGAGACGCACCCGCTGCCGCCCGAGTACGCCGCGCTCGAGCTGACCACGTTCGAGCCGTGGACGGTGATGGACTCGCTCCTCGCCGCGAAGCTCATCGCGTTCGGCCTCTCGTTCGACGTGGACGACATCGAGCGGACGGTGGCGCTCGCGACCTACCAGCAGGCGGGCGCGGCCATGGGCTTCGACGGCGCGGCGCTGTTCTTCGAGGACCTGTGGCGCGCGGCGCCGTTCGACCCCGCCTCCACCGTGCCGGACGCGCTCGCGCCCTCGCCCGCCATCGCCCCGGCGACCCGGGCCGCCGCGGCGAGCGCCGGGAAGCTGCATCCGCGCGCCGTCGCGCTCGCCGCCGAGTTCCTGGGCCGCGTGAAGGGCGACGCGTTCCTGGGGCGGCTCACCGATCGCGAGGAGCGCGACGGCTCCAACCAGTGGGTCATCGCCGGCGCGCACACCGCCGGCGGCAGCCCCATGCTCGCGAGCGACCCGCACCTCGCGCTGGGCGCGCCCTCCACCTTCTACCCGGTGCACCTCCAGGCCGGCCCGTTCGACGTGATCGGCAACAGCTTCGCCGGCGTGCCGTCGGTGGTGGTCGGGCACAACCGCCACCTGGCCTGGGGCGCGACCGTGGACCCGTTCGACGTCACCGACGTCTTCCAGGAGCAGGTGGTGCCCGACCCGAGCTCGCCGAGCGGGCTCGCCACCGTGTACCAGGGCGCGCTCGAGCCGGTGATCCCGTACCCGGAGGCCTACCGCGCGAACGTGATGGGCGACGCGGTGATGAACGACCTCGTGCCGGTGCCGGCCGGCAACGGCATCCCCGCCGCCACGCTGGTGGTGCCGCGGCGGAACCAGGGCCCCATCATCCAGCTCGACCCGGCGACCGGCGTGGCGCTCTCGGTGCAGTACACCGGCTTCTCCGGCACGCGCGAGCTGGACGCGTTCCTCGGCTACGACGTCGCGCGCGGGATCGACGACTTCGTCGCGGCCATGCGCCACTTCGACGTCGGGTCGCAGAACTTCTGCTACGCCGACGACGCCGGCAACATCGCCTACTTCACCCACTCCGCCGTGCCGGTGCGCGAGGACCTTCAGCAGGGGTTCGTTGACGGGCTGCCGCCGTTCTTCATCCGCGACGGCACCGGCGGCAACGAGTGGCTCCCGGTGCAGCACCCGCAGCCGCTGCAGGTGGTGCCGTACGAGGTGGTGCCGCTCGAGGAGCTGCCGCACGCCGTGAACCCGCCGGCGGGCTTCGCCATCAACGCGAACAACGATCCCGCCGGCCTGACGCTCGAGAACGCGCCGCTCACGAAGCTGCGCCCGGGCGGCGGCATCTACTACCTGGCGCCCGGCTTCGACGCCGGCTTCCGCGCCGGCCGCATCACCCGGCGCGTGAAGGAGGTGCTCGCCGCCGGGAAGATGACGTTCGAGCAGATGCAGTCGATCCAGGCCGACGTGACGCTGCTCGACGCGCAGGTGCTGGTGCCGTACCTCGCCGCCGCGCTGGAGCACGCGCGGCGCGAGGGCGCGCCGGCCCCGCTCGCCGCGCTCGGCGCGGACGCGGGGGTGGCGGGCGCGGTGGCCCGGCTCGCCGCCTGGGACGGCTCGACGCCCACCGGCATCCCGGAGGGCTGGGACGACGCCGATCCGCCCGGCGAGCTCTCCGCGCCGTCCGCGGCCGAGGTCCAGGCGAGCGTCGCCGCGACCATCTACTCGACCTGGCGCGGCCAGGCGATCAAGAACGTCATCGACTCGAAGCTCGGCGCGATGCCGCTCCCGCCCAGCCAGCAGGCCATGACCGCGCTCCGCAACCTGCTCGACCGCTTCGACGCGCAGCAGGGCGTGGGCGCCTCCGGCATCGACTTCTTCGCGGTCCCCGGCCTCGACGCGAGCCCGGCCGACCGGCGCGACCTCGTGCTGCTGAAGAGCCTCGCCGACGCGCTGGCGCTCCTCTCCGGCCCCGACTTCGCGCCCGCCTTCGACGGCTCGACCGACCCGGACGACTGGCGCTGGGGCAAGCTCCACCGGATCGTGTTCGCGCACCCCATGGGCGGTCCGTTCAGCGTGCCGCCCGGGCTCGGCGCGTTCCCCGCGCCGCTCTCGCCGCTGCCCGGCATCCCCACCGACGGCGGCTTCGGCGCGGTGGACGCGTCGTCGCACGGCGCGCGCGCCGCGTCCGCGAACGCGTTCATGTTCTCGAGCGGCCCGTCCAACCGGCTGGTGGTCGAGCTCTCGCGCGGCGCGGTGAAGCGCGCCGAGTCGGTGTGGCCCGGCGGCGCGAGCGGCGTCCCGGGGCAGTGGAACTACCTGAACCTGCTCCCGCTCTGGCTCTCCAACGACACCGTCCCGCTCTTCACGCGCGCGGCCGAGCTCGGAAAGGACACGCACGACGTGGTGCAGCTCGTGCCGTAGTCGGGTCCATCCGCTCGCCCTTCGACAGGCTCAGGGCGAGCGGATTCGGATCCGCCTCGAGCGGATGGACCGCATACGAATCCGCTCAGGGTGACTCACACGAGTCGCTCATGGTGAGCGACATGAATCCGCTCATGGTGAGCCCGTCGAACCATGAGCGGAGGTCGAAGGACCCGCCCGCCCCGAGGCGAGCGACGGATCCACCGCGCTCCGCACGGCGCTCAGGAGCTGGCGCCGGCCGAACGGCTTGAACAGCACCGGCGCCGGCGCGAGCAGCGCCTTCACCGCCGGGGCGGCGAGGCCGGTGGTGAACAGCACCGGCACCCGCTCCAGCTCCGGGTAGCGGTGCAGCGCCTCCGCCACCCCCAGCCCGCCCGAGTCCGGCAGCATCACGTCGATGACCATGACCTGCGGGTGATCGCGGAGCGCCGCGCGCACCGCGTCCGCGCCGGTCGCGACCAGCGTCACGTCGAAGCCCGCGCCCGCGAGGCAGCCCGCCATGGCGACGCGCAGGTCGTCGTCGTCCTCGACCAGCAGCACCTTCGGCTGCGCGGTTTCACGGTGTTCTTCCATGGTGGCTCCCGTGGGGTGAGGGTGGGCGCGCCCGCCCGCGGGGGCGGTCTCCGCTCACAGTGCCGGAACGCATGTCGTTGAACCACGAGACAGGCGGCGCATTCCGGAGAAGATCGCCGCCGATCGGGGCGCGAACATTCCATCGCGGTGACGATGCGGCGACGCGACGCGGTGACCCGCGAATCGGCCGGACGGTGCGTCGGCCGCGGGGCGTCCCAGGTGCGGCCCCACCTCGCGCGGCGGTGGCGGGCGTCGTAGAAGGCGCCGGTGCTCGCTCCCCGCGCGGTGACGTTCCGGGCCGAGGTCGAGGCGCTCGACCTCGGCGTCGAGGGCTTCGAGCGGTGCGTGGACGTGCTCCGGCGCAGGCCCGGGCTCGTGCTCCTCGACAGCCGCGCGGTGGACGGGCGCCTGGGCCGGTTCTCGTTCGCCTGCTTCGAGCCGTTCGCGACGCTGGTCGCGCGCGACGGCCGGGTCGAGCTGCGGCGCTGGACCGGCGAGCGGGCCACGGTGCGTGGCAAGGTGCTGGACGTGCTGGAGCGGCTGCTCGCGGCGCACCGGCTCGAGCTCGGCGCGGGCGGGCTGCCCGCGCCGTTCGTGGGCGGGGCGGCCGGCTACCTCGGCTACGGGCTCGCCCGCGAGCTGGAGCGCCTGCCGCGCGCCCCGCGCGATGCGTCCGGCGCCCCGGACGCCGTGCTCGGCCTGTACGACCGCGTGCTCGTGCTCGATCGCGCCGCCGGCCGCGCCTACCTGGCCTGCCTCGCGTCCCCCGACCTCCCGGGCCGCGCGCCGCTCGGCGAGGTGCGGCGCGCGGTGCTCGAGGCCGCGCGGCGGGGCACCGCGCCCGACGGCGCGGCGCCGGGCGACGCGGCGCCGGACGCGGCGTCGGACGGCGCGGCGCTCGACGCGCCGCTCTCGCGCGACCTGACGCGCGACGCGTACCTCGCGGCGGTGCGGCGCATCCAGGACTACGTCGCGGCCGGCGACGCCTACCAGGTGAACTTCACCGGGCGCTGGTTCGCGCCGGTGCGCGGGCGCGACCCGTGGGCGCTGCACCGGCGCCTGATGCGGCTCAACCCGGCGCCGTTCGCCGCCTGGCTCGGCTTCGACGCGGTGCAGGTGTCGTGCGCGTCCCCGGAGCGCTTCCTGCGCGTGGACGGCGACGAGGTGGAGACCCGGCCGATCAAGGGGACGGCGCCGCGCGGGGCGACGCCGGACGAGGACGCGCGGCTGCGGGCGGCGCTGCTCGCGAGCGCGAAGGACCGCGCCGAGCTGGCGATGATCGTGGACGTCTCGCGCAACGACCTCGGGCGCGTGTGCGCGCCCGGCTCGGTGCGGGTGGACGCGTTCCCCGAGGTCGAGCGCCACCCGTCGGTGCACCACCTCGTCGCGACCGTGCGCGGCCGGCTCGCGCCCGGACGCGGCGTCTGCGACCTCCTGCGCGCCGCGTTCCCCGCCGCCTCGATCACCGGCGCGCCCAAGATCCGGGCCATGGAGATCGTGGACGAGCTGGAGCCGGTCGCGCGCGGCGTGTACACCGGGAGCATCGGCTACCTCGGCTTCCAGGGCACCGCGGACCTGAACGTCGCCATCCGGACCCTCGTGGTCGCGGGCGGCGCCGTCCACCTGCACGCCGGCGGCGGCATCGTGGCCGACTCGGCGCCCGAGGCCGAGCACGCCGAGGCGGAGCTGAAGGCGCGCAACCTGATCCGCGCCCTGGCCGGCTGGCAGGAGGGGTCGCGGTGAGCGGGCTCGTGCTGCTGGAGGCGCTGCGGTGGGAGCCCGGCGCCGGGTACTTCCTGCTGGAGCGGCACCTCGCGCGGCTCGCCGGCGCCGCGGCGCGCTTCGGCCACCCCTGCGATCCCGGCGCGGTGCGGGCGGCGCTCGAGGGCGCGGTGGCCGGGCTCGACGGGCCGCGCAAGGTCCGCCTCGCGCTCGCCGCCGACGGCCGCCTCGCGGTGGAGGCGCTGCCCCTGCCGTCCTCGCGGCCGCTCCGCGCCGCGCTGGCGCCCGACCCGGTGAACTCCGCGGACCCGTTCCTCCGGTTCAAGACCTCGCGCCGCGAGCCGTTCGAGCGCGCGCGCGCCGGACGGCCCGGGGCCGACGAGGTGATCCTCTGGAACGAGCGCGGCGAGCTCACCGAGACCAGCACCGGCAACCTCGTGCTGGAGCGCGCCGGCCGCGGGCTCACCCCGCCGGTCGCGGCCGGCCTGCTGCCCGGCACCTTCCGCGCGCACCTCCTCGAGGCGGGCGAGCTCGGGGAGGCGGCGCTCACGCTCGAGGACCTGCGCGGCGCGGCGCGCGTCTGGCAGGTGAGCTCGGTGCGTGGATGGGTCGAGCTGCGGCTCGACGCGAGCGTGGGCGAGCGCGCGCGGTGAGGACCTAGCCCGGCGGTCCGGCTGGACGCGGTCCCGACCGGCGGAGGCCCTCCTCGGCCAGCGCGGCCGCGAGCGCCGCGTCCTCGCCGTACAGGTCGCCGAAGAACCGCACCTCGCCGCCGTCGGCCACGACCGCGGTGCCGTAGAGCACGAACACCGGCGTGGGGCGGCCGACGCGCACCCGCACCGTCTCGTCGCCCTCCATCGCGGCGCGGACCCGCTCCGGCGTCCAGCCCGGCTCGTCGCGCAGCACCCAGGCCGCGAGCGCCTCCGCGTCCTCCACCCGGATGCAGCCGTGGCTGAAGTCGCGCCGCGAGCGCGCGAACAGCTCCTGCGACGGCGTGTCGTGCAGGTAGACCTGGTACGGGTTCGGGAAGACGAGCTTCACCCTCCCGAGCGCGTTGTGCGGCCCGGGCCGCTGCCGCAGGCGCCACGCGCCGGTGCGCAGGCGCTCGAGCGCGTCCGCCCCGGCGGCCGCCTCGAGCGGCAGGACGCGCCCGCCCTCGTCCACGATCTCGTAGCCCTCGCCCGCGAGGCGCGCGGCGTCCGGCTCGAGCTTCGGCACGAGCTCCTCGCGCTGGATCTTCCTCGGGACCTCCCAGTACGGCCGGAAGATCACCTCGGTGAGCGCCGCCGCGAACACCGGGGTGCGGTGGCGGTAGGCGCGGCCGACCACCACGCGCATCGCCATGCGGTGCGCCCGGTCGGCGACGTGGAGCCGGAACTCCGGGATGTTCACGACCAGCGGCGGCGCGACGAAGCGGCGCGGCAGCCAGCGCCACCGCTCGACCGCGAGGGCGAGCTGCCCGGCCCGGCGCTCGAGCGGGACGTTCAGCTCGCGCACGGTGCGCGCGTCCAGCCGGCCGTCCGGGTCGAGCCCGTGCCGGCGCTGGAAGCGCGCGGTGGCCCGGGCGAGCGCGTCGTCGTAGAGGTCGCAGTGCGGCGCGCCGCCGTCGGTCAGGTCCTCGACGAGGCGGAGCCGCCGGGCCAGCGCCTCGGCGCGCGCGTAGCGCTCGCCGGCGGCGATCGGCCGGCGCGGCAGCGGGAGCGGGTCGTCGCGGTCCAGCACCGCCAGCTCGCGGTAGCGGAGGAGCGCCTGCACCGTGCGGCGGTAGCCGGCGAACGGCGGCTCCGCGGACGCGAGCGCGCCCGCGGCGTCTTCGGCGGTCGCGATCGTGCGCACGATGGCGGCCAGGTCGGGCTGGCCGTCCGCGTCCCACCGGACCGGCTCGACGAGCCCCACGTCCGCGGCGCGCGCCCGCGCCCGCAGCCGGCCCATGGCGAGGTCCGAGGCGAGTCGCATCGCGGAGACGGTGAGCGCCACGTCGAAGCGGACCCGTTCCCACTCGTCCGCCGCCGAACCGGTGCGGAGCGCCTCCAGCCAGCCGGCCCAGCCCGGTCCGCCGTAGTCGCGCGGATCGAGCCCCTTCTCGTCCGCGCGCCGGAGCGCCTGGACCACCGCGGCCGCCTGCGCCGTCGGGCGGCCGCTTCGGAACCACGCCAGCGCGTCGCCGCGCTCCGCGTAGAACCGGCCCACCGCCTCGCGGTGCTCCGCGAAGGAGGCCCAGCGCAGCTCGGGGAGGAACGCCTGCTCGACGAGGCCGCGGAGGAGCGCGCGGCCGGGATCCGACGGCGCGCCCGGTTCCGCCGGCGCGGCCTCGCCGGTGGGGGTGGCGATGGGTGGCGCATCCGCGAGCGAGGCGGCGAGCGCCACCACGGCGATGATCCCGCGTCCGGCCAACGGCGGCTCCCCCCCCCGCTGCGATCGTAGCGGGGGCGCGGGGAGGGACCGCTGCGCTCAGTTGCCGCGGGCCGCGGCCTCGGGCCGCCCGGGGTCGCCGGGGGCGGGGCCGCGGACCGGGGACGCCGCGGCGAGCCGGCGACGCAGCAGCGCGAGCAGGACGGCGAGCGGCCACACGGCGGCGACCGGGTACACGACGTCCAGCCACACGTTCCACAGGCGCATCGAGATCGCCGCGCCGCCGACCACGAACGCGGTCACCGCGGCCGCGGTCGCGAACAGCTTCCCCGTGGACGCGCCGGCGGCGGCGAGCGCGGCGAGCAGGTAGCAGGCGACCAGGAGGAGCAGGGCGCCGCACCAGGCCGGCGGCCGCCGGATCCAGGTCCCGGTCAGCAGCGTGCCGACGGCGGCGGCGTGGAGCTCGACACCCAGGCGCGGGCCGAAGGGCGTCTGGAAGGTCTCGGCGTCGGAACGCTCGCCGACGAGCAGGAAGCGGTCCTTCAGGTCGCCAAGGTCGAGGCGCGCGAGCTCCTCGGCGGCGACGACGAGGAACTCGTCGCGAGGGAAGACGACCTGCATCAGCTCGCCCTCCGGCGCCACCGGGCCGCCCGCCAGCTGGGTCGCCACCTGGAGGGAGAGCGAAGGCGTTCCCCGCAGCGTCCTCAGGCCCACGGTCCGGACGAGCGCGTCCGCGTCGCGGTACGCAAGCAGGTGGCCCCGGCGCTCCGGCGGGAAGCAGGGCTCGAGCGTCGGTGCGTAGGCCTCGGCATGGATGTGCGGGAGCTTCACGGTGCGCTCGCCGGCGATCACCGGCTTGCGCGCGCGCTGGACGGTCGCGCACAGCAGCGCGTCGGCCGGGGAGGGCTCCTCCCCGAAGTAGAAGTCGAGGGCCACGCCGGCGGCCCCCGCGCGCTCCGCCAGCGCGACCAGCCGCGCCAGCTCGAAGCGCGCCGCGCTCCGGCTCGTCGTGCTCCCGGGCGCGGGCTCGACCACCACCACCAGCGGCACCTGGTCGGCGGAGTAGCGTCGCGCCACGCGGTAGCGCCAGTCGCCCCACCCGGCGGGCAGGAGCCGGTGCCGCGGCGGCTCGTGCTCGTAGACCACCGTGGTGCGCGTCAGGACCAGCAGGTCCGCGGCCCCGGCCACCGCGAACACGGCGAGGTAGCAGACCAGGAACGCGCGCATGGGGCCGCGCGGCCGGAAGGTGCGGCGCCGCACGACCGCCTGCCACGCGAGCCAGGCGGCCACCGCCAGCGGTGCCACGAACCACAGGACGTGCCACGGCTGCGAGGTGACGCGCGCGCTCAGCCGGCCGACGGCCCACTGGATCACCGCGAGCGGGACGCCGATGAGGGCCGCCTCGAGCAGCCGCTCCCGCCAGCGCTCCATGCGCTCCGGCGTGAGCACGCCCTGCGGCGCGCTGCCGTCGCCGCCCCCGCCCGCGTCCGCGCGAGGACCGCTCGCGAGCCGTTCCTGCGGCACGCCCGCTCCTCCCTCCGGGCGCGCTACTGCACCCGGACCGTCACCTCGGCGCGCGCGGGGACGAAGCCCTCCCGCGCCGCCTCCACCGAGAGCACGTACGCCGGCGCGCACTGCCGGCAGCCCCACACCGTGACGAAGACCCCGTCGGCCCCGGTCTGCCCCGCAGCCTCCGTGACCTCCACGGCGCCCGGGACCGCGTGGCCGAAGGAGCCGCCGCCGGCCGCGACGCGCACGCGGGCGCCCTGGACCGGCCTGCCGTCTCCGGTGGTCACGCGGATCCGGACGCGCGTCTCCCCGAGGACGTGGATCGCCGGCGGCTCGGCCAGGGCGCGCACCTGCAGCGCGGCAGGGGCGCCCGGGGCGGCGAGGTGTCCAGGCGGCACTCCCCGGCGGACGACCGCCGGGTCGAGCTTGCGGGCCCGGAGCGCCCCATCGACCACCGTCGGGTCGAGACCGCGCAGCTCCGCCTCCCGGGTTGCCGCCTTCGCCGCCGCGCCGCGCTGCCGGTACACCGCGGCGCTCAGCGCGATCGTGGCCACCTCGAGCCCCTCCGACCCCGGCGCGATCGCCGCCGCGCGCGCGAGCTGGTGGAGCGTCGTCGGGCCGGTCGCGGCGAGGCGCACCTGCTGCTCGACCAGCTTGAGCCGCGCGTCGGCGTCGGTCGGACGGTGGAGGACGGCCAGGTACGCCGTGGAGAGCTGCGCCGTCGCCGCGGGCCGCTGGGCATGGCCCAGGCGGCTCGCGTCCACGCCCGCGTACAGCCGCGCGGCGGCCTCGAGCTGGCGCGCGGTGAGCGCGGTCTGCTCGCGGCGAGCGCCCTGCATCGAGAGAACCGCGCCCGCCCCCACGGCCTCGGCCGGCGTCGATCCGCCGCCCGCCGCCTGGCGCACCACGACCTCCCCGTCGAACACCAAGAGCTCGGTCCGGACGCCCTCCGCGTCGCGCGACAACGCCGCGCGGTACTGCGTCCGCTCGGCGCCGGCCATCACGTCGCCCAGTCCGAGCCCGGTGGAGCGATCGCCGGTCATGTACGCGTCCCCCGCGAACAGGTCGATGAGGCAGGTCCGGCCCTCGCTCGCCGGCATGATCGCCACCCGGAACGCGCCCGTCAGCGTCACCGAGGCCGCCTCCGAGCACGCCAGCACGACGGTGAGGTCTCCGCCGGCGCTCCGCAGCTCGTCGCCCACGTCCAGCGCGTCATCGACCGCGAGCCGCACCGGCCGCGCCTCCCCGAAGCGGATTCGCTCCACGTCCGTGGCCGCCTCGAGCGCGGCGCCGTCGGGTCCCACGATCGCGGCGACGGTCGTCCCGGCGGCGGCGCGCGCGGGGAACGAGGAGAGGGCGAGGGCGAGGAGCGCGGTGAGGGCGCGGCGTCCCATGGCTCACCTCCGAGCATCCGGTGGCGTTGCGCCGCGAGTGTAGGCGTACCGATCGTGGCGCTGCCACCGGGAGCGCAGGCCCGCTCCGACGGGTGTGACCGCGTGGCGAGGCGGCGACGGCCGACACGTGGCGTGCGGACCAGCGGGCGCACGCCCGCCCACCTTGGCGTCGCCCCGCGTTCGTGCTGTGCTGCCGCGCCGTGAACGCCTCGCGAAAGCTCACGGTCCTCCTGCTGGTGCTCCTCCTCGGCGCGGTCGGCGCCGGCCTGTTCCTCACGCGCGACCGTGGCGCCCCCGAGGCGAACGCGGCCGGCGCGGCGCCGGCGGGCGCGCCCGCGCCCGGTGCAGGGCAGGCGGGGGCGCGAGGGCAGGGCGCGGGACAGGGACAGCCCGCCGGCCAGCGCCCCCGGCGCACGCGGCTGGTGGACATGCGGCCGCTCCTCACCGCGAAGCAGCTCTCCGCCTACGCGACCACGCCGGAGGAGCAGGAGCTCTCGCGCCAGGCCGAGCGGCTCGCGGACCACGCCATCGACCTCGCCTTCGCGGTGGCGATGCGCGACGCGGCCGAGAACGTGCCCGAGCAGACGCCGGAGCTGAAGGCGCTCGCCGATGCGCGGGCCCGGGCGCAGGCCGCGGTGGACGCGGCCGAGGGGCGGGTGGCGGCGCTCGAGGCGAGGGTGAAGGCCGCGCCGGAGCAGGCGCGGGTGGAGCTCGAGGACCAGCTCGAGGTCGCGCGCGCCGAGCTGGAGCTCGAGAACAACGAGCTCGCCTCGGCGACCGATCAGCTCCAGCGCGCCGGCGGCGATCCGCAGGTGCGGATCCGCCGGCTGCGCGAGGTGTACGACGCCGCGCAGAAGGAGCCGCGGCCGGCGGCGGCGGCGGCGCCCGCGACCGCGCCGAGCCTGCTCGCGCGCTGGCGGGTGTGGAGCTGGCACCGGGCGAAGGCGGCGCAGCTCGCGGCCGCGCAGGCCGACATCCAGGATCGCGCGCAGCGGCTCGCGAAGCGGCGCGACGACCTCGTCGCGCGCAAGAAGCGCGAGGCCGAGGAGCGCGAGGCCGCGAAGGCGTCCGCCGCGCGGGTGGCCGCCGGCGAGGCGGCCGCGGCGGACCGGGCCGCGAAGGCGGAGGCGGTGAAGGCGCTCCAGCGCTTCAGCGACGACCAGCGCCGGCTCGCGACGATCGGCCGGCGCCTGCAGGACCTGAACGAGCTCGCCGACACCTACGGCCAGTGGCGCGAGGTGGTGCAGGGCCACGTCCGCGCCGCGCTGCACCGGCTGCTGTGGGGCGTGCTGGCGCTGCTCGCCGTGGTCGCGGCCGGGTTCGGCCTGGGCGAGGCGGTGGACCGGTTCTTCCGCAAGCGGGCGAAGGAGCGGCTGCGGGTCGAGACCGTGCGCACGGTCGCGCGCCTCGGCGTGAACGTGGTCACGGTGCTGGTGGCGCTGTTCGTCGTGTTCGGCGCGCCCGGGCAGGCCACCACCGTCCTCGGCCTCGCCGGCGCCGGCCTCACCGTGGCGCTCAAGGACTTCATCGTCGCGTTCTTCGGCTGGTTCATCCTCATGGGCCGCAACGGCATCCGCGTCGGCGACTGGGTCGAGATCAAGGGCGTGGGCGGCGAGGTGGTGGAGATCGGCCTCTTCCACACCGTGCTGCTCGAGACCGGGAGCTGGAACGACGCCGGCCACCCCACCGGCCGCCGCGTCTCGTTCGTGAACTCCTTCGCGATCGAGGGCCACTACTTCAACTTCTCCACCTCCGGCCAGTGGATGTGGGACGAGCTGCGCCTGCTCGTCCCGCTCGGCCGCGACCCTTACCCCGTCATCGACGGCGTGCAGCACCTGGTGGAGAAGGAGACCGAGGCGAACGCCAAGGCGGCGGAGAGCGAGTGGCGGAAGACCACCTCGCGCTACGCCGTGCAGAGCTTCTCGGCCGTGCCCGGGATCCAGGTGGTGCCCGCCGCGAACGGCATGGAGGTGGTGGTCCGGTACATCACCCGCGCCAGCCAGCGCCACGACGCGCGCCAGCGCCTGTACCGCGCCGTGCTCGAGCTGATGCACGGGAAGCGCGGGGAGGCGGGGCAGGGGAGCCCGGGCGCGCCGGGCGAGGCGACCGGCGGCGGGTCGCGGTGAGCAGCAGGCGCGGCCGCGGCGCCTGCCCCGCTCACGCCGACGCCGGCCCCGGGATCGCGAACGGCAGCTCGCCGTCGCCCAGCGCGGCCGCCTCGAGGCGCGCCCGCTCCGCGGTCTCGACGTCGCCCGCCTCCCGGGCGACGCGTCCCAGCAGCTCCCACGCCTCGTGCGAGGCCGGGTGGAGCAGCGCCACCGCCTCGAGCAGCGCCCGCGCCTCCACCGCGTGGCCCTTCGCCAGGTGGAAGCGGACCATGGCGAGGTGCGCGCCCACGTCGGCCTCGTCCGAGCGCTGCAGCAGCGCGTAGAGGCGCGGCGTGGACGGGTCGCCGGCGTCGCGCTCCGGGTCGGCGAGCGCGGCGCGGAGGTGGCGGGTGATGAGGTCGAAGGAGTGGCGGAACGGCGGCGCCAGCGGGTCCTTCGCGATCGCGGTGGTGATCTGCTCGAACGCCATCTCCAGCTCCCCCGAGTAGTCGGCGGCCACGGCGCAGGCCCAGTGCAGGTGCGCCGAGTCGATCCCCGCCTGGCGCGCCTCGCCGAGGAGGGTGCGGTAGATGTCGAGCGCCTCGGGCGCGCGCTGTTCCTCCGCGAGCTGGTAGGCGCGGCGCAGCTCGGCCAGCATCCGATCCGTCGTCTGCCTCGCGGTCATCGAGTCCCTCCTTCGTCGTCGGCGGCGTGCACCGGGCGCTCCGGACGGTGGAGCGCGCGGGCGCGCGCGAGCGCGGCCTGGGCGCCGTCGAGGTCGCCGCGGCGGATGCAGTCGCAGGCCATCGCGAGCAGGCCGGCGACGCCCAGCGAGTAGGGCTGCATGGTTCGGTTCCTTTCCCGGGACGCAATGGTCCCGCGCCGCCCGTGGAGCGGGCGGATAGGTCTGGATTGATCGCTCGAGCCGCCGGACAGGAGGATCCTATCCGTCGGGCGGACATGCCCGGCCGCTCGCCCGCGACGGGCGGCGGCGGACGCGGCGGGCCACGGGACGGCCGGGGCCGCCCCGCGGACGCGCCGGAGCCCTGCGATTACGTGGTCTTCTCGGGGGTCGTCATGGGTCCTCCATCGCAGGCGGCATTGCCACAACCCCGGTCGGGACCGACCGGGAGCTGGCCGAGGGTCTCAGGGCCGCCGCCCTCGCCTCGTCTTGATGGAATGGGGCCAAACGTCATCGAACACGAAACGTATTGCCACGGATTGCTCGAAAAGTCAATCTCGGACACGCGGCTTGAATCGCCCCGGCCTTCTGGCACCCTGGGCGCATGGCCACTCCCCGCGTCCACCCGTCGGAGGCGCCGCGGCCGGCGAGGTCGGAGGCGGAGCGGACCGTCTGGCGCGCGCTCGCGAAGGGGCTTCCGCCCGGCTGGACCGCCTGGCACTCGCTCCGCATCCGCGACGGGAAGAACCTCCTGGGCGAGGGCGACTTCGTGCTGGCGCATCCCGAGCGCGGCTTGCTCGTCCTCGAGGTGAAGGGCGGCCGGATCGAGCAGCGCGACGGCCGCTGGTTCACGAACGGCGTGCCGCTCGACGAGGCGCCGCTCGACCAGGGGACGAAGTTCGCGAAGCGCCTGTCCCGGCGGCTGGAGGACTGGAGCTGCGCGCCGCCCGCGTTCGGCGCCGCGGTCGTCTTCCCCGACACCGAGTTCGACGACCAGCCGCAGGAGGACGCGCTGCGCGGCGTCGTGCTCGGGCGCAGGCAGCTCGACTGGCTCGCCGAGGCGCTGCCGGGCGTGGTCGCCCGCGCGCTGCCCGAGCCGCGGCCGCCCCGCGGCAGCTGGATGGAGCGGCTCCACCAGCTGTGGGGCGAGACCTGGGTCCCGGCGCTGTCGCTCGGCGCCCGCGTCCGCGCGCTCGGCGAGCGGCGGCTCGCGCTCGACGAGGCGCAGCTCGACGCGCTGGAGGGGCTGCTCGAGAACGACCGCGTGCTGGTGCGCGGCGGCGCCGGGTCGGGCAAGACGCTCCTCGCCGCGGAGGCCGCGCGGCGGCACGCGGCCGGAGGGAAGCGCGTGCTGCTCCTCTGCTTCACCCAGCCGCTCCGCAAGTGGCTGGAGGTGCGGCTCGCCGGCAGCGGGGTCGAGATCCAGACGGTGAGCGGCCTCGCCAAGGCGATCGTGGACGCGGTGGACGGGACCGATCGCCAGGGCGATCTCACCGCGAACGAGTTCTGGCAGGCCACCTACGAGCGCGCCGCGGACCTGTGCGAGCGGCGCTGGGACGCGGTGGTGGTGGACGAGGGGCAGGACCTGACCTTCGAGGCCTGGTACCTCGTGCGCGCGCTCTCGGAGGGCGCGCGGCTGTGGGCGTTCCACGACCCGGGGCAGGGCTTCTGGGCCGACCGCGAGCCCATGGGCGACCTGTTCACCACCACCTTCCGGCTGCCCCGCGGCCAGCGCTGCCCGCCCGGCGTCGGCGCGCTCGCGGCGCGCTACGCGGGCGGCGACGGGGACGCGCGGGCCATCGCCGCCGCGGTGAAGGAGCGGACGCTGGCGCTCGTCGCCTGCCCGTCGCCGGCGAAGGTGGCGGACCGCGTCGCGCAGGAGATCGACCGGCTGCTCTCGGAGAAGGTCGCGCTCTCCGACATCGGCGTCGTCTCGCTGCGCGGCCAGACCGCCCCGGGCGCGATCCACCACGGCGAGCGCCTCGGCCGCCACGCGTTCGTGCACGCGGACCACCCCGAGATGGCGGAGCGGCTCGTCGCGGACACGTTCCTGCGCTGGAAGGGGCTGGAGCGGCCGTTCGTGATCGTCGCGGACGTGGACGAGGCCGTGGGCCGTTTCGGCACCCGCATGCACATCGCGCTCACCCGCGCGCTCGTCGGCGCCCGGATCGTCGCCGCGCCGTGCGCCGAGGGATGCTGGCCCGGGCTCGCGGGCTGACCCGTCGTCAGGCCTGGATCGACGACAGCGCCAGGCAGCCGAACTGCTCCGCGAGCGCGACGCGGTCGTCCACCTCGCAGTCCACCGCGGCGTTCGCCATCTCGTCGAGCGTGGCCTCGAGCGCGACCGCGATGCTGCCGACCCCGGCGCGCGCCAGGCTGGCCGCGAGCGCCGCGTAGTACCAGAGCGACCCGTTGCGGCCGCCAGGCAGGCGCGTCCAGGCCTCGGAGCCGCGCGTGCGCAGGTCGGTGACGATGGCGCGCGCGTCGTCGAGCTTGTCGGCCGCCACCACCAGCAGCACGTCGCGCGGCGTGGTGGCGAGGCGCGCCAGGAACGCCACCTTGCGCGCGCGCCAGCCCGGCTCGGCGCTGTCGAACGCGTCGCGGCAGCCCGCCACCAGGTCCGCCACGCGGCCGCCGAACGCCTCCCGGAGGGTGTCGAGCGTGGCCCGCGCGTCGCCGCTCGCCGCCACGCCGTGCAGCAGCGCCGCGATGGCCTGGTCCTCGTCGCCCCCGAAGTGCAGCACGTTCGCCGCCGCACCCAGCAGGTGCGTGAGGTACGGGGCGCCCGAGCCCGGTCGCTCCTGGGTCGCGTGGAGCTCGTGCGCCTTCGCCACGGCGGAGATGAAGCGCTGCGTGAGGGGGACGTTCACCGATGCCTCCGGTCCAGTGGCCCAGCGCCAACACGAGTAAGGCATGCCGCGGTCCGTGTCAGTCACATGATCCCCACGGGTGCGCCGAGAACCACTGGGAAACGATGGGATGTGGTGGGTGGCGCGCGGTCGCCGTGGGGGCGAGGGTGTCACCGCGCGCGAACGCTGCGCGCCGGACCCACACGGCCGCCGGCCGCGGACTGCGGGTAGAGGTGACGAAGGGTGAACGGGTCAGCGTCCCGTCCGCTCGTCCCCGGCGAGGTGGCAGCGCTTGTACTTCCGGCCGCTGCCGCACGGGCACGGGTCGTTGCGGCCCGGCCGGAGCGCGCGAGCCGCGGTCGGAACGGCCGCTCCGTGCACGGTTCCGTCCCGGCGGGCCCGGAACCAGGCGTCGCTCGCGAGGAACCCGTCGATCCGGGCCTGCTGCTCGGCGGTGACGCTCCCGCCCAGGTCGCGGATCGCGTTCGCGACCGCCACGAGGTCCACCCACG
This sequence comes from Anaeromyxobacter sp. PSR-1, assembly GCF_000964525.1. GTDB lineage: Bacteria > Myxococcota > Myxococcia > Myxococcales > Anaeromyxobacteraceae > Anaeromyxobacter. The sequence goes on from NZ_BAZG01000072.1 coordinate 18,407, forward strand.
CGCAGAGCGGGCAGTCCGCGACCGGGCGGGCCGTGAGTCGGTCGAGCGCGCGCGACAGGTCGTGGACGACGTGAGCATCCCCGTACGTCGCGAGGCACGCGGCACCTGCCTTCGGGTTCTCGTCCATGACGTGGAGGAGCGACACGACGATGCGCTCGTCCCGCGAGCGGGTCCGCAGCATCCGCAGCGCGAGGAGGAGGTGGTCGTCGGGCTCGTCGCAGCGTCTGAACTCGTCGAGGAGCTGATCCAGCGTCGGTTCGGTCACGAGGGCCTCCCAGGCAGGGGTTCGGTCCGCGGCGCGGACCGTGGTCCGTGTGGCGGGCCCGCCGCCGCGGCCAGGTCCGCGAACAGACTCGGACCGCGGCGGTCCGGGGGGACCGGTAGCAACCGGCGTGCGCGCGAGGCCGGTGTCGGATCCGTGGTGTATCGGTGGAACCATGCCCCGCCGCCCTCGCGCCCTCCGCGACGCCATGGCCGAACGCCCGCAGACGCCGTACCTGCCGGACGGGCGCCTCGATCCGAAGGAGTGGGAGATCGCCTGCACCGCCTGCAACGCGCTCCGGCTCGCGGTGCTGCCCGACGAGCCGTGGTTCGTGAAGGCGCGCCCGGTCGAGGTGCGCGGGCAGGGGGTCGAGCTCGAGGTGGTGGTGCGCTGGCTGTCGCCCGAGGTCGTCGAGAAGGTCCCGGACCGGGTGGACGGCTACCTCGTCGAGATGGTGCTCGAGTCCGAGCTCGTCGAGGACGTGCACACGCTGCACTGACGCCGGTCGGCTTCCCGGCCGCTCACCCTGAGCGGTTTCCCGGCCGCTCACCGCGAGTGGCTTTCCGCCCGCTCACCCTGAGCGTAGGCGAGCCGAAGGCTCGCCGAAGTCGAAGGGCGAGCGGCAGCCGCCGCCTACACCCAGCGGATGCCGCCGTCCGCGGTGAACAGGAGCCCGGCGTCCACGGCGCCCTCCCGCGCCACCCCGAGGGCGACCAGGATCCGCGCGTAGCCCCGCACCTGCTCGACGTAGGCCGCGTGCGACGCGTGCACGTCGCCGGCCGGCGGCGCGTCGGTCTTGAAGTCCACGATCACCACCCGCCCGTCGCGGACGCCGAGGAGGTCCACGTAGCCCTGCACCAGCTTCCCGCCGGAGGCGTGCGCCACCGGGTACTCGAGCTGCAGGTCGGGCCCCGGCGCGCGCCGCAGCCCGGCCCGCTCGAGCGCGGCGAGCGCCCGGCCCACGTCCTCGGCCGCCTCGGCGCGCCGCTCCGAGAGCCCGGTCGCGGCCGCGGCCCGCGCGACGGCGGCGGCGGGCGCGAGCGCCGGGCCGCGGAGCGCGAATCCGATGGCCAGGTGGACCGTGTCGCCGAACACGCGGCCGTGGCGGCTGGTGCGCTCCGGCCTGGCCGCG
>NZ_BAZG01000071.1 GCF_000964525.1 Anaeromyxobacter sp. PSR-1
CGCACCGCGCAGCCGGCGCCGGCCGGCCCGAGCGCCGCGAGCCAGCCGCGGGCGCGCGCCTCGAGCGCCTCCGGACCCGCGGCGATGGCGCGCCACACCGGCACCTTCTCCAGCGCCTCGCCGCGCTCGTAGTGCGCGAGCGTCGCCGAGAGCGCCGCGAGCGTCACCTTGTCCACCCGGAGCGCGCGCATGAGCGGGTGGCGCTTCACGCGCGCGATCGCCTCGCGCGTGCCGCACAGGATCCCCGCCTGCGGGCCGCCCAGGAGCTTGTCGCCGGAGAAGCACACCAGGTCCGCGCCGGCGCGGATCCGCTCCTGCACGGTCGGCTCGACGCCCAGGCCGAACGGCGCCGTCTCGAGGAGCGTGCCCGAGCCCAGGTCGTCCACCACCCACAGCGCGCGCCGGCGGCCGAGGTCCACCAGCTCCTCCAGCGGCGTGTCGTGCACGAAGCCGGACAGGCGGAAGTTGGACCGGTGCACCGCCAGGAGGATGCGCGTGCGCGGGCCGACCGCCGCCTCGTGATCGCGCAGGTAGGTCCGGTTGGTGGTCCCCACCTCGACGAGCGCGGCCCCGGAGCGGCGCAGCACGTCGGGGATGCGGAAGCCGCCGCCGATCTCGACGAGCTGCCCGCGCGACACGATCACCTCGGGCAGGCCCGCCTCCGCCTCCCCGCGGCCGGGTGCGGCCAGCGGGCGCACCCCCGCCTCCCCGCCGCCCGACCGGTCCGGCGCCGCGTCCATGAGCGCCGCGAGCGCCAGCATGACGGCCGAGGCGTTGTTGTTCACCGCCACCGCCGCCTCGGCGCCGGTCAGCCGGCACAGCGGCGCCTCGGCGTGGCCGTACCGGTCCCCCCGCTCGCCCTCCGCGAGGTCGTACTCGAGGTTCGTGTAGCCCCGGGCCGCCCGGCCCATGGCCGCGATGGCGTCGTCCGACAGCGGCGCCCGGCCGAGGTTGGTGTGGATCACGACGCCGGTGGCGTTGACGACCGGCCGGAGCGACCCCCGGGCGTCCTCCCGGAGCCGGTCCAGCAGCCCTGCCTCGATCGCCTCCGGGGAGGGGCAGGGCTCCCCCGCCAGCACCGCCGCCCGGTGGCGGTCCAGCTCGGCCCGGACGGCCTCGAGGACCGGGCCGCGGCCGAGCGCCTCGACCATGCCCGCGCGATCCGCCGCCTCCACCAGCCGATCCGTCCGCGGGAGCCCTCGCAAGGCCGAGCCGGCCGGCCCGGGGACGAATTTTGGAGTGGTCATGTCCGCTTGCTCCCGGAGGTTTTCGGCCGACAAGACCCTTGCTAGAGCGGCTCTATGAAGGTAATCCTTCGCCCCACTCTATGCCCTCGATCGTACCCTCTCCCGCTGCGGCAGAGTCCTATCTGTGGGCCATCATCCTGTTCCCGCTCGCGGGAGCGATCGTCAACGGTCTCACCGGCCGGAGGCTCGGCCGCGGGAACGTGACGGTGATCGCCATCGGCGTGATGGTGGGCGCGTTCCTCGTCTCGTCGGTCGCGTTCTACCACGCGCTGACGGGCACGGTGCTCCGCTTCCGGGGTGAGCCCTGGATCCAGGTGACCGGCGCCGACGGCCGCACGATCGTCTCGATCGGCTGGGGCCTGCTGGTGGACCGCCTGTCGGCGACGATGATCATGGTCGTCACCGGCGTGGGCACGCTCATCCACGTCTACTCGGCGTCGTACATGTCGCACGAGGACGACGCGGGCTACGCGCGCTTCTTCACGTACCTGAACCTGTTCGTCGCGGCGATGCTCACGCTCGTCCTCGGCGACTCGCTCATCCTCACCTTCGTCGGGTGGGAGGGCGTGGGCCTCTGCAGCTACCTGCTGATCGGGTTCTGGTACACCGACCCGGCCAAGGCGTTCGCGGGCCGCAAGGCGTTCGTCACCAACCGCATCGGCGACTTCGGCTTCCTGATCGGGGTCTTCGCGCTGTTCTCGATCTTCGGCACGGTCGGCTACGCCGACCTGCAGTCGCTCGCGCACGGCGTCGACCCGGCCGCCGCGATCCAGACCGGCGTGTTCGCCGGCCGCACCTACCAGGCCGCCATCACCTTCGCGCTCATCGGCCTGTTCGTGGGCGCCTGCGGCAAGAGCGCCCAGCTGCCGCTCTACGTGTGGCTCCCCGACGCGATGGCCGGCCCGACGCCGGTCTCCGCCCTGATCCACGCCGCCACCATGGTGACCGCCGGCGTGTACCTGGTGGCGCGCAACGCGTACCTGTTCTCGCTCGCCCCGGCGGCCATGGCCACGGTGACGCTGGTGGGCGCGCTCACCGCGCTGTTCGCGGCGATGATCGCGTTCGTCCAGACCGACATCAAGAAGGTCCTGGCCTATTCCACCGTCAGCCAGCTCGGCTTCATGTTCATCGGCGTCGGCGTCGGCGCCTGGTGGGCCGGCGTGCTGCACCTCGTCACCCACGCGTTCTTCAAGGCGTGCCTGTTCCTCGGCGCCGGCTCGGTGATGCACGGGATGCACGAGGACACCGACATCCGGAACATGGGCGGCCTCGCGAAGAAGATGCCGCACACCGCGGCCACCTTCGGCATCGCCACCCTGGCCATCACCGGCTTCGTGCCGCTGTCCGGCTTCTTCTCGAAGGACGCCATCCTCGGGAACGCGCTGTTCAGCCACAACCCGGCCTGGCACCAGGTCGGCCAGATCGCGTACGTGCTCGGCTCGCTCGCCGCGCTCGGCACCGCGTTCTACATGTCGCGCCTGTTCTTCCTGACCTTCACCGGCAAGCCGCGCACCGCGGCCGCCGAGCACGCGCACGAGTCCTCGCCGGTGATGTACCTGCCGCTGTGGGTGCTCGCGATCCTCTCCATCGTGGCGCTGCTGCTCGGCCTCCCCGGTCACGGCCCGCTCGCCGAGGTGTTCGCGCGGTTCACCGAGCCGGTGTTCGCGGCCGGCACCGAGCAGCTCCACGAGGTCGGCCACCTGCACGCCGGCGCGCACCCCGCCTGGCCGTTCGCGGTGGCCTGGGCGCTCGCCGCGGTGGGCACGCTGGTCGCGTACCTCATGTACGCGGGCGCGCTCCGCACCGCCCCGGCCACCCTGGCCCGCACGTTCCCGCGCCTGTACCAGTTCGCGGTGGACAAGTTCCGGGTGGACGAGCTGTACCAGATGGTGGTCATCGAGCCGCTCAAGACCGCCGCCTACCTGCTCTGGCGCATCGTGGACGTGTTCGCCATCGACGGCCTGGTGGTGAACGGCGTGGCCCGGCTGGTCGGGTACGCCGGGTCGGTGCTCCGGCTCGCCCAGAACGGCGACGTGCAGCGCTACGCCGCGATCATGGTGGTCGCCGCGGCCGTCATCCTCTGGACCGTGGTCGGCGCAGGAGGGCGCTAGCTCGTGAACCTGCTCACCGTCGTCACCTTCCTCCCGCTGCTCGGCGCGCTCGCGATGGTGCTCGTCCCGCGGGACGAGCCGTCGCAGCACCGGGCGCTCGCGCTGGTGGTCTCGCTCGTCACGTTCGCGCTGTCGCTGGGGCTCTGGTTCGGCTTCGACGCGAGCCCGGGCGCGCCCGAGTTCCAGTTCGAGCTCATGGTCCCGTGGATGCCCACCATCGGCATCGGCTTCCACGTCGGCATCGACGGCGTCGCGCTGCTCCTGTTCATGCTCACCACCGTGCTCATGCCGGTGGTGGTCCTCTCCGCCTGGAAGGCGGTGGGCGACCGCGTGAAGGAGTTCATGATCGCGCTGCTGGTGCTCGAGAGCGCCATGCTCGGCACCTTCATCGCGCTCGACCTGGTGCTCTTCTACGTGTTCTGGGAGGCGATGCTCATCCCGATGTACCTGCTCATCGGGATCTGGGGCTCGCAGAACCGCCTCTACGCGACGGTGAAGTTCTTCGTGTACACGTTCGCGGCGAGCGTGCTGATGCTGCTCGCCATCCTGTACGTGTACTTCCACGACGGCGGCACCTTCGACTACGTCGAGGCCCGGCGCGCGCTGGCGGTGACGCCCGGCGCCGCGAGCTGGCTGTTCCTCGCGTTCGCGCTGGCGTTCGCGGTCAAGGTGCCGATGTTCCCGCTGCACACCTGGCTGCCGGACGCGCACACCGAGGCGCCCACCGCCGGCTCGGTGATCCTGGCCGGCGTGCTCCTGAAGATGGGCACCTTCGGCTTCTTCCGCTACGCGCTGCCGCTCTTCCCGGAGGCGGCGCTGCAGCACCGCAACCTGGTCGCGGTGCTGGCGGTCATCGGCATCATCTACGGCGCGCTCATGTCGCTCGTGCAGACCGACATGAAGCGGCTGGTGGCCTACTCCTCGGTCTCCCACCTCGGCTTCGTGATGCTGGGCCTGATGGCCCTCTCCGCCGAGGGGATGACCGGGTCCGTCTACCAGATGCTGAACCACGGCGTGTCCACCGGCGCGCTGTTCCTCCTGGTCGGCATGCTCTACGAGCGGCGCCACACCCGCCTCATCTCCGAGTACGGCGGCATCGCCAAGCGCGTGCCGGTGATCGCGGCGGCGTTCGTGATCGTGACGCTCTCCTCGATCGGCCTCCCCGGAACCAACGGCTTCGTGGGCGAGTTCCTGATCCTGTCCGGCACCTGGCTCTCGCGCCTGGGCGGCTCGGCGGTGTTCGCCACCGTCGCGGCGCTGGGCGTCATCCTGGGCGCGGTCTACATGCTGCTGCTGGTGGAGAAGGTGTTCTTCGGGCCGAACCAGAACCCCGAGAACCACCACCTCCCGGACCTCTCCGTCCGCGAGGGCTTCGTGCTCGCCCCGATGATCGCGCTGATCGTGGTGATGGGCCTGCTGCCCGGGCCGTTCCTGGCGCCGGCCAAGCCGGCGGTGGACCGCCTCATCCAGCGCTTCCAGGTGGCCGAGGCGCGCCTCGGCAAGGGGCCGCAGGTGGGCACCGCGGTGCCGGCGGTGATGGTCCGCGCGCCCGCGCCGGCCCCGGCGGCGGAGCCCGCCCCGCTCCCCGCGCCGGCGCCGGTCCCGCTCCAGCAGCCCGGAGGGAACTACTGACATGAGCGGCTTCCCGATCCAGGACTTCGTCGCGCTGGTCCCGGTGGCGATCCTCACGATGGGGGCGCTGGTCCTGCTGATGACCGAGGTGTTCCTCACCTCGGGCCGGCGGGCCTACCAGGCCTACCTGACCATGGTGTTCGCGGCCGCCGCCGCGGCGTACGCCGCCTGGATGCCGGTGCCCGGCAACGTGTTCGGGCGCCAGGCGGTGGTGGACAGCTTCTCCGCCTTCGTCACGGTGGTGCTCTGCGCCGGCCTGGCGCTCTCGGCCCTGGTGGGCCAGAGCTGGCTGAACGCCCGCAACTCCGAGCGCGGCGAGTTCTACGCGCTCGCGCTGTTCGGCACCGCCGGCATGGTGCTGCTGGGGATGGCCACCGACCTCCTCATCGCGTTCATCGCGGTCGAGGTGATGAGCCTCTCCACGTACTGCCTCGCCGCCTTCCTGCGGCGCGGCAAGAAGCCCGCCGAGGCGGCCTTCAAGTACGTGGTGCTCGGCTCGATCTCCTCGGCGCTCCTGCTCTACGGGTCGGCGCTGCTCTACGGCGCCTCGGGCTCGACGCTGTTCTCGCTCCTGCCGCGCGGGCAGGGCTCGGCGCTCTACCTCGCCGGCATCGCGCTGGTGGCCGGCGGCGTCGCGTTCAAGATCGCCGCCGTCCCGTTCCACGCCTGGACGCCCGACGTCTACGAGGGCGCGCCCACCCCGGTGACCGCGTTCATGGCCGCCGGCGTGAAGACGGCCGCCTTCGCGGTGCTGGTCCGCCTGTTCCTGGCCACCGAGAGCGGCTCGGCCGCCATGTCCACCTCGCTCGGCACGGTGCTCTCCGCCCTGGCCGTGCTCACGATGATCTTCGGCAACCTGCTCGCGCTGCCGCAGCGCAGCGTGAAGCGGATGCTGGCGTACTCGTCGATCGGCCACGCCGGCTACCTGCTGGTGGGCGTGGTCTCCGCGGTGGTGGCGGGCGCGCGCGACAAGGCGCTCGCGGGCCTGCTGTTCTATCTCGCGGCCTACACCGCCACCGTCATCGGCGCGTTCGCGGTGGTCGGGGCGCTGGAGCGGCGGACCCGGGGCGACTTCGAGCCGGCCGACGCCTGGGACCTGGATCGCTTCGCCGGCCTGGCGCGGCGCCGCCCGGCGCTCGCGTTCGCCATGGCGGTGTTCCTGTTCTCGCTCGCGGGCGTGCCGCCCACCGCCGGCTTCATCGGGAAGTTCTACATCTTCAAGGCGGCCATGGGCGCCGGCCTCTACGGCCTGGCGGTGCTGGGCGTGCTCACCAGCGTGCTCGGCGCGTACTACTACCTGCGCGTCGTCCTCTACATGTACTTCCTGCCGTCGAAGGACGAGGCCGGCGAGGTGGTGCTCTCGGCGACGTCGCTCACCATCGCGCTCGCCGCGGCGGTGGCGGTGGTGGTCCTGCTCGGCGTGGTGGCCGACCCGATGGTGCGGCTGGCCCAGGCCGCGAGCGCCATCATCCTGTAGCGGGCGGCGCACGCCCCACCTCTCGCGCGGCGGCCGGGGCGACCGGGCCGCCGCGCCGCCGTCTCCGGGCGGCGCCCGTCGCGGGCGAGGGTGCGGCGGAGCTAGTGCGCGGCGCGGCCGGCGTCGGCCAGCTCGGCCGCGCGGAACGGCTTCGGCAGCGCGGTCGCCGCCGGGTGCCGCCGGGCGGCCTGCTCGAGCACGTCGGCGTAGGGGCCGGTCATGACCGGGCGCGCGCCGGCGGCGGTGGCCGCCGCGAGCACCTCGTCGGCGCCGGGCATGTGCGCGTCCACCAGGCAGCAGCCCACGCCGCCCGCGGCGAGCCGCGCGAGCGCCTCGTCGGCGCCCACGCACACCTCGACCCGGTGTCCGTCCAGCCGGAGCGCGATCGCGAGGGCCTCCCGGAAGTTCCGATCCTCGTCCACGAGCAGGAAGCACTGCGCCATGGGGACGCTTCCGGGAGAAAAGAAAAAGAAGTGCAAAGCGCAGCTGAAGTGGCGGGGGGGGACCTACTTCAACAGGCTGCTTTGCACTTCTCGCCCGTCCCAGAGAGCAATGACGGTGCCAGCCAGGACGGGTGCGCTCGCTCCGGAGGATGCCGTCTCTATTCGGGCACTTGCCTGCCGCCCTCGCCGGACCACTCCCGGTGCGGTCCCCTCGAAAGCGCCGGTGCGATTTCGGATGTGCAAGACGCCGCTGCAAAAATGAAAAGCGGCCTGGACCGGATGCCCGTCCCGATGTGGTTGTGCGACCCGATCAGGGTCCTACGGACGGGTGCTCGCGGGCCTCGATGCCGAGCCGCTTCATCTTGCGCCAGAGGGTGGTGCCGGAGATGCCGAGGTCGCGGGCCACCCGGCCGAGGTCGTTCCCGCAGCGCACCAGCGCGGCGGTGATGGCCCGGCGCTCGGTGTCCTCGACCGCGTCGGCGAGCGTCACCCCGGCGCCGGCCGCCGGCGCGGCCCGCGCCTCGACCTGGACGTCGGCGGCGCGGATCTCGCGGCCGGTGCAGAGCGCGGCGGCCTGCTCGATGATGTTCTCGAGCTCGCGGACGTTCCCCGGCCAGTCGTGGGCCACGAGCGAGGCCACCGCCTCCGGGGTGAGCACGCGCTCGCTGCCGGTGCGCTGCACGAAGCGCTGCAGGAAGTGGGCGGCGAGCAGCGGGACGTCCTCGCGGCGCTCGCGGAGCGGCGGGATGCGCAGCGGCACCACGTTCAGCCGGTAGAACAGGTCCTCCCGGAACCGCTTCTCGGCGATGGCGCGGCGCAGGTCCTGGTTGGTGGCGGCGATGATCCGCACGTTCACCTGCACCGGGCTGGACTCGCCCACCCGGCGGATCTCGCCCTCCTGCAGCGCGCGCAAGAGCTTCGCCTGGAAGCCGGGGGAGGTCTCGCCGATCTCGTCGATGAACAGCGTCCCGCCGTTCGCCTCCTCGAACAGGCCGCGGCGGGCCCGGGTGGCGCCGGTGAAGGCGCCGCGCGCGTGGCCGAACAGCTCCGACTCGAGCAGCGTGTCGGTGATGGCGGCGCAGTTCACCGGGACGAACGGCTTGTCGCTGCGGCGGCTGGTGACGTGGAGCGCGCGCGCCACCAGCTCCTTGCCGGTGCCGGACTCGCCGGTGATGAGCACGGTCGCGTCGGTGGGCGCGACCCGCAGCACGCGGTCGAGCACGTCGCGCATGGCGGGGGAGCGGCCCACGATGTGCTCGAGGCCGTAGCGCTTGCGGAACTCCTCGGCGAACAGGTTCACCTCGCCGAGCAGGCGCCGCTTTTCCAGCGCCTTGGAGACGCGGAGCAGGACCTCGCTCTCCTTGAACGGCTTCGCCAGGAAGTCGTAGGCGCCGCGCCGGATCGCCTCCACCGCCGACTCGATGGTGCCGTACGCGGTCATCACGATGACCTGCGTCTCGGGCGAGGCCTGCTGCACCGCCCGCAGCACCTCCATGCCGTCCACGGTGGGCATGCGCAGGTCGGTGAGCACGACGTCGAAGCTCTCGTGCTGCACCCGCTGCGTCGCGGACGCGCCGTCCTCGGCCTCCTCCACCGCGTGGCCCGCCTGCCGGAGCAGGATGGCGGTGGTGGCGCGCATGTTCTTCTGGTCGTCGACGACCAGCACCTTGCCGCCGGTGGGCGGCTCGGGGATCCGCGGCGCCCGCGCGTCCTCCGGCGGAACGGGGTCGATCATGCCACCCGGAATGTCAGCCAATCCCCGCCTCCTTTTCAACCGGGCCGCCGTCTTCCCCCGCGAGCGGGGTGAGCGGGAAGCGCAGGGCGAAGGCGGTGCCGGCGCCGGGCCGGCTGGTCACGGCCACCTCGCCGCCGTGTCCCTCGACGATCCGCCGCACCACCGCCAGCCCGAGGCCGGTCCCGCTCGCCTTCGTGGTGAAGAACGGCTCGAAGATGCGGCCCCGGACCTCGTCCGGGATGCCCGCGCCGGTGTCCTCCAGCTCGAGCACCGCCGCGTCCCCGTCCCGCCGCAGCCGGACCGTGAGCCGGCCCCCGCGCGGCATGGCCTGCACCGCGTTCACCGCCACGTTCACCACCGCCTGGCGCACCAGGCGCGCGTCCATGGGCACCTGCGGCAGCGCCGGGTCCACCTCGCGGCGGACGTCGATGGGCTGGCCGTTCTGCGCGAGCGCGGTGGCGAGCGCCTCCTCCACCACCCGGTCCAGCGGCTCGGGGCGCACCTCCGGCGTGGAGGGGCGGGCGAAGTCGAGCAGGTCGCCCACGATCCGGTTGAGCCGGTCGGCCTCCTCGCCCACGATGTCGAGCAGCATGCGCGCGTCGCCCTGGGGGCGCAGCATGCGCCGCAGCGAGCCGAGCGAGTTGAAGATGACGCCGAGCGGGTTGCGCACCTCGTGGGCCACCACCGCCGACAGCTCGCCCAGCGCGGCGAGCCGCTCCTGCTGGATGAGCTGGCGCTGCGCGTGCGCCAGCTCGGCGTAGCTGCGGCGCAGGTCCTCGTAGAGCCGCGCGTTCTCCGCGGCCACCGCGAGCTGGTTCGCGATCGCCGCCCCGCGCTCGATCTCCGCCGGGCTGAAGCGCCGGGGGCCGCGGGTCTCGAGGATCACCGCGGCGCCGATGTAGCGGTCGCGCACCAGCAGCGGCAGGCCGAGCATGGCGCGGATCGAGGGGTCGAGGGCCACGTCCTCGCGCACGCGCGGATCCCGCGCCGCGTCCTCGATGGCGATGGGCTCGCGGCGCTCGAACACCATGGCGGCGAGCCGCGGGGCGGCGGCCTCCACCGGCACCTCGACGCCGACGGCGCCGGGCGGGAGGCCCCAGACCGCCCGCACCTGGAGCTGCCCGCCGCCCGGGGCGCAGAGCGCGATGGCCGCGCGCGGCGCGTCCACGATGCGCGCCAGGTTGCGCACGCCCGCGTCGAGCACCTGCTCGAAGTCGAGCGTGGCCACCAGCGAGCGGCCCACCTCGTGGAGCAGCCCCAGCTCCTCGGCGCGCCGCCGCGTCTCGGAGTAGAGCCGCGCGTTGTCCACCGCCACCGCGAGCTGGCTGGCGATGGCCATGGCCCGCGACAGCTCGCCGGGCGAGAAGGTCCGGTCCATGGTGGCGGCGGCCACCAGCGCCACGCCCACCGGGTGGTCGCGGACGTGGAGCGGCACCGCCAGCAGCGCCCGGTCCGGCACGCCCGGCTCGGCGAGCCGCCCCGCCACCGGCGTCCGCGCCTCGAGCGCGTCGCGCGCCAGCGACCGATCGGCGAGCGGCACCGAGGCCGGGCCGATGGGCGCGCCGCGGGTCGCCGCGCGCCGCAGCTCGCGGCGCCGGTAGTCGTCGAGCAGGATGGTGCAGTCGGAGCCCTGCAGCGTCTGCTTCAGGTGCTCGGCGCCGGCGGAGAGCACCTCCTCGAGGTCGAGCGACGAGGACACCACCCGCGCCACGTCGATGACGGTGGAGAGCTCGTGCAGGCGCCCGCGGGCCTCGGCGTACAGCCGGGCGTTCTCGATCGCGACCGCGAGCTGGTTCGCGACGGCGGTGACCCGCTCCACCTCCGCCGGCGTGAAGCGGCGCGGGCGCTCGGTGTCCACCACCACCAGCACGCCCAGCGGCTCGCCGCGCAGCAGGAGCGGCGCCACGATCGCGGCGCGCGCCCGGTGGTGCTCGACCAGCAGCCGGTTGAGCCCCGCGGACTCGGCCTCGGCGTCCTCCACCACGAACGTGCGCCGCTCGCGCACCGAGCGCCAGCTCAGCCCCTCGCCGGTCGCGAGCGCGGCCGAGGCCCGCTCCAGCGCCGCCGCGCCGCCCTGGCTGATGGCGGCGGCGCGCAGCGAGAGGTGGACCGGGTCGTAGAGGTGGACGACGCCCACCCCGGCGCCGAGCAGCCGCCGCGCCGCGTCCACGCCCTCGGAGAGGACGTGGTCGAGGTCGAGCGAGCCGGCCACGGTGCGGCTCATCTCGTTCAGCAGCGAGAGGTCCTCCACCCGGCGGCTCGCCTCCGCGTACAGCTCGGCGTTCTCCAGCCCGACCGCCAGCTCGCCCGCGAGCGCGTTCGCCAGCGCCAGCTCCGGATCCGAGAAGCTGCGCCCGGCGTCGTCGAAGAGGAACAGCACGCCGCGGGTGGCCTGGCGGGAGGTGAGCGGGACCACCAGCAGCGCGGTGGGCGGCAGGCCCTCGCGGCCGCACAGCGCGCTGCGCGGGTCGCGCGAGGCGTCCTCGGTCCAGGCGGGCGCGCCGCGGCGGAGCGCGTCCTCCGCCAGCAGGTCCTGGCCCGCCGGGATGCGCAGCGCCTCGGCGCGGAGCGGCCCGCCCCAGCCGCCCACGCCGCGGAGCCAGCGCTCCTGCGCGTCCACCAGCAGCACCGCGGCGCCGCGGCAGGAGAGGGCGCTCGTCACCTCGCGGCAGCCGTCGTCGAGCAGCGCCGGCACGTCCCCGGGCGCGTTCCCGAAGATGCGCAGCGCGAGGGCGTGCACCGCCTCCAGGTCGGAGAGGCGGCGGCGGACGTCGGCGAACAGGCGCGCGTTCTCGACCGCCACGCCGATCTGCACCGCCATGGCCGAGAGCAGCGTCACCTCCCGCTCCGCGAACGGGCGCGCGGTGCGGCGCCCGAGCACGATCGAGCCCACCGCGGCCTGGCCCTTGGCGAGCAGCGGGACCGCCATGGCCGCCTGGAGCCCCTCGGCGCGCGCCACCTGGAACGCGGTCGGATCGGCGTCGTCCGGGTACCGGGCCGGCCCGCAGCGCTTCACCGCCAGGCCGGGCAGCGACTCGCCCAGCCCGAGCCGCGCGGCCCGCCGCAGCGTCTCGGCGGAGAGGCCGTGGCCGGCCACCAGCGCGAGGCGCTCGCCCTCGCGGACGAACGCGGCCCCGGTGTCCGCCTGGAACGTCTCCACCACCCGGCGCAGCGAGGTGTCGAGCAGCAGCACCGGATCGAGCTGGGCGCTGCCCATGGCCACGTCGTTGATGAGCGTGAGCTCGGCCACGCGGCGGCGGAGCGCGCCCAGCAGGCCCTGCGTCTCGACCGCGCTGGCCACGTGCGGGCCGACCGCGCCGAGCAGGCCCAGCCAGGGCCGCACCGCGTCCAGCTCCTCGCGGAACGCGGCCACCATGACCCCGACCGCGCGCCCGCGGGCCACGAGCGGCACCCAGATGCCGGCGCGGATCCCCTCGGCGCGGAGCGCGTCGGCGCCGGCCTCGGCGGCGTCCACCGGGACGGCGCGTGCCGCCCGGTCGCGCAGCACCTCGCCGATCCGCGCGGTGACGGGCACCCGCTGCAGCCGCGCCTGCACCTCGGCGCTCGTGCCGCTCGCGAAGGTGCGGACCAGCTCGCGGCCGCCCTCCTCCACCAGGTACACGGCCACCACCACGCAGCCGGTGGCGGAGGTCAGCACGGTGGTGACCTCGGCGAAGAACGTGTCGAGATCGGGGGCGTCGCCCGCCAGCCGTCCGACCCGGTTCAGGAGCGCCAGGTCCGCGTTGTGGCGGGAGAGGTCGGCGATGGTCCGGGCCGCGTCGAGCGCCGCGGCGAGCTGCGCGCCGAACAGCCGGAGCGCGCCCACGTCCTCGCTCCGCAGCCAGCGCGCCGCGACGAGCAGCACCAGCGCCGGGCCGGCGCGCGCGTCCACCCGGACCGCCACCGCGCGCGCGATCCCGATGGCCGCGATGGCCTCGCGGGTCGCCGCGGCGCGCGGCTCCGGCACGAACGCGGCCGCCTCGTTGGGGAGGTCGTCGGAGTAGGCCGCGCCCGCGTCCCACGCCACGCGGAACATGGGCGGCCAGCGCCCGAGATGCGAGTCGAGCGGCCGCTCCAGCGCGCGCTCCAGTCGCGCCGCCGCCGCGGGCGGGAGCGCCGACCAGTCCACCCGCACCCCGTCGCCCTCCGGCCGGGCCAGCAGCACCAGCGCCGACAGCTCGCCGGCGGCGCCGCGCAGCCGCTCCAGCACCGCCGCCTCGGTGGGCTCGCGCTGGAGCGCCGCGCCCAGCTCCGCGAGCGCCTCGAGGCGCGGGCGCCGGGCGGCCTGCGCGGTGGCGTCGCGCACCTCCACGATGACGTCGGGGCCGTGCACCCGGACGCGCAGCTCCACCGGCCGCCGGGTGCCGTCGGGCAGGAGGACGCCGACCTCGTACTCGGCCGGCGCCGCCTCGCCGCGCAGCCGGCGCTCGTGCCGCTCCACCACGCGCGCCACGTCCTCCGGCGCGACCAGGTCGAGCACGTCCCGGCCCACCATGGTGGCCACGGTCCGGCCGGCGAGCGCCGCGGCGCCCTCGCTCGCGTACACGACCTTGCGATCGCGCACGATCAGCGAGCCGCCCTGGAACCGCTCCGCCATCAGCGTCCCTCGCCGCGCAGCACCCGCTTCTCGCCCACCCGCAGCGTCACCTTCTCGCGGTCGAAGAACTCCGCCAGCGGGATGACGTGCTTGCGGGTCGCGCCCACCAGGTCCTTGAACTCCTGCGTCGTGATCTGCCGGCGCTCCCTCAGCCAGGCCACCAGCTTCGCCTCGAGCGCCTTCACCGCCGCGGCGTCGAAGTACAGCTCCGACGAGACGCGCAGCGCGCGCCCCTCGGCGGCGAGCAGCTTCAGCACCGCCTGCACGTCCGGCGCGCTCGCGCCCACCGCGCCGGGCAGCTCGGCCAGCCACGGCGGCGTGAGCCCGCCCTTCGCCAGCGCCGCGGCGACCTTCTCCTTCAGCGCGCCGCCGGCGCTCTCGCCGCTCGCGGCCGCGTGGCCCTGCTCGCGGACCAGGTCGCCCTCCACCACCAGGTCGCCCCGCTCGGCGGCCTGCGCCAGCAGCCGCTGGAACAGCCGCGGGTCGGTCACCGGCGGCAGCTTCCCGCGCAGCGCCTCGCGCCCCATGCCGGCGGCGAGCGGGTGATCGCGGTGGAACGCCGCCACGCCGGCCGCCATGCGGCGGGTCAGCTCCTGCGCCACCGGCCCGGCCACGTAGGCGCGCCGCTCGCGGTCGAACAGCACCACGCCGCCGCGCGCGCCGAGCCGGTCGAGCGCGGCCTGCGCCGCCTTCGGGGAGAGCGCGGTGCGCCCCACCAGCGCGGGCAGGTCGAGGCCGGCGGGCCCGGCCATGGCGAGCACCGTGGCGAGGCGCGCCTCGGCGTCGGGCCCGGCCAGCGCCGCGAGCTGCGCGAGCGACTCCGGTCGCCCGCGGCGGCGCTTCGGCGCCGCCACCGCGAGCACCCGGCCGCCGCCGACCGTCTTGCCGCGCCCCTCCAGCACCGCGAACCCGCGCAGGATGAAGCGCTGGCCCGGCAGCGCCGCGGCCGGCTCGGCCAGCCGGAGCTGCGCGTGGGCGGTGGCGCCCGGCGCCAGCTCGGCGCGATCGAGCAGCGAGACGACCGCCGGGACCTGCGCCGTGCCCACGTGCAGCAGCAGCTTGGCGCGGTGGCGGAGCGGCTTCGGGGCCGCCGCGAGCAGCGTCAGCTCCGCGTCGAGGATCGACGACGCCGGGACGACGCCGGGGTGGACCAGCACCTGGCCGCGCCGGATGGCCGCGGGCTCGATGCCGGGCAGGTTCACCGCGGTGCGCTGGCCGGCGAGCGCGCGCGGGGTGGGCTTGCCGTGCACCTGGACCGAGCGGACCCGCAGCCCTTCGCCGGCCGCCGAGGCGGGCAGGAGCGCGGCCGCGTCGCCCTCGGCGATCTGCCCGGAGAGCAGCGTCCCGGTGATCACCGTGCCGAAGCCCTTCATCGAGAAGGCGCGGTCCACCGGGAGGAACAGCGGGCCGTCGGCGGGCCGCTCCGGCACCTCGGCCGCGAGCGCCGCCAGCGCGGCGCGCAGCGCGTCCAGCCCCTCGCCGGTCGCGGAGGAGACCGGGACGATGGGCGCGCCCTCCAGGAACGTGCCGCGCGTCACCTCGCGCACGTCCTGCTCCAGGAGCGGCAGCCAGTCCGCGCCCAGCTCCGGCAGCAGGTCGGCCTTGGTGACGGCGACCAGGCCCCGCGGCACGCCCAGCAGCCGGCAGATGTCGAGGTGCTCGCGGGTCTGGGGCATCACCCCCTCGTCCGCCGCGATCACCAGCACCACGAGGTCGATGCCGCCCGCGCCCGCCGCCATGGAGCGGACGAAGCGCTCGTGGCCGGGCACGTCCACCACGCCGGCCACCGAGCCGTCGGGCAGCGCGAGGTGCGCGAAGCCCAGCTCGATGGTGATGCCGCGCCGCTTCTCGTCGCGGAGCCGGTCGGTGTCGATCCCGGTGAGCGCCCGGACGAGCGAGGTCTTCCCGTGATCGATGTGGCCGGCCGTGCCGATGACGACGCGCTTCATGGCTCTCCGGCGCCGCGACCCGGCTAGACGCCGACCTCGCCCGGATCCACCGCCGCGCCCAGCTGGTCGAGCTGGTAGTCCCAGGCGAACAGGATGAGCTCGTCGGTCTCGAACGCGTGGAAGTCGGGCCGGGCGCCGCTCGGGCGCACCACCAGCACCGCGGTGCGCACCTCGCGCGCCCCGGCCTTGCGCGCCACCGCGCGCGCCTTGGCGAGCGTGGCGCCGGTGGCGGCCACGTCGTCCACCACGAGCACGCGCCGCCCGGTCAGCGCCGGCAGCTCGGCGGCGGGCGCGCCCGGGCCGCCCGCGTCGCGGCGGCGCTTCTCGATGCGGACGGGCTGGAACTCGGCGCCGAGCGCGGCGGCGAGCGCCCCGCCCACGAACACGCCGCCCTTGGCGATCCCGACCACCACGTCGGGCCGGAAGGACTCGTGGATGCGCGCGGCCAGGCCGCGGGCCACCTCGCCGAACGCGGCCCAGCCGATCTCGCGCATGGCCTTCTTGGGCGCGCGGCGGAGCTGCGCCGGCGCGGC
The DNA here is from genome assembly GCF_000964525.1 of Anaeromyxobacter sp. PSR-1. Classification (GTDB taxonomy): domain Bacteria; phylum Myxococcota; class Myxococcia; order Myxococcales; family Anaeromyxobacteraceae; genus Anaeromyxobacter. Next base: position 15,725 of record NZ_BAZG01000071.1, read on the forward strand.
GAGCCGGTCCATGGCGAAGCCGTCGGCGACGCCCATGCCGAGCGGCTGCTCCGGACGGCGCTTCGGCCTGGCGCGGGGCGCGGCGCGCTTGCGGGGCGCGGCCTTGCGCGGCGCGGCGGCGCCGGCGCGCGCGGCCTTGCCGCGGGCGGGCGGGCGCCTGCGGACGGTCTTCCTCTTCGTGGCGGAAGCGATGATCTCCCTCCGGGACTCGGGCCGCGTGCGGCCTGTGACGGGGCGCCCGAAATCTACCACGCGGCGGGGCGGATGGCGCCGCTACCCGCCCTCCGCGTCCCGCTCCGCCAGCCGCCGGGCGATGTCGCGGAGCTCCGCCTCGCCGATCACGTACCGCTGGCGGCAGAACTCGCAGGAGATGACCGCCTGCTTCTCCTCCGCGAGCACCTGCTCGATGCCCTCCCGCCCGAGCGCGGACACCGCCGCGCGGGCCCGCTCCGGGCTGCAGCCGCACCGGTACGCGATCTCCTCGTCGGCGAGCAGCTCGAAGCCGTCCCCGGCCACCTCGCGGATGACCTCCTGCGCGGTCGCGCCGCGGGCCAGCGCGGCCCGGAGCGCGCCCGAGGCGAGCCGCTCGCGCGCCTCCCGGATCGCGCCCCCGTCGCCGTCGGGCAGCTTCTGGAGGAGCAGCCCGCCCACCTCGGCGAGCGGCTCGCCCTCGCGCCCCACCACCGCGAGGTCGAGCGCCGTCTCCACCTGCTCGCTCGCCGCGAACCAGCGCCGCAGGTCCTCGACGAGGTCGAGCGCCTCGAGGTCCACCGCGCTCCGGTAGTACTGGCCGCTCCCCGGGTCGCGCAGCACCGAGAGGAACCCGGAGCCGCCCAGGGCGGCGCGCGCGGCGCGGTCCGGATCCCCGGGGAAGTGGACCGCCGGGCGGCGCACGTAGCCGCGCACGTTGCCGTCGCGGTCGGCGTCCACGAACAGCCCGCCCACCGGGCCGTCGCACTCGACCTGGAGGTTCACGCGCCCCTGCTCCTTCTGCAGGGCGCCGAGCAGCGCCGCGGCCGCCAGCCCCTGCGCGAACAGGTGGGCGCTCGTCGGGTAGAGCCCGTGGAGCACGCGCGCCATGCGGGCGGTGTCGCCCACGCGGACGAAGGCGGCGCGGAGGCCGCGCTGCGGGAGGAGGCCACGGCAGAGGCGATCGGTCATCGGGCGGGATTCTGTTCGGAAACCGCCCGGTGCGCCACCCCTGCGGGCCCGTCACCCGGCCATGGTGGCGAGCAGCGCGAGCGCGAGCTGCGGCAGCGGCGGCGGCTCGTTCGCGGCGTCGCCGATGAGCTGCACGGTGGCGCGGGAGTTGGACGGGAAGGAGGCGCCGCGGCGCAGGCACGCCGCATCGCCGCGGAGCTGGCCCGGCGCCTTGAGGCGCTTCGCGTCCACGGTGCAGTCGCCGAAGCGGGCCGAGAGCCGCTTGCCGTCGAGGTCGAAGCGGAAGCGGACCCCGTAGAAGAGCCCCTCGCCGTGGGTCGCGCCGCCCTTCTGCGTGAGCACCAGGTTCACGTTCGCCCCGGTGAGCCGGCCCTCGCGGATCTCGAGGGCGACGTTGCGGCCGGCGAGGTCGCCGGCCCAGGTGCCGTCCTCGCGCCGGGTGAGGTTCACGGTCGGCCCGACGACGCGCCCCTCGTCGAAGGCGGCGCTCGTCCCCATGGTGCCCCAGGCCAGGATGCGGATCTCGCCGGAGGGCTCGAAGGGCACGTCCTGGGCGCGCGCGGCGGCGGCCGCGAGCAGGCCGGCGCACAGGACGGAGAGGCGCAGCAGGGCAGGGGCACGCATGGGGCGACGATAACGCGGGGCCGCCCTCAGAGCACGCTGCGGATGGTCTCGCGCATGGAGAAACGGGGGGCCCACCCCGCCTCCCGGGCGAAGCGCGAGCCGTCCACCACGCAGAGGTACTGGATGTGGTCCACCTCGTCCGGCGGGAAGCTGGTCAGGCGGGCGTCGAACAGCCGCCGGACGAGCGGGCGGATGAGCGGGTGCGGGACGGGGATGGGCCCGCGCCCCAGCTCGCGCAGCACCGCCGAGAGCGGCACCTCGCCCGGCCCCGACACGTTGAAGACGCCGCGCAGCCCGGGCCGGAGCGCCAGCACCAGCGCCCGGCAGACGTCCTCCTCGTGGATGAGCTGCAGCATCGGGTCGAAGCCCATCACCGTGAGCGGCGACTCGAGGCGCAGGTAGTTGCTGGGCGCGTTGCGCACGGTCGGGCCGACGATGTTCACCGGCCGCACGATCACCGTCTCGAGCTCGGGGTGACGCCACATGAACGACTGCGCGTACATGTCCACCTCGACGAGGTCGCGCACGTCGCTGGCCCGGTCGGCGCCCATGAGCGGCGTCTCCTCCGGCAGGAAGTTCGAGTTCTGCGGGCGCGGCCCGTAGACGTTCGCCGAGGAGAGCACCACCACCTTCTTGACCCCGTGGCGCACGCACAGCTCGAGCAGCCGCTGCGTGCCCACCACGTTGAAGCTGTGGGCCTCGCTGAACGGCATGCGCGGATCGTGCATGATGCCCATGTGGATCACCGCGTCCACGCGCCGGCGGCGGAACGCGTCCTCGGAGCGCGCCTTGCGCAGGTCCGCCTGGTGGTGGTCGATGTCCTTGGGCTTGCCCGGGAAGGCGCGGCGGTCGAGCCCCACCACCTGCGTCTCGGTGTGCAGGTGCTTCGCGAGCGCGCGCCCCAGGTTCCCGGAGATCCCGGTGACGAGGACGGTGCGCGGCATGCCGGGGAAGGTGACGGGGTCGGCGGGCATGTTCGCTACCAGTAGACGTGCTCGCGCTCGGCCAGGCCGCGCGCGAGCAGCCCCCGCACCGCCGCCTCCACCTCCGCCACCTTGCGCTCGAGCGCCTCGTCCTCCTCGTCGGGCGAGCCCTGGAAGCGCATGGGGGCGCCGAAGTGGATGTGGTAGCGCGAGGGCAGCGGGAAGGGCAGGACGGTCGGGGTGATGGGGAAGGCAGGGAAGGAGAGCAGCTTCGCGAGCGGCTTCAGGTCGAAGAGCGCCGGCGCCTGCTCCTCCGCGCCCACCACGCCGATGGGCACCACCGGCGCGCCCGACTCGAGCGCGAGCCGCAGGAACCCGGCGCCGAAGCGCTGCAGCTGGTAGCGCTGGCTGAACGGCTTGTTGAGGCCGCGCACGCCCTCCGGGAACACCAGGATCGCCTCGTCCGCCGCGAGCAGCCGCCGGCAGTTCTCCGGCGTCCCGACGATCTGCCCGCAGCGGGCCATGAACGTGGAGACGAACGGCAGCGTCGGCACCCAGCGCTCCACCAGCGCCCGCACCGCGCGCGGCGGGTCGAGCTCGATGAGGCAGGCGACCTCGATCATGGCCGCGTCGAAGGGGAGCTGGCCGGAGTGGTTCGAGACGAGCACCACCCGGCCCTCGGTCGGCAGGTTCTCGAGGCCGTGGACCTGGACGCGGAAGTACTTGCGGTACAGCCACAGGAGCGGCGCGATGGCGGCCACCGCGTACTCGCTGTCGAAGCCGTAGGGATCGACCCCGTACTCGTTGCGCGGCGGGGTGAGCTTCTCCAGCCGGCTGCGCGTCCCGGGGCCGCCGAGCGCGAACGTCCAGGCGCGGAGCCGTGCCTTGATCGCCTCGGACAGCTCGGCCATGCCCCGGTCCTACCACGTGCGCGGCCCCGGCGGGACGGCGGCAGTGTCGCCTTGAATGGGGCGCGGGGGCGGTGTTACGGTCGCGAGAATCCTGGGGATTCCTGGATCCACACCACGAGCCCCGCTGCCCCGGACGACGCCATGAGGGTGACCTGCCCGCACTGCAACGCCGCGTACAAGATCGACGACGCGCGGGTCACGCCGGCCGGCGTCAAGGTCCGGTGTCCCAGATGTCACCAGTCCTTTCCGGTGCGGCGGCCCGACGAGGCCGGCGCGGCCGTTCCCCTGCCCGGGGGAGCCGCCACCACCGCCGGCGTGCCGCTCCCCGCGCCGGCGGCCCCGCCGCCCGGCACCGAAGGGATCCCGCTGCCCCCGCCGGGCGGCACCGGCAGCATCCCGCTCCCGCCGCCCGACGCGGGCCCCGAGGCCGGCGGGCCCTCGCCGTTCGCGTTCGGGCCTGCCCCCGAGGCGCCGTCGCCGTTCGCGCTCGGCCCCGCGCCC
>NZ_BAZG01000070.1 GCF_000964525.1 Anaeromyxobacter sp. PSR-1
GGCTGGAGCTGGCGCAGCCGGCGCGGCATGCGGGCGGTGAAGTAGGACAGCGCGATGTTGCGCAGCGAGGCGAGCTGCAGGCCGCAGGCGGCGAGCAGCTGGTGGGCGGCGGCGCCGCGCACCCGGCTCATGGCGATGAGCAGGTGCAGGCAGTCCACCTCCTCGGCCCCCACGCCCTCGGCCACGTCCCGGGCGCGCTCGCGGAGGTCGCGCTCGACGCCCTCCGGCTCGCGCGGCGCGCCGGTCATGGCCAGCAGGATGCGGTCCTCGTCGATGCCGCGATCCCGGAGCAGGACCTCGGCGCGGTTCGGCACGGTGAAGAAGGCGAGGAGCTGGTGCGCGCTGGTGAGCTTCTGGTTGACGCTCCGTGCGATGTCCTCGGCCTCGGCCAGGACCTGCAGGAGCTCCATCGACTCGATGACCGTGGCCATTCCAGGGGAGAGTGCGATATCGGCCCGAACGGGTCAAATTTCGGGCCCTTCCAGACCACGCGCTCCCTGCCGGGGGAGCGCGGCACGTTGTCCTTGCCCCGGACGGCCGCACGCACGGTCCGCGCAAGCCTGCATGGTTTCCGGGCACGGGGATCCGGCGCGGCGGCGCCGGTGCGGGCGGCGGCGAGCATTCCACGGCGGACCGAGGTCCCGATGCGCATCGCGGTGCGGCTCCCGGGGTTCGAGGACTGGCGGGCCCAGGTCAAGTGTCAGGTCGGCTGCCCCGTGGAGACGGACGGCGGCCGGTACTGCCAGCTCGTGGCGCAGGAGCGGTACGAGGAGGGCTACCTCGTCGCCCGGGCGCCGAACCCGTTCGCGTCGGTGTGCGGCCGGGTCTGCGCCGCGCCGTGCGAGGACGCCTGCCGCCGCGGCACCATCGACGCGCCCATCACCATCCGCGCCCTGAAGCGGACGCTCACCGAGCGCTACGGCGTCGAGTCGGTCCACCCCGACGCGCAGGACCGGCTGCGCGAGGCGCTGGTGCCGGAGGGCAACCGGTACCCGGGGCACCTCCCGACCGTCCCGCTCCGGCGTGCGGCACGGGACGCCCGGCGCAAGGTCGCGGTGATCGGGGCCGGGCCGGCCGGGCTCTCCGCCGCGCACGATCTCGCGCTGCTCGGCTACGACGTCACGGTGTTCGAGGCCGCCGAGGAGCCCGGCGGCATGATGCGCTTCGGGATCCCCGAGTACCGGCTGCCGCGCAGCGTGATCCGCGGGGAGATCGAGAAGATCCTGGCGCTCGGGGTGACGCTCCGGACCCGGGCCCCGCTCACGCCGGAGCGCGGCCTGGCCGCGCTGCGGGCCGAGGGCTTCGAGGCGTTCTTCCTCTCGGTCGGCGTGCAGAAGGGGCGGGACCTCGCCATCCCCGGGGTCGAGCTCGACGGCGTCGTGAAGGCCGTGGACTACCTCCTCAACGCGAACCGCGGCTACCGGATGAACCTGGGCCGGCGCGTGGTGGTGATCGGCGGCGGGTTCGTCGCGTTCGACGCGGCGCGGCTCGCGCTGCGCGCCGGGCGCGAGGACGAGGTCCGCGCGCTCGGCGAGACGCTCGGCGCGGAGTCCGACGCGCGGCTGATCGAGGCGCTCGACTCGGCGCGCGCGGCGGTGCGCGGCGGCGCGACCGAGGTGACCATCGTCTCGCTGGAGAGCTTCGAGGAGATGCCGGTGCTGCGGACGGCGCAGGGACACGAGGAGTTCGAGGAGTCCAGGCGGGAGGGGATCCGGTTCCAGCCGCGGCGCGGGCCGCGGCGGTTCGTCGGGACGGGGCACCTCGAGGCCGTCGAGCTGCGCGGCGTGACCCAGGTGTTCGACGCGTCCGGCCGCTTCGCGCCGGCGTACGACGACGCGGACGTGATCGCGGTCCCGGCCGACGGCTGCGTCCTCGCCATCGGGCAGCGCGCCGACCTCTCCTTCCTGCGCCCCGAGGACGGCGTCGAGCTCACGCCGGCGGGGACCGTCAAGGTGGACCGGGCGACGCTCGCCACCACCGCGCCGGGCGTCTACGCCGGCGGCGACGTGGCGTTCGGCCCGCGGAACCTCATCGAGGCCATCGCGAACGGGAAGCGCGCCGCGCGCTCCATCCACGAGCACCTCTCCGGCGAGGCGGCGCGGCTGGAGGCGGTCATCGCCGTCCAGAAGATCCCGACCCGCGACTACCGCATGATCGCCGGGTTCGAGCTGCTCGACCGCGCCTCCCCGCCCACGCTCGACCTGGGGCGGCGGAGCGGCATCGCGGAGGTGGAGACGGCCTTCGGCGCGGAGGAGGGCATCGCGCAGGGCGCGCGCTGCCTCGTCTGCCACGTCCAGACCATCTACGACCCGGAGAAGTGCGTCCTGTGCGGCCGCTGCGTGGACGTGTGCCCGGAGTACTGCCTCGCGCTGGTGCCGCTCGAGGACGTGGACCTGCCGGACGAGGAGCGGCGGGCGCTGGTCCAGGCGGCCGAGGCCGGCGCGCTGCCGCTCTCCGCGATGATCAAGGACGACGCGCCCTGCATCCGGTGCGGGCTGTGCGCCATCCGCTGCCCCACCGACGCGATGACGATGGAACGGTTCCAGATCACGCAGCGCTACGCCCCCGCCGCCTGAGCGGGGACGCCGAGGTTCGCCATGGCCGAGCGGAAGGACCGGAGGGACTTCCTCGTGGGCATCGGGATCGGCGCGGGGGTCGTCGCGCTGGGCGGCCAGGGGATCGCCGCGCTGCGCTCGCTCGTGCCGAACGTCTCGTACGACGCGCCCACCACCGTGAAGCTGGGGCCGCCGGCCGAGTTCCCCGACGGCATGAAGTTCCTGCCCGAGCAGCGGCTGTTCGTGTTCCGCGAGGGCAACACGTTCCACGCCATCTCCGCGGTCTGCACGCACCTCGGGTGCACCGTGCGCGCCGAGGCGCTGCCCAGGGTGGAGACGAAGGAGGTCGGCGGGCGGCCGCTCAAGCTCACCCACCGCTTCCTGTGCCCGTGCCACGGCTCGCGCTACGAGGGCGACGGGCAGAACGTCGCCGGGCCCGCGCCGAGGCCGCTCGCCTGGTACGACCTCACCCTGGCCGCCGACGACGGGCAGCTGGTGGTCGACATGGCCAGGCCCGTCGCGCACGACTTCCGGCTCACCATCGTGTGAGGAGGCGACCGTGGCCACCCTGCCCGAACCGTCGGTGAGCTCGCCCGCGCCGGCCGCCGCGCCCGGCGTCCACCCCCGCCCGCTGTGGAGCCTGCGGCCCGCGTCCGACCGCGAGGCCGGCGACGCGATCGTCGCGAACTTCCTGCTCCACTGGTTCCCCGCGAAGGCGCTGCGGGCCTCGCTGGAGTGGCGGTACTCGCTCTGGCTCGGCACCGTCTCGGCGGCGCTGCTCCTGCTGCTGGTGGTGTCGGGGCTCCCGCTCCTGTTCCTGCACGTCCCGTCGGTGGAGCGCGCCTACGGCTCGGTGAAGGACATCGAGTACGTGGTGACGTTCGGCTCCTGGATCCGCTCGGTCCACCGCCTCTCGGCGCACCTCATGGTGGCCGCGGTGTTCCTGCACCTGGTCCGCGTGTTCCTGACCGGCGCCTACAAGAACGGCGTGGGGCGCGGCCAGCACCGGGAGTGGAACTGGATCCTCGGCGTGGTGATGCTGCTCGTCACGCTGTTCCTCTCCTTCACCGGCTACCTCCTGCCGTGGGACCAGCTCGCCTACTGGGCGGTGACGGTCGGCACCAACATCGCCTCGGCGATCCCGCTGGTGGGCGAGGAGCTGCGGGAGCTGATGCTCGGCGGCCGCACCATCGACCAGCCCACGCTGATCCGCTTCTACGTGCTGCACGTGATCGTGCTGCCCGGCGCGCTCTTCGCGCTGCTCGCCTACCACATGTGGCGGATCCGCAAGGACGGCGGCCTGGCCTGCGCCGACCGCGCGGTCGCGCTGCCGGCGCCGGCGGAGGTCCCGCCGGCCGCCACCAAGACCTACTCGCTCCTCGGCATCGCCCGCGGGACCCACCCGACCATCCGCGCCACCTCGGTGGAGCGGCCGGAGACCACGGTCAGCTCGGTGCCGGACCTGACCCGCCGCGCCGCCATCGTGGTCCTCGGCACCATGGCGGTGGTGAGCATCCTCGCGGTGCTGGTGCCCTCGCCGCTGGAGGAGCCCGCCAACCCGCTCGTCACGCCCAACCCGGCCAAGGCGCCCTGGTACTTCCTGTGGCTCCAGGAGCTCGTGACCGACACGACGTTCCGGATCGGCTCCTTCACCGTCAACGGCGCGTTCCTGGGCGGCGTGATCCTGCCCGGCGCGCTGGTGACCCTGATGATCGCGTGGCCGTGGCTCGACCGGAGCCCGGCCTCGGCGGCGGGGCGCTGGTTCCCGCGGAGCCGCCGGACGCAGAACCTGGTGTTCCTCCTGATCGTGCTGCTGGTGCTCGTCCTCACCTACGTCGGCCTGTTCGCGCGCGGGCCGTACTGGAATCTGTACTGGCCGTGGGAGGCCTGGCCCCAGCTCCCGACCCGGATCTGACCATGGAACAGCGCACGCCCTCGCCCTACCGTCGCCGCGACCGGCTCGTCCTCGCGCTCGTCGGCGTCTCGCTGGTCGTCTCGCTCGGCCTGTTCGCCTGGAAGGACTGGTCCCACGACTGGCGCTGGTACCAGTGGGAGTTCCGCAACCAGGTGGAGGCGAAGCTCGGGGCGGAGAAGGCCCGCACCGTGCCCTCGGGCATGCTGCAGATCTGGGTGCCGGCGCTGCGGCACGCCGATCGCTGCCCGATGTGCCACCAGGCGGTCTCGTGGAAGGGCTTCGAGGACGCCGAGAACCCGTTCCGCACGCACCCGCCGGCGATCCTGGCCGCCCACCCGACGGAGCGGTACGGCTGCACCTCCTGCCACGGCGGGCAGGGCTACGCGGTGGACGTGGAGGCCGCGCACGGGCCGGTCCGCTTCTGGGAGGAGCCGGTGCTGGGCGCGACGCTCGGCGAGGAGTACTCGCTCGCGACCGACAAGGGCGCGCTCCTGCAGATGAACTGCAACGTCTGCCACCGCTACGACCGCGAGACGCCGGGCGCGAAGGCCATCAACGACGCGAAGGCGCTGGTCGCGCAGAAGGGCTGCCGCGCCTGCCACGTGATCAACGGGCGCGGCGGCAGCATCGGCCCGGACCTCACCTTCGAGGGCGACAAGGCGCCGGAGCAGTTCGACTACACGCGCCTGCTCGGCCAGCAGACCATGTTCGCCTGGCACGTGGCGCACTTCCGCGAGCCGAAGGCCATCGTCCCCGAGACGGTGATGCCGAACTTCAACTTCTCGACCGCGCAGGTCCAGTCGCTCGCGATGCTGGTGATGTCCTGGCGGAAGGTGGAGCTCCCGGCCGCGTACCTGCGCGGCGCGCCGCGGACCGATCCGCAGACGCCCGCCGAGGTCGAGGAGGAGCAGCGGATGCTGCACGGGCCGGGCGCGTGGTTCGTGAAGACCGGCTGCTTCATCTGCCACAACGTCTCGTCGCTGGGCGTGAAGAGCCCGGCGCAGATCGGCCCCGACCTCTCCATCGCGGTCGAGGACGTGCAGGCGCGCTTCGGGCGCACGCTCGACGACTTCCTGAGGGCGCCGACCGGCACCATGGCGGTGGTCCTCTCCCGCCAGATCATCCTGACGCCGGCGCAGCTGGACATGGCCATCCAGAAGGTGCGGGAGGCCTACGCCGAGCACCAGAAGCAGAAGGCGGCCGCCGGGACGAAGGCGCCGGCGGAGCCGGCATCCGAGCAGAAGACCCCCGGGTCCAAGGCGCCCGTGCGGAAGGCGCCCGCCCGCTGACCACCACCACGGAGGCAGACATGGCCGACACGAAGCTCTGGACGAGGATCGCCGTGGCGCTCGCGGCGGTGGGGACGCTGGCGCTCGCCGTGGGCTGCCCGCCCAGCAAGCCGAAGGGCTCGAAGCGCCCCGCCGGCGCGTCGGACATCGCGGTGGCGGCGGAGAAGACCTACGTCCCGCCCGGCGACCTCGACGAGTACTACATGTTCTCGTCCGGTGGGCACTCCGGGCAGGTCTTCGTCTACGGCATCCCGTCGATGCGCCACATCACCACCATCCCGGTGTTCGCGCCGTACTCGGGCACGGGCTACGGGTTCGACGACGAGACGAAGGCGATGCTCGGCAACCTCACCTGGGGTGACGTGCACCACCCGGCGCTGTCCGAGACCGGCGGCGACTACGACGGCCGCTGGCTGTTCGTGAACGAGATGAACGGGCGCGTGGCGCGCATCGACCTGCGGGACTTCAAGACCCGGCAGATCTTCGGGCCGGTGCCGAACATCTCCGGCAACCACGGCTCCACCTTCATCACGCCGAACAGCGAGTACGTGCTCATGTCCTCGCGGTTCTCGATCCCCATCCCCAAGGGGAAGGCGGTCTCGATCGACCGCTACGCCAGCGAGTACAAGGGCGTCGCGGCCGGCCTCAAGATCGACCCGAAGACCGGCCAGATGTCCCTCGGCTGGCAGGTGCTGCTGCCGCCGTTCGACTGGGACCTCGGCGACGCCGGCAAGAAGCTGTCCGAGGGCTGGTTCTTCCTCACCTGCTACAACTCCGAGCGCGCCACCGGGAAGCTCGAGGTCACCGCCTCGCAGCGCGACCGCGACTACATCGCGGCCATCGACTGGCGCCTCGCCGAGAAGTCCGCGGCCGAGGGGAAGGGCGAGCTGATCGGCGGCGTGAAGGTGCTCGACCCGAAGACGATCCCGGGGCTGGTGTACCTGATGCCGTGCGGGAAGTCGCCGCACGGCGTGGACGTCTCGCCCGACGGCAAGTACGTGGTCGGCTCCGGCAAGCTCCAGGGCGTCACCACCGCCTTCAACTTCGAGAAGGTCCTCACCGCCATCAAGAACAAGGACTTCGCCGGCGACGAGGACGGCATCCCGGTCCTCAAGTACGAGTCGATCAAGGACGCCGAGGTGCCGGTGGGGCTCGGGCCGCTGCACACGCAGTTCGGGCCGGACGGGATGGCCTACACCTCGCTGTTCGTGGACAGCGCGCTGGCCAAGTGGAAGCTCGGCACCTGGGAGGTCCTCGACAAGGTCCCCATGTCCTACTCGACCGGCCACCTCGCCGCGGCCGAGGGCGACACCGTCTCGCCGGACGGGAAGTGGCTGGTGGGCCTCAACAAGCTGTCCCACGGGCGCCACCTCTCCGTCGGCCCCTCGCAGCCCGAGTCCTCGCAGCTGGTGGACATCTCGGGCGACAAGATGAAGCTCGTCTACGACGCGTTCACCGAGCCCGAGCCGCACTACGCGCAGATCATCAAGGCCGACAAGCTGAAGCCGATCGAGGTCTACCCCAAGGAGGAGAACAAGCACCCGCTCGCGATCTGGGACGTGAAGGACGCCGGGGTGACGCGGAAGGGCAACGAGGTGCTGGCGAAGGTGGTGGTGGTGCGGTCCAGCATGACGCCGTCGCTCATCGAGGTGAACGAGGGCGACACGGTGAAGGTCGCGCTCACCAACATCGAGCAGACCACCGACGAGCTCCACGGGTTCGGGCTGCTCGACTACAACATCAACATCGTCCTCGATCCCGGCGAGACCAAGACCGTCACGTTCAAGGCCGACAAGCCGGGCGTCTTCCCCTACTACTGCACGAACTTCTGCTCCGCGCTGCACCAGGAGATGCAGGGTTACCTCGTGGTGAAGCCGAAGTAGCGCCCCGCCGGCCGAGGACCGCCATGAAGAGACTGCTGGAGCGGAGCCACGCGCTCCTCACCGCGCCGGTGGGGGCGACGCCGCGGGTGCTCGCGCTCGTCGCCGCGCTGCTGATCGTCCCCACCTACGTCGCGCCGCTGTGGAACCTCACCATGTTCGCGCCGCAGTACGGGGACGGGCTCCGGCTGGACATCTACAGCTACAAGCTCGAGGGCGGGAACCACGGGCAGGACCTGAAGGAGATCAACCTCCTCAACCACTACATCGGGATGCACGATCTCGCGGAGGAGGACTTCCGCGAGTTCAAGTGGATGCCGTTCGTGCTGGGCGGCCTCGCGCTCGTCTTCCTGCGGGCCGCGGTGATGGGGCGGGTGCTCGACCTGCTCGACTCGCTGGTGGTCTTCAGCTACGTCGGGCTCTTCTCGCTCTGGTCCTTCGGCTACAAGCTGTACAGCTACGGCCACGACCTCGCGCCCGGCGCGCCGGTGAAGATCCCGCCCTTCATGCCGCCGATGATCGGCGGCGCGCAGCTCGCGAACTTCGAGGTGTACTCGTACCCGGGCCTCGGCTCCTACGCGCTGTTCGCGGTGGGGTTCGCGCTGGCCGCGGCGCTGCTGCTCGGCGTGCGCGCCTCCCTCCGGCGACCGGCGGCCGCGCCGGTCGCGCGCGGCGGGCCGTGAGGCGATGGACGCCGTCGCGCCGCTCCTCGCGATCCTCCTCGCCCAGGACATGGCGCCCATCCCCGCCGGCAACCTGGAGGGGCGCCCGCCGGCGAGCGAGGCGTCCCCGCTCCAGGCCAGGGTGGACGCGGCGCCGCCCGGCGCTCGCCTCGAGGTCGGCCCGGGCACGTACGCGGGCGACCTGTACCTCGACCGCCCGGTCCACCTCGCCGGGCGCGGCCGCCCGCGGCTGGTGGGCTCGGGCCGCGGCAGCGTGGTGCGGATCCGCGCGCCCGGGGTGGTGCTGGAGGGCTTCGACATCGACGGGCGCGAGGGCGGCGACCTCGGGCGCGACTCGGCCGGCGTCCACGTCGCCGCCCGCGACGCGGTGATCCGCGGCTGCCGGATCGAGCGCGCGCTGTTCGGCGTCTACCTGCGCGAGGCGAACGGCGCGCGCGTCGAGGGGAACGTGGTGGTGGGGATCCGGGCGAAGGAGCCGGGCGAGAAGGGGTCGGGCGTCCACGTCTGGAACACCGACGGCTTCACGCTCGACCGCAACGAGGTCCGCGACGCGCGGGACGGCTTCTACATCCAGTCCTCGCCGAACGGCGTGATCCGCGGCAACGTCGCGCGCGACCTGCGCTACGCGCTGCACTACATGTTCTCGGACGACAACGTGTTCGAGGACAACCTGTTCGAGCGCTCCGACGCCGGCGCGGTGCTGATGTACTCGCGGCGGATCGCCTTCCGCCGCAACCGCTTCCTGCACAACCGCGGCTTCGCCTCGGTGGGGCTCCTGTACAAGGCCTGCGACGACGTGATCGCCGAGGACAACCTGATCGCCGACAACGCGCGCGGGGTGTTCCTGGAGGGCTCGTACCGCGACGTCTTCCGGCGCAACGTGATCGCCGAGTCCGACGCCGCCATCGTGCTCTACGACTCCTGCGGCGGCGTCCGCTTCGAGGGGAACGCGTTCGTCGGGAACCTCACCACGCTCGACCTCGTCGGCCGGCGCACCGACACCTCCTTCGACGGCAACTACTGGTCGGACGACCGCGGGCTCGACCTCGACGGCGACGGCCGGAGCGACGCGCCGCACGTCCTCGGGAGCCTGTTCGACCACCTGCGCGGGAACCTCTCCGCCGCCGACCTGCTCGCGCAGAGCGTGGCGGCCTCGGCGCTGGCGGCCGCGGAGCGCAGCTTCCCGGTGCTGGCCCGGATCCAGGCGGTCGACCACGCCCCGCTGGCGCGGCCCCCGGTGCTGCCCGCGGTGCCGGTGGCGCGCCCGGAGGACGGCGGCGCGTCGGCGGCGGGCGTGGCGGGCTCCGCCGGCGCGGTGGCGCTCGGCCTGGCGGTGCTGGCGCTGGGCGGGCGGGCCGCGCGACGGGGGCGCCCGTGATCCGCTTCGAGGCGCTCACCAAGCGCTACGGGACCCACCGCGCCGTGGAGGCGCTCTCGCTCGAGCTCGCCGCGGGGGAGGTGGTGGCGCTCCTCGGGCCGAACGGCTCGGGCAAGACCACCTCGCTCAAGGTCGCGGCGGGGCTGGTGCTGCCCACCTCCGGCCGCGTGCTCGCCGGGGATCCGCCGGCCAGCACGCGCGACCCGGCGGCCCGGCGCGCCCTGTCGTTCCTGCCGCAGCGGGTGAGCTTCCCGGACTCGCTCACCGGCCGCGAGGTGCTCGAGTTCTACCGCCGGCTGCGCGGGGCGCCGCCGGGCGCGGCGGAGCAGGCGCTCCGCGCGGCCTCGCTCGACGGCGCGGCGGAGCGGGCGGTGGGGACGTACTCGGGCGGCATGACCCAGCGGCTCGGCCTCGCCGTCGCCGCGCTCCCCGACGCGCGCGCCTACCTGCTCGACGAGCCCACCTCCGCGCTCGACGCCGACGGGCTGGCGGCGTTCTACACGCTGGTCGAGCGCTGGCGCGGCGAGGGGCGGACGGTGCTCTTCAGCTCGCACCAGCTCGGCGACGCCGAGCGGCTCGCCGACCGGATCGCGATCCTGGTGGACGGGCGGCTGGTCGCGGCGCTCGGGCAGCGCGAGCTGGCGGATCGCCTGGCCGCGCGCGGGCGCATGCGGCTGCGGCTCGACGCCTGCCCCGCCGGGCTGGCCGAGCGGCTCGCCGCGCTCGCGCCCGGCGCGCGCTGGACCGGCGAGGAGCTGGTGATCCCCGGGCCGCCCGCGCTGCGCGCGCAGGCGCTGGAGCTGGCCCGCGCGGCGGGGGCCGAGATCCGCAGCCTCACCGCCGAGGACGGGCGCCTGGAGCCGCTGTACCGCGAGCTGGTGGAGGGTTCCGCATGAGGCCACGATTCCCCGCGCGGCTCGCCGCGCTCGCGTGCGCCGCGGCCTGCGCGGGCGCCTGCCAGCGCGGCCCGCCCGCGCCGGCCCGGCTCGATCCGCGCAACGACGCCTGCGCGCAGTGCCGCATGATGGTGTCGGATCCGCCGTTCGCCGCGCAGCTCGTCGCGCCGAACGAGGAGCCGCGCTTCTTCGACGACCTCGGCTGCCTCCGCGACTACCTCCGCGAGCACCCGCGGCTGCCGCCCGGGGCGGTGGCCTACGTCGCGGACCACCGGACCTCGGCCTGGGTGCGCGCCGGCGCCGCGACGTACTCGCGGGTGCCCGGGCTCCGCACGCCCATGGGCTCGGGGCTGGTCGCCCACGCCGACGCCGCCTCGCGCGACGCCGACCCGGCCGTCGCGGGCGCGGCGCCGGTGCCGGCCGCGGAGCTCCTCGGGGCGGCGCCCGCGGCGGGGGCCGATGAGCGTCGGCGGGTCGCCCCTGCTGCTCGTGGCGCGCCAGGAGCTGCTGCTCGCGGCGCGCTCGCGCTGGGTGCAGATCTTCGCGGCGGTGTTCGCGCTGCTCGCGCTCGGCGTGGCCGGCTCCGGCTACGTGCTCTCCGGCGGGCACGGGTTCCAGGACTTCGCCCGGACCAGCGCGTCGCTGGTGGAGCTGGTGGCGCTGGTGGTGCCGCTGGCGGCGCTGCTCATGGGCGTCCTCGCGCTCGCCCCGGAGCGCGGGACCGCCGAGCTCCTGTACGCGCAGCCGGTGTCGCGCCGCACCATCCTCCTCGGCAAGCTGCTCGGCCTCTTCGCGGCGCTCTCCGCCGCCGAGCTGGTCGGGTTCGGGGTCGCCGGCGTGGTGGTGTTCTCGCAGGCGGGCGAGGAGGGCGGGGGAGGGTACGCGCTGCTCGTCGTCGGCGCTGCCCTGCTCACCGCCGCGTTCCTGGCCATCGCGGCGCTCATCGCGGCCGGCGCGGTGGGGCGCCGGCGCGTGCGGGCGCTCGCGGTCGCGGTGGTCGTCTGGTTCGCGGCGGTGGTGCTGTTCGACGTCGCGGCGCTGGGCGTCGCGTCGCTCCTGCCCTCCGGGACCGCCTCGCGCCTGCTGGTGGTGGCGGTGATCGCGAACCCGGTCGGCGCGGTGCGGACCGGCGCGCTCCTCGCGGTGGAGGGCACCGCGGCGTTCGGCGCCGCGTCGCTCGCGTTCCTGCGCTTCACCGGCGGCCCGGCCGGCGCGGCGGCGGCGCTCGCGTCCTCGCTCGCGCTCTGGATCGTGCTGCCCGCGGCGCTGGCAGCGCGCCGGATCGGGCGGGTGGACCTGTAAGTCGCTGTCGGAGCGCCGCGAGGGCGCTGGTGCGCGGGGGCGTCCCGCGCCAGAATCGCCCGATGCGCCGCACCCCGTTCGCCCCGCTCGCCGCCGCCGCGCTGGCCGCGCTCGCCGGCTGCCGTGCCACCGCGCCGGTCGCTCCCGCCGCCCCCGTCCCCGCCGCGCCCGTGCCGGCGCCCGCCCCGCCCGCCCCCGTGCGCGAGCCCAGGGTCGCGCTCGTGCTCGGCGGCGGCGCCGCCCGCGGCTTCGCCCACATCGGCGTGATCCGGGTGCTCGAGCAGGAGCGGATCCCCGTGGACCTGGTGGTCGGGACCAGCGTCGGCAGCCTCATCGGCGCGCTCTACGCGAGCGAGAAGGACTCGTTCGACCTCGAGTGGACCGCGTTCCAGCTCCAGCAGGACGACCTGTTCGACTTCCGGCTGGTGAACGCCGTGATGGGCATGGGGTACGCGAAGGGGGAGAAGCTCGACGCGTTCGTGCGCGCGAAGGTGAAGCAGCCCAACATCGAGCAGCTCCGGATCCCGTTCGCGGCCGTCGCGACCGACCTGAACTGGGGAACGCGGGTGGTGATCGACCGCGGCCCCGTCGCGCCCGCCGTCCGCGCCTCCTCGGCCATCCCCGGCATCTTCGAGCCCGTCGGCCACATGGGGAAGCTGCTGGTGGACGGCGGCGTGGTGGACAACATCCCCATCGACGTCGCCCGCGAGAAGGGCGCCGAGGTGGTGATCGCCGTGGACATCTCCGAGGACGTCGGGAACACCAGCATCCGCAACGCGCTCGACGTGATCCTCCAGGCGACCAACATCATGTTCGCGGAGAACGTGGCGCACCGGAAGCAGGGCGCCGACGTGCTGGTCCAGCCCGACGTGCGCGGCATCGGCATGCTCGACTTCACGCAGAAGAAGCGCTGCGTGCAGGCCGGCATCGAGGCCGCCCGCGCCGCCATGCCCCGCGTCCGCGCCGCGATCGAGGCGTGGAAGGCGAAGCAGGCCGCCCAGCGCCCGCGGGCGTGACCGCATCGACGCAGGAGGTGGGTCGGACGCCTCAGGGCGACCCCCCGCGCCGCCTCGGCGCGTAGGCGTCGATGAGCGCGTCGCCGAACACCCGCCGCGCCTCCGCGAGGTTGTGCCCCCGGCAACGGATCCTGAGGTTGTCCGCCGTCGAGGCCCCGCCGCGCGCGACCGGGACGACGTGGTCGAGCTCGAGCTGGTGGGTGGAGCCGCACCGCTCGCCGGACGCCAGCACGAAGGTGCACCGCCCGCCATCCCGCTCCCAGACCTCGCGGCGAACGTGGGCCGGGATGTGCTCCGGCCTGGAGGGCCGAACCGTCTTCTGCGGACGAGCCGTGAGCCCCTTGCGCCGCCCGCGCTCGTCGAGGAGCTGATCGAGGGCGGCCTCGAGGACGTCCTCGCGGGTGGCGCCGGGCATCGCGTGGGAGAGCGCGTCCCGGGCCGCATCGAGCTTGTCGAGGAAGGCCTTCGAGACGGTGAGGTGCATGCGGGCCGAATCCCCGGCGAGCCAGTCCACCGAGCTGGGCCTGGCGGCAGGGCTCACCGCTCGCAGTTCGACAGGCTCACTGCGAGCGGACTCTGAACGGCCATCGGCCTCGACCCGATTGGGTGCATTCAGTTCGGGCGCCCGAAATGAAATCGGAGCCGATGCCGCTGCCGGCACCTCGGAAGCCGTCCGGATGGGCACGACGACCTCGCGGCGCGGCGGGTTCTCCACGGGGCGGATGGTGGCAGCCACCGCCGCCGCATCCCGGCTCGAGAGCCCGAAGAACCGCGGCAGGATCTCCGCGCAGTTCTCGGCGGTCACCACCTTCGCCAGCTCGCAGACGGAGGAGAGGCAGAGCTTGCCTTCGCGCAGTGCGCCTTCGACCGTGGGGTACCGCTGGATGAGCTCCGCCGCCGTCTTGCGGTACTGCGCTGCCCCCGCCGAGAGCCCCAGCTCGCGCCGCAGGAACGAGAAGAGCGAGGTGTGCCCGCGCTCCCGGTACAGCCCCCGCCGGTCGAACTCCGCCAGCGCGACGAGGAACTCCGCCATGGCGTGGCGCTCGGAACGGAGGAGGGCAATGAGACGGTTCGTGAACTCGAGTGCGATGTCCATGACGGAAGCATCGCACGCGAATTCCGCGCTCCGTGAAACGCACGAGGATGCCCCGGGGCGCGAGAACGCGAGCAGGGTGCCGCGACCCCCCGGCTCGCCGTCCAGCGCCGCAGCGCCGCGCCGCGAGCGCGCGAAAGGCCTGCCATGACGCATCGCCAACAGCGAACGCGCCGCCGCCCGTGAACCCCGTCAAGCATTCACTGAGAGACAAACGGGTGCAGCATCACTCCACGCCCACGCCCGCGCCCACGGCCGCGCCTTCGGCTTCACGCGCTCCCGCGCCCCGCGTCCCACCCTCGGGCCTCTCGCGAGCCGATCCCGCAACCAGCGGTCCCGGCCCACCGCCCCGCCCCCGACCGCCGCTGCCCCGTCAAGAGCCAGAACCGCCCCCGACCGCCGCTGCCCCGCCAAAAGCCCCCACCGGCCAGCCCCCCCCCTAATCCAGCCCCCGCTCCCAGAGCTCCTCCTCGTCCAGCCCGAGGAAGTGCCCGACCTCGTGCACCAGCGTCACCCCGATCTCCTCGATCAGCTCCCCGCGGCTGCGCGCGAACCGCTCCAGGTTCTTCTGGTAGAGCACGATCGACGACGGGAAGTGGCTCCACGGATCCATCGACGCCTTCTGCCCCCACGGCGCGCCGCGGAACAGGCCGAGGATCGCGGGCGAGAGCGGCGGGTCCGAGCCGCGCAGGTCGTCGTCCTGCGGCAGGTCCTCCACCGTGATCGCCACGTTCGACAGGTACCGCCGCACCGGCTCGGGCAGCCGCTCCAGCGCCGCCTCCACCGCCGCGTCGAACGCCTCGTGCGTGAGCGACACCGGCTCGGGGAACTCCTCCGGCGCGAGCTTGCGCGCCCGCGCGAAGCGGCGCGCCGCCTCGGCCGCGTCGCCCTGCCGCTCGGCCACCAGCCCGAGCTGGTGGTGCACCCAGGGGTCCTTCCGGTCGAGCGCCTCGGCCCGGAGCAGCACCGCGCGCGCCTCGTCGAGGCGCGAGAGCTCGTAGAGCGCGAACGCCTGCTCGAGCAGGATCTCCACCCGGTCCGGCGCCGCCCGCGCGGCCTCCTCCAGCCGGACGAGCGCCTCGTCCGCCCGGCCGAGCTGGTCGAGCGCCGCGCCCTCGAGGTAGGCGAGGTCGGCGGCGAGGTCCGGGTCGTCGAGCTTCCGGGCGGCCCGGCTGCCCCGCCGCGCCAGCTCCAGCGCGCGCTCCGCCCGCTCGCGCCCGGTGTCCTCGTCGGCGAGCACGTTGAGGTGGAAGTCGGCGGCCCCGGCGAGCAGCTCCGGATCGTCCCGGCCGCGCTCCAGCGCGCGCTCGTACGCCTCGGCCGCGTCGTCGAGCCGGTCGAGCGCGGCCAGCGCGGCGGCGCGCAGGTGGAGCGCGGGGACCGACCGGGGCGACCGCGCCACCGCCTCGTCGGCGCGGGCGAGCGCCTCCTCGGGCTCGCCCTCCTCGAGCGCGGCGGCGGCGGCGTCGAGGAGGTCGTCCAGCGCTTCGGGACCGGGCATGCGTCGCGAGTAGCGGGGCGGGCGGCCGGTGTCAAACGTGCGCGCCCCGCGGGAGGGACGCGGGCCGCGCGGCGGCGCGCGCGGGCTTCACGAAGCGCGGATCCGGCGGGCCGCGGGCGGGCCACCGGGGTCGCGGCCGGGCGCCGCTTGACCGAGGTCGGGGAGCGGTTATGTTAGCGGCCGCCCGGGGCGACTGCCAACCCGAGTCGCCCCACAACATCTCAGGACTACTGAAGTTTCTCTGAAAAGGAGAGCCGGCATGGCCGCCAAGGAGATCGCATTCCACCAGCCCGCCCGCGAGGCCATCCTCCGCGGGGTGCAGACGCTGGCCGAAGCCGTCGCGGTGACCCTCGGCCCGAAGGGCCGGAACGTGGTCATCGAGAAGAGCTTCGGCGCGCCGACCATCACCAAGGACGGCGTCACGGTCGCGAAGGAGATCGAGGTCGAGTCCAAGTTCGAGAACATGGGCGCCCAGATGGTGAAGGAGGTCGCGTCCCAGACCTCCGACAAGGCCGGCGACGGCACCACCACCGCCACCGTGCTCGCGCGCTCCATCTACGAGGAGGGCCTGAAGCTGGTCGCGGCCGGCCACAACCCCATGGACCTGAAGCGCGGCATCGACCGCGCGGTCGAGGTGGTCGTCGCCCACCTGAAGGCGCTCTCCACCCCGACGAAGGGCAAGGAGGACATCGCCCAGGTCGGCACCATCTCCGCGAACGGCGACACCACCATCGGCAACATCATCGCCGAGGCGATGGAGAAGGTCGGCAAGGAGGGCGTGATCACGGTCGAGGAGGCGAAGGGCCTCGAGACCACGCTCGACGTGGTCGAGGGCATGCAGTTCGACCGCGGCTACTCGTCGCCGTACTTCGTCACCAACCCCGACCGGATGGAGGCGGTGCTGGAGGATCCGTACATCCTCGTCACCGAGAAGAAGATCACCGCGATGGCCGACCTCATCCCGGTGCTCGAGCAGGTGGCGCGCTCCGGCAAGCCGCTCCTCATCATCGCGGAGGAGGTCGAGGGCGAGGCGCTCGCCACCCTGGTGGTCAACAAGCTGCGCGGCACGCTGCACGTGTGCGCGGTGAAGGCCCCGGGCTTCGGCGACCGCCGCAAGGAGATGCTGAAGGACATCGCCACCCTCACGGGCGGCACCGTGGTCGCCGAGGAGCTCGGCATCAAGCTCGAGCAGCTCGGCCTGAAGGACCTCGGCCGCGCCAAGCGCATCACGGTGGACAAGGACAACACCACCATCGTGGACGGCGAGGGCAAGAAGGCGGACATCGAGGCCCGCATCAAGGTGATCCGCGGCCAGATCGAGGAGTCCACCTCGGAGTACGACCGCGAGAAGCTGCAGGAGCGGCTCGCCAAGCTGGTGGGCGGCGTGGCGGTCATCAACGTGGGCGCCGCCACCGAGACCGAGATGAAGGAGAAGAAGGCCCGGGTGGAGGACGCGCTCCACGCCACCCGCGCCGCGGTCGAGGAGGGCATCGTCCCCGGCGGCGGCGTGGCCTACCTCCGGTCGCTGGCCGAGCTCCAGAAGCTCGACGTGGGCCAGGGCGACCAGCGGTTCGGCGTCCAGATCGTGGTGAAGGCCCTCGAGTGGCCGGCCCGGCGCATCGCCGAGAACGCCGGCTGGGACGGCCCGGTGGTGGTGAACAAGATCCTCGAGGGGAAGGGCGCGTTCGGCTTCAACGCCGCGACCGACACCTTCGAGGACCTGACCAAGGCCGGCGTCATCGATCCGACCAAGGTCTCCCGCACCGCGCTCCAGAACGCGGCCTCGGTCGCGAGCCTGCTCCTCACCACCGAGGCGATGGTGGCCGACAAGCCGAAGAAGAAGGCCGCCCCGGGCGGCGGCGCCGCCGGCATGGGCGGCGGCATGGACGAGATGGACTACTAGCTTCCCGCCGTCCCTGGGGTTTTCCCCCTGCGCCGATCCGGGTGCAGGGGGAAGCCCCGTCCCTCGACGGGGTGCGTCATTGACACCGGACCCTCACCCGGGTAGGGTATTTGCATACGACGGACGGCCAAGGCGATATCGGCCCGTCTCGTCGATGACGAGGGCAGCCGCTACTACGTGCTCGGACGGGCGGAACCCGGCAGTCGTCGTCAGCGGGGCCAAGGATCCTTCCTTGGCCCCGCGTTTTTTTTGGCGGTGAGCGCTCGCGCCCCGCCCGCTACGGCCGCTCGCCGGCCGGGATCGGGGGCAGGTCCTTCGACGCCATGTAGACCACGTTCCGGCTGGAGCGCTTGCCCCGGTACATGGCGCGGTCGGCGAGGTCGAGGATCTCGCTCTTCTCCTGGGCGTGCTCGGGGTAGCTGGCGAGGCCGATGGAGGCGGTGACCCGCACCCGGGCGCCCTCCCGCGACAGGAAGCGGTGGTCCTCGATGGCCCGGCGGACCCGCTCGGCCACCTTCAGCCCGCCGCCGGAGTCGATCCCCACCAGCAGCACCACGTACTCGTCCCCCCCGTAACGGACCAGGACGTCCTCGTCCCGGACGCAGGAGCGGAGCACCCGGGCCACCTCGACGAGCAGGCGCGAGCCGGAGAGGTGGCCGTGCTGGTCGTTGACCGTCTTGAAGTGGTCGAGATCCATGAACAGGACCGAGAACGGGCGGCCGCTCTGCATCTCGCGGTCGAGCGCCATGTCCAGGTAGCGGGTGTTGTAGAGGTGCGTGAGGTCGTCGAGGTAGGCGAGGTGCTCGACCTGCCGCAGCCGGCCCAGGTTGCGGAGCGCCAGGCCCAGGTTGCGGCAGAGGTAGCCCACCGCCTCGGCGCCGGTCGGGTCGAGCGGGCCGGGCGCGTGCACCGCCACCGCCCCGAGCAGCGCGCCCTCCTCGGTGACCGGCAGCAGGAGCACCCGCGGCCCGAACGGCCCCAGCTCGCCCGGCGCCCGCTCGGCCCGCGCCACCGGGTCGGCGCCCAGCCCCTCGAGCTCCTCCCGGCAGGCGGCGAGCAGCTCGACCGCCACCGCGTGATCGGTCCCGTGCGCGCCGGAGGGCACCCAGCTCGCGTCCGCCGCCTTCTCCAGCAGCACCGCCACCGCGCTGCGCGCCGCCGCCGCGACCGAGGCGAGCGCCATCGGCACGAGCTTGTCGCGATCGAGCGTGGCGGCGATGCGCTGGCCGGTCTCGAACAGCGTGAGGTGCGCGCGCAGCACCTTGTTCTCGGCGAGCAGCTCGCGGGTGGCGAGGCAGCGCTGCACGGCGAGCTGGAGCTGCTCCGGCGTGACCGGCTTCACCAGGTAGTCCGAGGCGCCCGACTTCATGGCGCGCACCGCCGGGTCCACCTTGTCGAGCGCGGTGATGACCGTGACCTCGAGGTTCGGGTCGAGCTGCTTCGCGGCCGAGAGCAGGTCGAGGCCGGACGAGCCCGGGAGGATCACGTCGGTGAGGAGCACGTCGAAGCGCCGCTGGCGCAGGAGGGCGAGCGCCGCCTCGGCGTCCTCCGCGAGCTCGACCTCGTACCCCGCCGCGCGCAGGTAGTCCGAGTACACGGTGCGCGCGAAGCGCTCGTCGTCCACGAGGAGGACCGAGTAGGCCATCGCGGATCGTCGTATATCATGGCCCGTGTCGCTCCCCTCGGACCGCAAGGCGCTCCTCTTCTCGGCCGGCGGTGTGCGCCTGGCGCTGCGCCTGTCGCAGCTCCGGGAGATCGTCGCCGTCCCCGAGGCGGCCGGCGAGGTGATCGCCCGGGGCGAGGCGGTGCCGGCGGCGTTCGTCTCCACCGTGCTGGGCCTGCCCGGCGGCCCGTGCCCGTTCGCGCTGCTCACCGAGGGGCCCCCGCGCGTGGCGCTGCGCGTCGAGGCGCTGCACGGGATCGTGGACCTCGCCGAGGCCGAGTTCTTCCAGCTGCCCGCGCGCACCCCGCTGCCGCAGCCCCCGCCGTTCGCCGGCGCGATCGTGATGGGCGGGGCGGTGACGCTGGAGCTGGCGGTCGGGACGCTCGGCTTCGCCCCGCTGGAGCCGGCGCTGGACGCCGCCGAGCCGCCGCCCGACCTCGGGCTCGCCGCCGAGCGCGAGCTGCGGTTCGCGCGGGCGGGGCGGGAGTACGCGGTCCCGCTCGCGCTGCTCCTGCAGGTGCTGGAGGAGCCGGCGCTCGCGCCCGTGCCGCTCACCCCGCCGTCGCACCGCGGGCTGCTCTACCACGGCCGCGCGCTCCACCCGGTGGTGGACCTGGCCGTGCTGTACGGCGGCGCCGGAGGGGAGGGGCGCACCGTGCTCCTGCTCGACGCGGGCGGCGCGGGCATCGGCGTGGTGGCCGACCGCGTGCTCGGGGTCGGGGAGGGCGGCGAGGACGTGCTGCGTCCGCCCTGGGATGCGCTGTTCGGGGGCTAGCCGGCGCCGGGCGCGGCGCGGG
>NZ_BAZG01000069.1 GCF_000964525.1 Anaeromyxobacter sp. PSR-1
TCGTCGGCGGCATCGGCGGCCTCGGCGGCCTCGGCCGGGATCACCACCTCGCGGACGGCGCCCTCGTCGCGGTCGGGGCGGCGCGGCGCGGCGCCCTCGCGGCGGTGGTCGCGGCGGTCCTCGCGCGGGCCGGCGCGGCCCGGGCGCTCCGCCGGCGGGTGGGCGTGCGGCGCCTCGGCCGCCCAGCGCTCCAGCGCCTCGCCCCCGCTGCCGGTGGCGCGCACGCGGATCTCGAGGAGCTGCAGCGCGTCCTGGAAGTAGGTCTGGCCGGCCGGGCCGCGGCCGCGGCGCCGCCGGCGCTTGCCCGGCTCCTCGAGCTGCCGCTGCGCGTGCAGCGCCAGCCGGATGCGCTCCGCCACCTTGCGCGGGAGCCGGGCGGTCTGCACGAGCGAGGCGAGGAACGCGTCGGCCTCGTCCCAGCGCGGGGCGCCGGCGTCCTCGTCCCGGCGCGCCGCGTCCGGGCGGGCGGCGCGCGGCGCGTCGGCGCCGAGGTGCATGAGCAGCGCGCCGAGCAGCACCGCCTCGGAGACCTCCGCGCCGGAGCGGACCAGCCGGTCGAGCGCGGCGAGGTGCGCGAAGAACGCGCGGCGCCGCCCGTCGTCCCAGGTCTCCAGCGCCGCGCCGAGCGCGGGCAGGATCACCGGCAGGGCGCCGCAGGCGCGCAGGAGCTCGAACGCGCGGGCCGACCCGCCGCAGCGGAGCAGCTTGAACGTCTCCTCCAGCACCCGCGCCGGCGCGCAGCGGGCCAGCTCGCCGGCCGTCCGCCGCATCGCCTCGAACGTGTCCGGGGCGATGGTGAACCCGAGCCGCGCGGCGAACCGGACCGCGCGCAGCGCCCGCACCGGGTCCTCGCGCATGCGGATCTCGGGATCGCCGATGGTGGAGATCCGGTGCGCCTCGAGGTCGGCGCGCCCGCCCACGTAGTCGATCACCTCGCCGGTGGCGACGTCGTAGAACAGGCCGTTCACGGTGAAGTCGCGGCGGACCGAGTCCTCCTCGGCCGTGCCGAACACGTTGTCGCGGGTGATGAGCAGGTCGCCCTCGCCCTCGCCCACGTCCTCGGCGACGTCGGTCGGGTTCTTCCGGAAGGTGGCGACCTCGATGACCTTGCCGGCGCGGAAGTACACGTGCGCCAGGCGGAAGCGGCGGCCGATGAGGCGGCAGTTGCGGAAGATGGCGCGGACCTCGCCGGGGTGGGCGTCGGTCGCGACGTCGAAGTCCTTGGGCGTCGCGCCGAGCAGCAGGTCGCGGACGCAGCCGCCCACCAGGTACGCCTGGTGGTGCATGTGCCGCAACCGCGCGATCACCTTCAGCGCGTCGCCGTCGAGGCGATCGACGGGGATCTCGGGCGGGTGCTCCGGAGGCGGCGCTTCGGGGGGATCGAGCGCCAGGCCCGGTGGCGGGCGGCGGTCTCGGTTCTCTTCGAGGTCTTCTGCGGGGTACGCCGGACGGAAAAGGTCGTTCTTCGTGGATGGCTCGTGCATGCGTTCGCCGGATCGGGGGGCGCCCTCGCCGGGGGAAATCCCGGGTCGGAGGGAAGCGCGCCGGCACCGTCGGGCTCGTCCTCGGGGCTGGTTCTAGCGATTACCCGCGGTTACGTCAAATGCAGATCCACGCGACACACGGGTGGCCGCGCGCCCCCCACCGTCAGTCGTCCTCCGCGACCGCCGCCTCCGCGAGCGCGAACAGGTCGCCCTGCGCCGGCTCGAGGCCGAGCGCCACGCGCACCGGCGCGAACGACCGCCGGTGGATGGGGCAGGCGCCCAGCCGGCCGAGCGCGTCGAAGTGCTCGGCGGTGGGGTAGCCCTTGTGCCGCGCGAACCCGTACCCCGGGTGGACGAGGTCCAGCTCCGCCATGAGCGCGTCGCGCGCGGTCTTCGCGAGGATGCTGGCCGCGGCGATGGTGAGCGAGAGCGCGTCGCCGTGCACGATGGGCGTCTGCGGGAACGGCAGGTCGGGCAGCTTGCGCGCGTCCACCAGCAGGTGCTCCGGCCGCACCGCCAGCCCGTCCACCGCGCGGCGCAAGGCCAGCATGCCCGCCCAGTAGACGTTCAGCCGGTCGATCTCCTCCACCTCGGCCCGCGCCACCGCCCAGCAGACGGCGTTCCGCTTGATGTCCTCGGCCAGCCGCTCGCGCTCGGCGCGGTCGAGCTGCTTCGAGTCGTCGATGCCGCGCGGCCGGTAGTCGCGCGGGAGCACGCACGCGCCCGCCACCACCGGCCCGGCCAGCGGCGCCATCCCGGCCTCGTCCACCCCGGCCACGTGCACGAGGCCGCGCTCCCAGAGCTCGCCCTCGTAGCGGAGCAGGTGACGGAGGCGCTGGCCCTCGGCCCGGTTCTCGCGCCGCCGCTTGCGCACGAGCCGCAGCACCTCGCGGGCGCCGGCGCGCGGATCGGCCTCGAGCGCCGCCTCGCACGCGTCGCCCAGCGCCTCGCCGCGATCGAGCAGCCGGGCGCGCAGCTCGGCGACGGACAGGCGGGCGAGGTCCTCGGGGCGCATCGCCCGCAGTCTACCGCTGGCACCGGGGGCAGAAGAAGGTGGAGCGCTGCGCCTGCACCACGCGCCGGATGGGCGAGGTCCGGCCCGCCCGCCGGCAGCGCGGGCATGGCTCGCCCTCGCGCGCGTAGACGAGGAACGGGTTCTCCGCCCCGGGCTCCTCGACGTAGGTGATCTCCGGCCCGTCCTCCGCGTCGAGCGTCATGCGGAAGGAGGCCAGGATGGCCGCGGCGAGCGCCTTCGCCTCGGCGCGCGACAGCGCGCGCGACGGCCGCCGGGGGTCGAGGCGCGCCCGGAAGCACGCCTCGCTCGCGTGGATGTTCCCCACGCCGGGCAGGATCCGCTGGTCGAGGAGCTTCACCTTCACCGGCAGGCGGCTCGCCGCGAGCGCGCCGGCCAGCGCGGCCGGCTCGATGCCGTGCTCCAGCGGATCCGGCCCGAGCGCCGCGACCTCCGGCACGTCCTCGAACCGCGCGCCGGGCACGGTCCGCAGCCGCCCGAACAGGCGCGAGTCCTGGAAGTGCAGCACCCCGTCGCCCTCGAGGCGCAGCCAGGCCCGCGCGTGGCGCGGCGCCGGATCGCCCGCGCCGCGCAGCACCCACTTGCCGGTCATGCCCAGGTGCGAGAGCAGCCCGACCGGCGCGCCCCCGCGCTCGAGCGAGACGAGCAGGTGCTTGCCGATCCGCCGGATGCCGGCGAACCGGGCGCCCTCGAGCGTGCGGGCGAACGCGGCCGGCGTCGCCGGGCGGAAGATCCGGCGCGCCCGCGGATCCCAGCCGACCTCCACGACGCGGCGGCCCTCGGCCCAGCGCCGGAGGTTCCGCGCCGCGATCTCGACCTCGGGGAGCTCGGGCATGCGCGGGATGATAGCGGGCCGACGGCAAACGGCCAGCGAGCGGAGCCGGGGCGCAGCCCCGTCAGACCTTCTTGAACGCGGCGAAGAAGAAGCCGTCGGTCCCGTGGCGGTGCGGGTACAGCGCGCAGCGGCTCTCCGACGCGCCGAGCGCGCGGGCCCGCTCCGCGCCCAGGAACGGCGCGAGCGGCGCGGGCGCGAGCCCGAGCTCGCGCTCGGCGAAGTCGGCCACCTCGTCGTTCTCGGTGCGGCCCATGGCGCAGGTGGCGTACACGATCCGCCCGCCGGGCCGGGCCAGGCGCGCGAACCGGCCCAGCAGCTCCCGCTGGATCGCGGCGAAGCGCTCCGGATCGCCGGGCTGGAGCCGCCAGCGCGCGTCGGGCTTGCGGCGCAGCGTGCCGAGGCCGCTGCAGGGGGCGTCCACCAGCACCACGTCGGCCTTGCCGGCGAGGTCGGCCACGGCCTCCGCCGCCTCGGGGCCGGCCGGGACGACGCGGGTGCGGAGGTTGTGCACGTGGGCGCGGCGGGCGCGGCGGCGCGCGTCCTCGAGCCGGCCGGCGTCGCTGTCGAGCGCGTGGAGCGAGCCCTTGTTGTGCATCTCGGCGGCGAGCGCGAGCGACTTGCCGCCCGCGCCGGCGCACGCGTCCACCACCACCTGGCCCGGCCGCGCGCCGCAGGCGAGCGCGATGAGCTGGCTGCCCTCGTCCTGGATCTCGAACCCGCCGGTGCGGAACGCCTCCAGCGCGAACGCGTTCTGGTGGCCGTCCAGGGTGAGCCCCCACGGCGAGAACCGGGTCGGCTCCGCGGGCACGCCCTCGGCGGCGAGCGCCGCCCGGAGCGCCTCCCGGTCGCCGGCGAGCGCGTTCGCGCGGACGGTGAGCGGGGCCCGCCGGTTCAGCACGGCCGCGAGCGCGCGCGCCTCGGCCTCGCCCAGCTCCGACACCAGCCGCTCGGCGATCCAGCGCGGGAGCGAGGCCTCCACCGCGAAGCGGTCCAGCGGGTCCGGGATGGCGGCGATGCGCGCGTCGGCCTCGGCGAGCCCCGCGAGCGCGCGGGGCGCCGCGCCGAGCCGCGCCGCGGCCTGGGCCGGCCCCACCCCGGCCGCCCGGACCAGCCAGGCGGCGTAGCGGGTGGCGAGCGCCGGGCTGCCGCCGAGCAGGAAGTCGAGCTGCCCCTGCGAGCGCAGGATCCCGTAGACCGCCTCGGCCACCGCGCGGCGCTCGTTCGCCCACAGCGCGCGCTCGCGCCGGAGCACGCGCTCCAGCGCCCGGTCGGCCAGCCAGCCCTGGTCGTGCACGAGGCCGTGCACCTCGAGCACCAGGGCGTCCACGAGGTCGTTGCGCGGCGGGCGCTGGGGGTGGGGCTTCCGGGTCATGGCGTGCGCCCGCGGGCGCCTCCCTCCCGCGCGCGGGAGGGAGGCCGGGCGGGCGCCGCGGAATCTACAGGCTCTCGAGCACGCTGGCCACGTGCCCGTCCACCTTGACCTTCGGGAACACCTTCTCGACCTTGCCGTCCGGCCCGATCACGACGGTGGTCCGCTCGGTCCCCATCACCTTCTTGCCGTACATGTTCTTCTCCTTCCAGACGCCCCAGGCCTGCTGCACGGCCGTGTCGGCGTCGGAGAGGAGCGGGAACGGCAGCCCGAGCTTCTCCTTCCACTTCTTCTGCGCGGCGGGCGCGTCCTTGGAGATGCCCACCACCGCGACCTTCTGCTTGGTGAACGCGTCGACTTCGTCCCGGAAGTCGCTGGCCTCCTGCGTTCAACCCGACGTGTTGGCCTTGGGGTAGAAGAACACCACCACGCGCTTGCCCTTGAACGACGAGAGCTTCACCACGTTCCCGTCCTCGTCGGGCAGCGCGAAGTCCGGCGCCTTCTTGCCGACCTCGAGTGCCATGGCTTTCTCCCTCCGTGAACCGTCCGGCGCGGGGCGCGCCGCCGCGCCATCCCTACCGCGCAGGCGCGGCGCCCGCAGGAGCCCGGGAGGGGATCCGCGCCGGGTTCTCGGCTAGGTTCTCGGTCCGTGCCGCGCCGCCGCCCCGCCCCCGCTCGCATGCGCCCCGGCCACCCGGCCGCCGCGGCCGGCAAGGTGCGCGCCCCGGTGCGCGCCGGCGCGCGGGGGGACGTGCTGCTCGCCTGGGCGCTCGATCGCGACGGCCGCAAGGTGAACGCCGGCCGGCTCGACCCGGCCGACCGGCGCCGGCTGGCCCCGTTCACCTGCCTCGGCTGCGGCGAGCCGCTCGTCCCGCACCTCGGGCGCGTGCGGGCGCGCCACTTCGCGCACGCGCCCGGCTCCGCCTGCCCGCTCACCGCGCCGGAGACGGCGCTCCACCTCGACGCCAAGGAGCGGCTGCTCGCGCTCTGCGCCGACGCCTTCGAGCGGCGGCGCACCGTCACCGTGCTGGCGCGCTGCCCTTCGTGCCGCCGCCTCGCGCCCCGCGACCTCGCCGCCGAGGGCGACGCCGCCGCGGCGGAGGGCGCCGTCGGGCCGCTGCGCGCCGACGTGCTGGTGCTGCGCGCCGGGAGCCCGGCGCTCGCCATCGAGGTCCTGGTCACGCACGCCGTCGAGGCGGAGAAGGAGGCGGCGCTCGCCGCTGCGGGCGTGCCGGCGGTGGAGATCGACGCGCGGGAGGAGTGGGAGCGGGCGGAGCCGGACGGCGCGGTGGCCATCGTCCCGGTGCGCTCGCTGGGCTTCCCGGCCTGCCCGGCCTGCGCGGCGGGCGCCCGCGCCGACGCGGACCGGGCGCTCGGCGGGGAGGCGGCGGAGATCGCGGAGTTGGAGGCGTACCGCGCGCGCGGGCTGCTCGGTCCCGCCCTCCGGACCCCCGTCCCGGCCGCGACGCCGGGGACCGCCCCGGCGCCCGCGGAGGAGCCGGACGCCCCCTTCTCGGAGGCGGAGCGGGCCGAGCTGCGGGCCCGCTTCTCCTGCCCGGACTGCGGCGGGGCCGCGATCGCGTTCGGCGCCCGGATCGCCCGCCATCCCTGCCCCGGCCGGCCGTCGCGCCCGATCGCCTGGCGCGGCTACGACGGCGCGCGGATCGAGCTCACCTGGTGGAAGCGGCCCGCCGGGCCGGCGCCGCGGCGGTGACCGGCTGCAAGCTCCCGTCCTGACCGCGCTTTTCGGGGCCGAGCGCCCGCCCGGCATGGACCGTGCCGAGCTTGAATCAGGCCCCGCTCTGTGTTAGATGACCGCTCCCCGTCGCCTGGGTTGGCGTCGGGCGCCCGCGAGGGCGAAACGCAGCAAATTCACACACCCCTCCGCATCGGCGCGCTCCGGTGCTCCGTCGAGACGGCCCGCACGGCGTCCGGCGGGCGTACGGCGCGCCGCTCCAGGCGGGGTGGCGGAACAACCGGAGAAGACCATGGAAACGCAGGAGACGCAGCAGCAGCCCGCGGCCGCCGTGCCGCCCCCGGCCGCCCCCGAGGCGGCCACCCCCGCGCCCGACACGATGGCCGCCGCGCTCAGCCAGGGCGGGACCGCCATCACCATGAAGGCGCTGCTGGAGGCCGGCGTCCACTTCGGCCACCAGACCAAGCGCTGGAACCCGAAGATGAAGCCGTTCATCTTCGGCGCGCGCAACGGCATCTACATCATCGACCTGCAGAAGACGGTCGGCCTGGCCCGCAACGCGCTCCGCTTCGTGTCCGACGCGGTCGCGAAGGGCGGCTCGGTGCTGTTCGTCGGCACGAAGAAGCAGGCGCAGGACGCCATCCGCGAGGAGGCCTCCCGCTCCGGCCAGTTCTTCGTCACGAACCGCTGGCTGGGCGGCACGCTGACCAACTTCAAGACCGTGAAGCAGGGCATCGACCGGCTGAAGACCATCGAGAAGATGGCGGCCGACGGCACCTACGAGCGGCTCCCGAAGAAGGAGGTCGCCCAGCTCGAGCGCGAGCGCGAGAAGCTGGAGAAGAACCTCGGCGGCATCAAGGAGCTGTCCCGCCTGCCGGCCGCGCTCTTCGTGATCGACACGAAGAAGGAGCACATCGCGGTGCACGAGGCGAACCGCCTCGGCATCCCGGTGGTCGCGGTGGTGGACACCAACTGCGACCCCGAGGGGATCGACTACGTGATCCCGGGCAACGACGACGCGATCCGCTCGATCCGCCTGTTCACCGGCAAGGTCGCGGAGGCCTGCATCGAGGGCAAGGGCCGCTACTCGGCCTGGGTGGCCGAGCACGGCGGCCACGACGAGCGCCGCGAGCAGGAGGACCGCGACGCGGCCAGCGAGCGCGGGCACAAGGATCGCCGCGATCGCCGCGACCGCCGCGGCGGGCCGCGTGAGCGCCGCGAGCCGCGCGAGGACCGCGCCGCCGCCAGCGCCAACGTCGAGGTGGTGCGCAAGGGCGAGGTCGCCCCGGCCGCGCCCGAGGCCGCTCCGGCGAAGGAGTAGCCGCCCCCGCCCCGCGCGCCGCGCGGGGTGACTTCGCTTCCCGGGGGCGGGCCCACCAGGCCCGCCCCCATCCTTTTCCGCACAGACAGAGCACAGACAGGAGACGGTTCGTGGCCGAGATCAGCGCGAAGATGGTGCAGGAGCTCCGGGAGAAGACCGGGGCCGGGATGATGGACTGCAAGAAGGCCCTCACCGAGGCGGGCGGCGACCTCGCCAAGGCCGAGGAGGTCCTCCGGAAGAAGGGGCTCTCCGCCGCGGCCAAGAAGACCGGCCGCGCCGCCACCGAGGGCGCCGTCGCCAGCTACATCCACATGGGCGGCAAGATCGGCGTCCTGGTGGAGGTGAACTGCGAGACCGACTTCGTGGCGCGCACCGAGGGCTTCCAGGGCCTGGTGAAGGAGATCGCCATGCAGATCGCGGCCGCCTCGCCGCGCTGGGTCCGCCGCGAGGAGGTCCCCGCCGACGTCGTCGCCAAGGAGCTGGAGATTGCGAAGGCGCAGGCCCGCGAGCAGAAGAAGCCCGAGGCCATCCTCGAGAAGATCGCCACCGGCAAGGTGGAGAAGTTCTACTCGGAGTTCTGCCTCATGGAGCAGGCCTGGGTGAAGGACGACAAGAAGAAGATCCAGGACGTGCTCACCGACGCCGTCGCGAAGATCGGCGAGAACATCCAGATCCGCCGCTTCGCCCGCTTCGTGCTGGGCGAGGGCCTGGAGAAGAAGCAGGAGAACCTGGCCGAGGAGGTCGCCAAGGCGGCCGGCCTGCAGAAGTAGCTCCCGCCTTCCGGCATCGGCATCTCGGGGCCCCGGTCCGCGTTCGCGGGCCGGGGCCTCGCCGTCTCCGGGCCCCGCCGGGCGTGGCGGCGCGCCGAGGACGTGCGAGCGCGGACCAGCGGGCATGAAAAAGGGGAGCCGGCACGGATGCCGGCTCCCCGGGTGCTTCAGGCTTTCGACGAGGCTACGGCGCTTCCGTCGTGACGCTCACCGGGGCCGTCTCGAAGCTGGCGGCGGTGGTGGGGAAGCCGGCCGTGTCGGCGGTCACCTTGTACCAGTAGGTGGCGCCCACCGCGACGCCGGTCTTGACGTACGGCGACGTCGTCGCGACCGCGGCGAAGGTCCCGGGCGCGCCGCTCACGTCCGGCGCCTCCCAGAGCTGCACGTTGGTCATGTTGTCGCCGGCGTCGCTGAAGTCGACCGTGATCTCCGTGCCCGCGGTGTCGGACTGCGCGGCCGCGAGGTCGTTCACGAAGACGTTCACGTCGATGGCGAGCGGGTGCCCCTGCTTGTCCGAGACCGTGCCGGCGAGGTTGTAGATGCCGGCGGCGAGCTCGGTGAGGCTGAACCACGAGTCCACGTCCGAGATCGAGGGGCCCGGGTACAGCACGACCGAGGCGCCCTCGAACGAGGCCGGGGACTGCGGGTAGTAGCAGGACATCCAGTTGCCGGGGCCGGCGCCGTTGACGGACAGCCAGCCGCCGGCCGGCGTGCAGTCGGTGGGGCTCGACTGGATCGAGGCGCCATCGAGCAGCTTGCCCGGGTTCGTCTTCACGAAGATGACGGTGGAAGACGGCGACGACACGGTCCAGCTCGTCCCCGTGTTCGTGCCCTCGACCGCCGCGCCGCCGTCCGTGGCGATGACGTTCACCACCGACGGCGTGCCCTTGTTCTCGTCCTCGTACGGATCGCAGGCCTGCAGGCCGGCGACCGCGATCAGCGTCAACGCGAGCTTGGTCAGCGTCTTCATGTTGGTCTCTCCTTGGCTCACGCTAGAAGCTGAGCGACAGGCCGAGGCGCAGCGACAGCGGCATCATGAAGGACGCCGTGCCGGAGGCCGGCCGACCCCAGTTCGGATTGACGGTCACGTTACGCCCGTCGATCGTCTTGAGGTACTTGAGGTCGGGGCAGGCCGACTGGAGCGCCTGCACCGGGTTGGCCTTGCCCACCGAGGACTTGTTCGAGCACTTCGCGCCGCTGATCGGCTGCGTCATGTCGTACGTGTAGTCCTGGTCGATGAGGACGGTCTCCTCGCTGTTGAACACGTTGAACACGTCCACCGTGAACTTCAGCGCGTACGGCGGCTTGATGACGTACTCGAGCGCGCCGCGGAGGTCCACCTTGTTGGTCCAGGGCGACCGGCCCGCCATGCCGCGGGGCACGACGAACGTCTGGGAGACGTCGTACAGGTCGTTGTAGCCGGCCAGCGCGCTGACCGGGTTGCCGGACTGGCCGGTGTACGCGGCGCCGCCGGTGAGGCTGAAGCGCGGCGACGCGGCCCAGGTGTACGACCCGAAGAGCTTGATCTGGTGCGGACGGTCTCCGTACAGGTAGCCCTTCTGGTTCGTCATGATCGACGGGATGTCGTACTGGGAGGTGAT
Organism: Anaeromyxobacter sp. PSR-1; assembly: GCF_000964525.1. Lineage (GTDB taxonomy): Bacteria > Myxococcota > Myxococcia > Myxococcales > Anaeromyxobacteraceae > Anaeromyxobacter. The sequence continues at coordinate 10,110 of NZ_BAZG01000069.1, forward strand.
GCCCGGGTCGAGCTGGTCGTCCTCGGGGCGGTACGGACCCGCGTAGTTGCCGCGGAGCACCGAGTACGTGTAGGACGCCGACGCCTGCCAGCCGCGCGAGAAGTTCTTGCGGACGGACAGCGTGACGCCGTCGTAGCTGCGCTCCGGCTTCGGGAACGGGATGACCATGAGCCGGCCGGTGGCCGTGTCGGTCGCCGTCGGGGCCGACGGGTTGTACGTCACGCCGTCGGAGCCCACGAACTCGCCGCCCTTGGTCGGGTTGCCGATGTAGTAGCCCTCACCGTCGTTCGGGGACATGTCCTCGATGATGTCGCCCTGGCGGCGGCCGGCGTACTCGACGCCGACGGACAGGTCGGACAGCACCTCGTACTCGATCTGGCCGCCGAACTGATCGACGTAGGCCTGGGAGATGTCCGGCGACACCGGCGAGGCCGCCGTGCCGGAGGTGGCGAACAGGTAGGAGCGGTTGGTGCCGTCGGCGCCGCCCGTCCCGAAGTTGCCGCCCCAGTTCGTCACGCCACAGGCGGACGGGCTGAGCTGGCGGGTGTCGTAGTTCACGAGCGACTGGTCGGCCGGGTTCGACATGCCGCCGCGGGTCGCGTTGCCGGGGATGGCGCAGCCGGGGGCGCCGCCCTGCGCGCTCGTCGGCATGTAGTAGACCAGCGAGCGCTCCGCGCCGAAGGTGCGGTCGCCGAGGTCGAGGGGCATGGCGTAGAAGAAGCGGCCCCAGCTACCGGCCACCTTGCCGCGGCCGCTGCCGGTGAAGTCCCAGATGGCCTGCACGCGGGGCGCCCAGCTGTTGTTGATCGTGAAGCCGTTGGACGAGGGGTTGCTGATGTTGTTCAGCGACTGCCCCTCCCAGCGGACGCCGTAGTTCAGGGTCACGTTCTGCGGCAGCTGCCAGCTGTCCTGCGCGAAGACGGACGTGCTGTTCGTGCCGGCGGTGTTCTGCACGCGGGTGGCGAAGACCACGTTGTCCGGGACCACGTCCGTGCCCGCCACCGTGGTGCGGGACGTCGGGACGCGGCCGTAGTTCGGGTCGTTCGGATCGACGGTGGGCGTGCTGACGTAGCCGTAGCCGCGGCGCGTGTAGATGAGGCCGTTGCCGGTGGTGGCGTAGTAGTAGCCGCCGGCGTAGCGCTTGTCCTGCGCGAACGTGGAGCGCTCGAAGTCCACGCCGACCTTGGTGTTGTGCGAGCCGAGGAGCTCGGACAGGTACGACGCCGACACGCGGGTGGCGAGGCGGTTCGAGGTCGCGTCGCTCAGGTAGCCGAGGCCGCCGATGTTGTAGAGGTTGACGCCGCAGCGGTCGTTCGCGGTGAACGCGCCGCCCGGATCGTTGACGCACTCCGGCAGCGCCTCGAAGTTCGTGACCGGCGTGCGGAAGCGGAACTGCAGGGTCGGCGTGTTGAGCTGATCGACGCCGGCCTGCGTCTTGTCCTTGGGGGCGCTGCTGTTGTAGTGCCAGCCCGCCTGCGCCTCGACGATGAGCCGCTTGTCGAGGAACTTGCCGGCGTAGCGCAGGCTGCCGTCGAACGTGTTGCCCGTCTCGTCGAAGGTGCGGCGGCTGGGGCTGCCGGCCATCGAGATGCTGGTCGCGCTGGTCGGCATGCCGACGGCGGACAGCGTCAGGTTGTTGTTCTCGTCGAGCAGGTAGGTCAGCTTGCCGACGTACTGGTAGGTGGTGCGGCCGGAGCGGTAGACCTGGTCGGTCCCGGCGACGCGATCCTGCACCTGGAGGCCGGTGGACCCGTCGAAGACCGGGTTGCCGTCACCGTCCACGCGGTTCATCTGCAGGAAGCGCTCGGTGTAGGTGCGGGTCACGATCGGCGCGAAGCCGGCGTAGAACCACAGCTTGTCCTTCATGATCGGGCCGCCGACCTCGAAGCCGAAGTCGAGGTCGTAGGCGCCCTCGTCGGGCTTGCGGCGCCAGCCGATCGCCTCACCGTTGGTGCCGGCGACCTTGCCGGTCGGGTCGATCAGCATGCGCGGGGTGAAGTCGGTGAACACCGACCCGTGGTACTCGTTCGAGCCGCTGCGGGTGACGACGTTCAGCACGCCGCCCGTGGTCCGGCCGTACTCCGGCTGGAAGCCGCCGGTCTTGACGTCGATCTCCTGCACGAAGTTGTTCTGCAGGGTCGGCGTGAGCGTCTGGGAGTTCGGGTTGCCGGCGAACGTGCCGTACACCGGGTCGGTCACGTTGAGGCCGTCCACGATGTACGAGTTCTCGGGCGACTGGGCGCCGGCGAAGCTGACACCGTAGGTGTCGGCCTGCGCCGTCGGGACCACGGTCGCGACGTTCTCGACCGAGCGGCCCACCGGGATGTTCGCCATGAACTCGCGGGAGACCACCGCGCCGCTCTCGGCGGCGCCGATGTTCACCACGGGAGCGGCGCCCGTCCGGACGACCTGCTCCTCCATCTGCACGGCCTCGGGGACCACCGCGATGTTCGCGCGGATGGTCTTGTCCGCGCGCATCGTGATGTCCGACCGCTCGGCGGGCTTGAAGCCCTCGAGCTGGACCGCCAGGGAGTACGCGCCAGGGGGGAGAAGGGTGATGCGATAGTTGCCGTTCGCGTCGGTGACCGCCGTCTGCTCACCCTGGAGATTCGGGCTCCGCGCGACGATGACGGCACCTGCGACGGGCTTACCGGTCGACGCATCGGTCACCACACCGATGATCGTGCCGGTCGTTTGGGCGAACGCGACTCCCGCGAACAACAGCGCGAGCGGCGCGATCCGCAGGAGGCGCAGCAACTTCTTCCTCATGACTTCCTCCAGGGAGAGAGCACTCAGCCGCACCTGACGGTCTGACCTCCGGGCGGAGGGACTCCGCTCGGATGACCGACCGACGGGTCAATTGGTTGATGGTTCTAGGCTTCCGCTGTGAGGAATGTCAAGCAAGCGGCGGTTGTTATAAGGTCGTGTCGTGCGCGCCCCGCCGGGGGCGCAACACCCCACGGATACGGGACTTTTCGGACGCCGGCGACCGGGGATCGCCTTCGCGGCGAGCGATATCGCGACGACCTGCGTCAATTCGCGCGTTGCACCGGAAAGACGCAGGCGGGTGGCGCGGAAACGGGCACGATTGGGATCCGCCGGGCGCAATCCCGCACCCACCGTCGAACCCCATCCTTTAGATCGGGATCCCGGCGCCCCGGGCGCCGCCGTCCCCCCTCCCGAGGCGCCGATGGACAAGTATTGACAAGGGCTTGGAGGACGACTAGGTAGCGGTGCTTCTTTTCCCAGCCGATTCTCCCGTCAATACCAGCGAGCGGAACGTGTTCGACGAGGTCACCAAGCAAGAGGGCGGGAAGAACGCTGCGAAGCGGGCCGGCTACGTCTTCGGGTCGACCGTCTTCCAGATCCTTCTCGTGTTCGCGATCATCACGGCGTCGGCCGCCATCAAGGCGAAGATCGTCGACGAGCCGGTGGTGGACGTGAAGTTCGTCAAGGCGGCTCCCCCGCCCCCGCCTCCCCCGCCGGCGCCTCCCCCGCCGGCCGCCCGGAAGCGGCCGCCGGACGAGAAGCCGCGCACCGATCTCCCCAAGCCGCCCCCGCCCACCGCGCTCCTGCAGCCGAAGGACGTCCAGGCGGAGATGAAGCCGCCCGATCCGAACGAGCCGCCCGAGCCGGAGTACGACTACGGCGACGCGGCGGCGGGCGAGGGCGTGGTCGGCGGCGTCGTCGGCGCCGCCCCGCAGCAGAACCAGATCGAGGACGCGCCGGCCTACGCGACCGCGGGCTACAAGAAGCCGCAGGCGGCCCAGCCGAACTGCGTCAGGGAGTCGGTGCGGCTCCCGCCCCAGCTGGCCGGCTTCATCTCCGGCCCGATCACCGTGAAGTTCGCGATCGGCCGGGACGGTCAGCCCTCCCGGTTCGAGGTGATGACGGCCGTCCCCGACAAGCGCATCGCCGACGCCATCTGGAACGCGGTGCAGTCGTGCAAGTGGATCCCCGGCGCCGACGCGCAGGGCCGCCCCACCGCCATCTGGGTGATCCTCCCGCTCCGGTTCGCCGGCAGCTGATCCGCAGCACGCCTCTTCCGTCCCGAGTCCTTCTGCCTCCAAGGAGAGTTTCATGTCGCTTCAGGTGATCCAGACGCTCCAGCAGCTGGCCGCGGCCCAGGCCACCCCCGAGGTCTCGTTCGACCTCCTGCACATGTGGAAGACGATGGGCCCGTTCGCGAAGTTCATCGCGGGCGTCCTGGCGGTGATGAGCATCTACTCGCTCGGCGTGATGGCCGAGCGCCTCGTGACCTTCGCCCGCGCGCAGAAGGCCTCCCGGCAGTTCGCCGCCGCGCTGCGCGACCTGCTCCCCGCCGCGAAGTTCGGCGAGGCGGTCGAGCTCTCCCGCAAGCTGAAGCGCGGCCACCTGCCCAAGGTGCTCGGGCTCGCCATCGAGGAGTACAGCCACGGCGTCGAGGCGCTGAAGACGCACGGCCCGCGCGACGTCGGCAACTTCGACGTGATCGCGGCCGTGAACCGCGCGGTGGAGCGCAGCTCGCTCCGCACCGTGAACGACCTCCGCCGCGGCCTGGGCGCGCTCGCCACCGTCGGCTCGACCGCGCCGTTCGTCGGCCTCCTCGGCACCGTGGCCGGCATCATCACGGCGTTCCAGGCGATGGCCGCCACCGGCTCCGGCGGCCTCGGCTCGGTGTCCGCCGGCATCGCGGAGGCGCTCGTGACGACCGCGTTCGGCCTCCTCGTCGCCATCCCCGCGGTGATGATGTTCAACTACCTCACCAACCGCGTCGAGGACATGCAGGTGGACATCACCGACTCGGCCACCGAGCTGATGGACTTCTTCATGAAGGAAGGCCGCGGCGAGGCGAAGTAGCGCTCCCCCGAGGCCCGCGAAGGAGACCTGACCGATGTCCATGGACGTTGGCGGCAAGGGGGTGAAGAGCGAGATCAACGTGACGCCGCTCGTCGACGTCGTGCTGGTGCTCCTCATCATCTTCATGGTCATCACCCCGATGCTCCAGCGCGGCAAGCCGGTCGTCCTCCCGGACGCGAAGCACGTCTCGGCGCTGAAGCAGGGCGGTGACCCGATCCTCGTGTCGGTGACGAAGGACGGGAAGATCTGGATCGACAAGGAGGAGGTCCAGAAGGCGGACCTCTCCCAGATGCTCACCATCGCCATGCAGATGCAGCCCGGCGCGCCGGTGCTGGTGAAGGGCGATCGTGACGTTCAGTACAAGACGATCCGCGAGATGATCTTCGAGATCTCGAAGACCCACCTCATGGGCGTCTCCCTCGCCGCGTCCCAGATCAAGGACAAGGAGAAGTAGCCATGGCGATGGGGCTCGGGTCCAAGCGACCCGTCACAGACATCAACGTCACGCCGCTCATCGACGTGGTGCTCGTGCTCCTGATCATCTTCATGGTGCTCACGCCGCTCGCGGAGAAGCAGAAGTTCATCCGCGTCCCGGAGTACCAGCCGGAGATGCAGCCGGTCCCGCCCGACTCGGTGCCGCCGGACCAGACGGTCCTCACCGCGCTCGGCAACGGCAACGTCCTCCTGAACAAGCAGGAGATGACGATCAACGACGCGATGCAGCGGCTGCACGTCGCCTACGACGGGCGCCCGTCCAAGGTGATGTTCTTCAACGCCGAGGACTCCGTCCGCTACGAGCAGGCCGTGAAGGTGCTCGACGCCGCCCACGGCGCGGGCGTGAACACGATCGGCATGATGACCGACCCGCCGCTCACCGGTGCGGCGGCGCCCGAGCAGCAGTAGGGCGCGCGAGGTCTGGAGGTTCGGAGGGGCCGGCACCGCGCCGGCCCCTCTCGTTTTTGGGCCCGGCGCGCCGCCGGTCAGCGCGCCGGCGGCAGCCGCGCCAGCACCGCCTCGAGCTCGGGCGGCAGCGGGCTCTCCACCGCCACCCGCGCGCCGCCGTCCGGGTCGTCGAACGCGAGCCGCCAGGCGTGCAGGAACTGCCGCTCGAGCCCCGCCAGCTCGGCCGCGGCGCCCCCGTACAGCGCGTCGCCGGCCACCGGGTGGCCGAGCAGCGCCAGGTGCGCGCGGATCTGGTGCATCACGCCGGTGACGATGCGGACGCGCAGCAGCGTGTGCCCCGCGAAGCGCCGCTCCGGCTCGTAGTGGGTCTCGGCCGGCCGCGGGCGCAGGCCGCGGGCCCGGAGCCGCTCCTCGGCCTCGGCGTCGGGCGCCGGCACCACCCGGCCCCCGCGCTGCGCGAGCGGGACCGAGCAGACCCCGCCCGCCGGCACCCGCCCCACCGCCAGGGCCAGGTAGACCTTGTCCACCGTGTGCGCGCCGAGCTGCCCGTGCAGCGCCTCCCAGGCCTCCGGATCCCGCGCGAACAGCACGCAGCCGCTCGTCTCGAGGTCGAGCCGCTGCACCGCCCCGCCCTCGCGCGGCTCCGGCGACGCCTCGGCGCACTCGGGGTGGCGCGCCGCCACCGCGTTCGCGAGCGTGCCGCCCTCGCCCGGCGCGAGCGGGTGGACCGCCACGCCGGCCGGCTTGTCCACCACGAGGTAGCGCGGCCGCTCCAGCAGCACCGCGAGCGGCGCGTCCGGCTCGGGCTCCGGGGGCCCGGCCGGCAGCTCCACGTCGAGCTCCACCAGCGCGCCCGGAGCGGCCGGGTCCGACGCGCGGGCGCGGCGGCCCCGGACGCGGACCTCGCCCAGCGCGAAGGCGCGCTTCACCGCGGCGCGGCCCAGGCCGAGCGCGTCGGCGAGCGCCCGGTCGAGGCGACCGGAGGCAGTGAGCGGCAGGCGGATCTCGCGTCTCAAGCGACCCTCTCGTGCGGGGTCCCGGGGCGCCCTCGCCCCGGTCCGCCGGCGTCGCCACGTTGAAGGAAGGGGTGCGGCGCGGCGATGCCCCGCTTGGAGATACCGCCCCGCCGCGCCGGACGGCAAGGGCCCGGCGCGACGCCGGGCGTTATGGAAGCCGCCCCGGCCCGGATGGCGGACCGACGGTGAAGGGAGCCCGGATGCCCAAGACGCTCACGCTGCCGGCCCGGCCGGAGGACGTGCGCGGGCTCGCCGCCGGCGACGAGGTGCTCCTCCGCGGCCGGATCGTCACCGGGCGCGAGGCGGCGCACCGCTACCTCGCGGCGCACGAGGACCCGCAGGTCCGGCGCTGGACCGAGGGCGCGGTGCTCTACCACTGCGGGCCGGTGGTCGCGCGCGCGCCCGGCGGCGGCTGGCGCTTCGTGGCGGCCGGGCCGAGCGCCTCCGGCCGCCACGAGCCCTGGGAGGCGGAGGTGATCGCCCGCTACGGGCTCCGCGGCGTGCTCGGGAAGGGCGGCATGGGCCCGCGCACGCTCGAGGCGCTCCGCGCGCACGGCGCCGTGTACCTGCACGCCGCCGGCGGCCTGGCCGTGTCGCTGGCGCGCCACGTGACCCGGGTGCTGGACGTGGCCCGGCTCGACGCCCTGGGCGTCACCGAGGCCATCTGGCTCGCCGAGGTGGAGGACTTCCCGGCGGTGGTGACCATGGACGCGCACGGCGAGACGCTGCACGCGCCCGGCGCCGACGCGCCCGGGACGCCCGCGCCCGGCTAGCCCGCCGCCTGGCCGCGGCGGCGCGCGCCGGAGCGCATCCGGACCAGCCCGTAGAAGAGCTGCTTCTCGGTGTAGAGCCGGCGCCCCGAGTACTCGCCGGCGCGGAACGACCCGGGCCGCTCGAGCCACATCCGCGCGCGCACCACTCCTTGGTGGGCAAACGGCGCGACCACCTCCTCCGGCGCCTGCGCCAGGTAGGCGCGGAGCAGGGTGCGGATCTTGCGGTTGTAGCGGGCGCGCGGGAAGCGCGAGTGCCGGCGGCCGCGGTGCAGGGTGCCGTCGAAGCGGTTCGACGCGTGGTACAGCTCGTGGACGATGGTGCCGATCCGCTCCTCGGGGGTGGAGGCCAGGAACCACAGCGGCCGCAGCGTCACCACATAGAGGATCTTCCGCCCCTTGATGCGCACCAGGGGCTTCACCGCCCCGCCCTCCCCGGCCCGGCGACGCGTCGCGCCGAAGTGCGCCGGCCGGATGGTGGCCCGCGAGCTGCGCCGGGCCTCGCCGGCCACCACCAGCACGCGCGAGGCGCGCACGTGGCCGAGCTCGGGGACCCGGAGCGCGAGGTCGCGGATCAGCCGCTTCACGGCACGTGTCATGTTGACCCGGCGCACCACCGCGGAGCATGTCCGACCTTCGTCCACTGGACAAGCGGCGACCCGCTACCGCGGCCGTAACACGCACGGGCGTCTTGTCCCGTCCCCCGGGGGCTCGTAGCATGCGCCGCCATGTTCCCGCTCCTCGCGGCCGCAGCCCTCCTCTTCGCCTTCGCATCCTGGATCCGGTTTCGCCGCCTGGAGCAGGCGCTCGTCGGCGAGCTGGCGGCGCTCACGGCCCGCGTGAAGGACCTCGCCGAGCGCGTGGACGCCGCCGAGGCCGACGTGGGCCACGCGGTCACGCAGACCGAGATCGCGGAGAGCCTGCTGCTCGACAAGGGCATCGCCGAGCCGGAGGAGCTGGAGGCGCTCCGCCGCCGCGTGGACGAGGACGACGCGCCGGCGCCGGCGTACCAGCCCGAGCGCGACGGCGCGCTGCACTAGCGGCGGCGCCGGCCGCGGGACCGACCCTTCGACGGGCTCGGGGTGAGCGGATCCTCGGATCCGCTCGGGGTGAGCCCGTCGGACCCCGTCGCCCGGGATCCGCTAGCGCCGGGTGCGCTTCGCGCGCGGCCCGGGCCGGCGCGCGGCGGGGCGCGTCCCCTTGGCGGGCGCGCGCCTTCCCTTCGCGGGCTGGCCCTTCCCCTCGCCGGCGGCGCGCCTCCGCGCCGGCGCGCGCCGTCCCTTCCTCGGCGCGCGCTTCGGCTCGGGACGCTCCGCCGCGGCGCCCGCGGGCGCCGGCTCGAAGCGGGGCCGCTCGGGGTGCCGGCGGTACGCGAGCACGGTCCGGCCCAGCACCTGCGCGACCTGCACGTCCTCGGCGAGGAGCCGGTCGGCGATCTCGAGGCGGTCCTCGGGGCTCTCGGTCCCGACCTTCATCTTGACCAGCTCGTGCGCGAGGAGCGCCTCGTGGAGCTGGCGGAGGACCGCCTCGGTGAGCCCGTCCTTGCCCACCTGGACCACCGGCGAGAGGTGGTGCCCGGCGGCGCGCAGCGCGCGGCGCAGCGGGGAGGACGGCATGAGGGCGCGCTTCTTCGGGTTCGTGGGTGCGGGCATGGTCGTCGGGTCCTACTTGCGGAGGTACTTCAGCTCGCGGGCGAGGTCGGCGTTGTCCGGCGCGGCGGCGAGCCCGCGGCGCAGGTGGCGCTCGGCGAGCGCGAGGTCGCCGAGCACCTTCGCCATCTGGCCGAGGAACAGGTAGCCGGGCGCGCAGCGCGGGTTCTTCTTGAGGCCCGCCTCGACGGCGGCGGCGCTCTGCGCCTGCTGGCGCTTCTTGTCGTCGGCCCGGAGGAACTCGCACCAGGCCTTCCAGATGCCGAACTCCGGCTCCTCCGGGTTGAGCTGCAGCGCCTCCTGGAACTTCGCGAGCGCCTCGTCGTAGCGGCGCGCCTTCACGAGCTGGGTCCCGGTCTGGAACAGGTTCTCGGCCTGCAGGATGCCCATCACGTCCACCTCGGGCGCCCCGCCGCTCTGCAGCTCCTGCACGTACTGCGCGCGCCGGGCCTCGTCGCCGAGCTCGGCCCAGGCGGCGCTCACGCGCGCGAACAGGTCCGCGCAGAGCTTCCGCACGTCGGCGGGCGCGTCGGTGGGGATGGCGTCGGGGTGGTAGAGCTTCGCGAGCTGGAAGTAGGCCACCTTCACCTGCG
>NZ_BAZG01000068.1 GCF_000964525.1 Anaeromyxobacter sp. PSR-1
CGCCAGGCCGCCGTAGGTCAGCTCGACCGAGGCGATGTACCCGACGAGCGACTGCCGCCCGAGCACCGTGAGCCAGCGCAGCGCCCGCTCCGCCGCGAGCGGGATGAGCTGGGTGAGCCCGGTGAGCGCCACGCACGCGCCGAGCCGCATCGCGAACCAGGCCGGCGAGGCGCGCCAGAACGCGTCGCCGCGCAGCGGCGCGCGCACGTCGAGCGCGAGCCCCGCGCCGAGGAGCGCCGCCCCGAGCGCGAGCCACAGGAGCGGGCGGTCCGGGCCGCGCGCCAGGGGCGCGAGGGCGGCGCCGGCGAGCAGGAAGGCAACCCAGTTGAACAGGTGGAAGTTCCCGCGCCGGCCCAGGTCCGCCGACGCGATGTAGACGTAGTCGAGCAGCCGGCTGGGCGCGTGCGCCGTCCCCGCCACGCCCGGCGTGGCGAGCACCACCGCGACCGCCGCCAGCGCCGCGAGCGCGGGCCCGAGCCGGCGCGGCACGCCGATGGTGAGCAGCGCCGACAGCCCCAGGCCGACGGCGATGACGTTGAGGATGTCCACCTTCAGCACGTCGCCGAGGCCGGCCCAGGCCGAGTCCCACCAGCCGTGCCAGAGCGCGGGCGCGTAGCCGAGCAGGTACTCCACCGCGCGGAAGCCGTAGGCGACGCCGAGCAGCCACAGCGCCCGGCGCAGCGCGGCCGACCGGCGCGCGGCCGGCGCGACGCCCTTGCGCTCCAGCGCGGCGTCGCCGAGCGACTGCGAGAGGCCCGCCATGTAGAGGAAGCCCGGCGCGGCGAGGCCGCCCAGCATGCGCAGCGCGCCGAAGCCGTGGCCGTGCGCCGCGGCGGGCGCGAGCCAGGCGTCGAGCACGTGCACCTCGACCATGAACAGGACGGCGAGGCCGCGCTGCCAGTCGAGCCATAGCTTGCGTCGGGGGGGGGTCACGGGGGCGGCGCCGGGGCCGGGGGGGGTGCGGGGGGCGCCGGAGGCGGTGCGGTCGGCCGGGGCGGCCCGGCGGTCACTTGTCGCGGTAGGTGATGCGGCCGCGCGTGAGGTCGTAGGGCGACAGCTCGAGCTTCACGCGGTCGCCGGGGATGATGCGGATGTGGAACTTCTTCATCTTGCCCGACGCGTACGCGAGGACGACGGGGCCCTGGTCCACCTTGACCCGGTACATGCCACCGGCGAGCGCCTCCTCGACGGTGCCCTGGACCTCGATGCCGGCTTCCTTCTCGCTCATCGGACCTCTCTCAGCACGCGCCCGGGCTCCCGCGGGCCCGGTTCATAAGCGCGAGCGGCCTCGGTCACCCGAGGCCGCTCGTCACCCAGCGGACCGGATGCTCTACGGACGGCGGACGTTCGCCGCCTGAAGCCCCTTCGGGCCCTGGGTGACGTCGAACTCCACCCGCTCCCCCTCCTTCAGGGTGCGGAAGCCATCCATCTGAATGGCCGTGTGGTGAACGAAGACGTCCTCCCCGCCCTCCTGGGAGATGAAACCGTAGCCCTTCGCGTCGTTGAACCACTTCACGGTACCAAGTGCCATCGCTTCACGCTTCCTTCGTGTGTCCCGGGCCGACCGCCGGCCCGCGGAGTCGTGGGGCACGGACCCTCGACTCGGCCGCGAAATATCCCCGAAACCTACAGGGACCGTCAAGGGGACGTGGTGCCCCAACCGTGCGGAAAAAGTGGACTTGTTGGGTCCGCCACGCGCGCGCACCTTCACTCTCCGAGCGCGGCGCGGAGCGCGCGCGCACGGCCTCCGACCTCTCCGTCGGCGACCAGCGCCGCGAGCTCGCCGCGCGCCTCGTCCCGGCCGCCCGGATCGGCCAGCAAGGCCTCCGCCCGGGCCAGCCGGATCCACGGATCGGCCGGGGCGAGCCGCACGGCCACCTCGGCGCAGAACCGGGCCGCGAGCGGCTGGCCCAGCCGCCGGTGCGCGGAGGCCAGCAGCGCCCAGGCCGCCGCGTCCTCGTGGTTCGTCACCACCAGCCCCTCCAGGATGGCCCGGGCGGTCTCCACCCGGCCCGCCTCCAGCTCCGCCTCCGCCAGCGCGGCGATGGCGTCGCCCAGCTCCTGGGTCATCCCCTGCACCTCGGCCAGCGTGGGCGTGCGCCCCTCGGCCGCGGTCTCGATCGCGTCGTCCATGGCGGGCCTCAGGAGCGGATGTTGTGCACCGCCGACATCTTCATGTCGTGCAGCGAGCGGAGGACGTTGGAGACGAGGGTGAACATCTCCTTCTGCTTCTCCATCGCGTACTGCAGCTCCATCATCTTCTTGCGGTCGATCTCCGGCGAGTCCGCCGAGCCGGTGCTGCCGGAGCCGCCGGTGCTGGAGCCGCCCGTCGAGCCGCTCGCCGGCGCCTCCTTGAACGCCGCGGCCAGGTCGAACGCCACGCCCGCGAGCTGCGGGCCGGCCTTGGCGAGCACCGGCGCGAGCCCCGGGAAGCCCATCGCGGCGGCGCCCGCCGCGAGCGCAGGGCCGCCGAGCGTCTTCACCAGCGCCTGGACGTTCTTGTCGTTCAGGAGCTCCATCGACATGCCGAGGGCCGGGAACGCGGTCTTGAGCGCGCCCGCCAGCTTCGCGAACGGCCCACCCTTCTTCTTCTTCGCGCCCGACGAGCCGCCGGTGCCGGAGGCCTTCCCCGCCGCCTCCTTCATCTTCTGCTCGACGTCCCGGTCGAAGCGGTCCTGCACGTACATCATGAAGCGGAACAGCTTCTCCTCGATCGAGAGCCTCGGATCGTCGAGGAACGCGAGCGCGCCGGTGGACCGCGAGGACGACGGCTTCTTCGCGGCCCCGGACTTCGAGGTCCCCTTCGAGCCGGAGGCGTAGCCCGTCCCGGAGCTCCGCCGCGTCTTCCTGGCCGACGCCTTCTTCGCCGAGGGGAGCGCGGCCGCCGCGGCGGCGATCACGGCGCCGCCCTTCCCCACGCCGGCGGTGGTGGCGGCCCCGGCGGTGCGCGGAGCGGCGACCTGGGCGAGATCGGTGGCGAGCGCGGCGCCCTGCGAGAGCAGCGCGGCGCCGGTGCGGACGGAGGGGATCATCTGGGTTCCTTTCGGATGGGGTGGGCGGTGCGCCTCGCGGCGCCCGCCGCTCCCACGAGCGCGCCGCGTGCCAGCCCCGGGCGCCCGGATCCCGCGCGGTTGCGCGGGGCGAGAGGCCGCGGCGGAGCCCGCCGGGACGGGGCGCGGACCGTTTGACCCGGGCGCGGACGGCGCCTAGATTGCCGCGCCATGCGCACGCTCGGCGTCGACCTGGGGCGGGTCCGGATCGGCCTCGCCGTGGCCGACGAGATCCTGCGGACCGCCCGCGCCGTCACCACGGTGGTCCGGCGCGGGGAGGCCGAGGACCTGGCCGCCATCGCCGAGGTGGCCCGCGACTACGAGGTCACGCGCGCAGTGGTGGGGCTCCCGCTCAACATGGACGGCACCGAGGGCCCGTCGGCGCGCCTGGCCCGGGGTTTCGCGCCGCGCCTGGAGGCGGCGCTCGGCGTGCCGGTCGAGCTGTTCGACGAGCGGCTCTCCTCCTTCGAGGCGGAGTCCCGCCTGCGCGCGCGCGGCCTCTCGGCCCGCGAGCAGCGCGGCCAGGTGGACGCCGAGGCCGCGGCGGTCATCCTGCAGGGCTGGCTGGACCGGAGGGCGCCATGAGGAAGCTCGTCACCCTGCTCGTGCTCCTCGCGCTGGCGGCGGCCGCCTGGGCGGCGCTCGCCTGGCGCGACCTGCAGTCGTTCCGGGCGACGGCGTACGGCAGCGCCGAGGAGAAGACGGTGGTGGTGCCGAGCGGCGCGCCGGCGCGCGCGGTGATCCGCTCGCTGGCCCAGTCGGGCGTGCTCTCCGACGAGACGCGGGCCTGGCGCTATTTCCGGTGGGTGAAGCGCGACGCGCGCCGGCTCCGCGCGGGCGAGTACGCGTTCTCCGGCCCGCTCACCCCGGACCAGGTGCTGGAGAAGGTCTACCAGGGCCAGGTGAAGCTCTACCGCTTCACCGTGCCCGAGGGCCTGCGCATGGACGAGATCGCGGAGATCGTCGGGCGCAGCGGCCTCGCGCGCGCCGAGGACTTCGCCGCGGTGGCGCACGATCCCGGCACCGCGCGCGCGCTCGGGCTCCCCTACGCCAACCTGGAGGGCTTCCTCTTCCCGGACACCTACACGTTCGCGCGCGGCGTCTCCGCCCGCACCATCGCCGAGGAGATGGTGGAGCGGTTCAAGGAGGAGTACGCGCGCGCCGACGCCGCCCGGAGGCCGGGCGTGACGCTGAGCATGGGCGAGGCCGCGACGCTCGCCTCGATCGTCGAGAAGGAGACCGGGCAGCCGGCGGAGCGCGCCCGCATCGCCTGCGTGTTCCACAACCGGCTGCGGCTCGGGATGCGGCTCGGGACCGACCCGACGGTCATGTACGCCACCCTGCTGCGCACCGGCCGCTGGTCGAAGAACATCACCAAGGCCGACCTGCTGGCGACCCACCCCTACAACACGTACACGACGGCGGGGCTGCCGCCCGGGCCGATCGCGAACGCGGGCGCCGCGGCGCTGCAGGCGGCGCTCGCGCCGGCCACCTGCTCCGACCTCTACTTCGTGTCGCGCAACGACGGCACCCACGTGTTCTGCCCGACGCTCGCCTGCCACAACGCCGCCGTGCGCGCGTGGCAGGTCGAGTTCTTCCGCCGCGCCCGCTGATCGGCGCGCCGCCCTCCGCCGGCCGGTGCCGCGCACGGGGGGACCCGCCCCGTCGCCTGCTCGCAGGCCCAATTGGGCGTGCGCCCGCCGGCGGGCCCGCGGTCTGCAGCCCGCTCCTCCGCTCCTTATGCTCCTTGGGTCGGCGCGCGTGCGCCGAGCCCAGATACAGAGGAGCGAGATGCGCGAGCCTCGGGAAATGACGACGACGGGTTGGGTGAACCGGATCGCGGCCCTGCAGGACCGGCAGGGGTACTCGGAGCAGCACTGGGAGGGTTCGTTCGAGGACTACCTCGGGATCGTGCGGCAGAACCCCAAGGTCACCCGCACGGCCTTCCAGCGCGTCTACGACATGATCCTGTCGCACGGGAAGACCGAGTACATCGACAACAAGAAGAAGCTCATCCGGTACAACTTCTTCACCGACCCGGACTTCGGCGGGAAGGACGCGATCTACGGGCTCGACATCGCGCTCATGAAGCTCGTGAACGTGTTCAAGAGCGCGGCGCAGGGCTACGGCACCGAGAAGCGCGTCATCCTGCTGCACGGCCCGGTGGGCTCGTCCAAGTCCACCATCGCGCGCCTGCTCAAGAAGGGGCTCGAGGCGTACTCCAAGACCGCGGAGGGCGCGCTCTACACGTTCGCGTGGGACATCGAGCGCACCAACCTCGACGGCCAGAAGCGCCGCGAGGTCATGCCCTGCCCCATGCACGAGGAGCCGCTGCACCTCGTCCCGCACGAGTGGCGCGGCAAGGTGATCGCCGAGCTGGCGGCGCCCGAGGGCGGCTACGCCATCCCGGACACCGGCGACCTGTGCCCGGCCTGCCGCTTCGTCTTCAAGGACCTGATGACGGAGTACAAGGGCGACTGGGAGAAGGTGATGCAGCACGTGCGCGTGCGCCGGCTCATCCTCTCCGAGAAGGACCGCGTCGGCATCGGCACGTTCCAGCCGAAGGACGAGAAGAACCAGGACTCGACCGAGCTCACCGGCGACATCAACTACCGGAAGATCGCCGAGTACGGCTCCGACTCCGACCCGCGCGCGTTCAACTTCGACGGCGAGTTCAACATCGCGAACCGCGGCATCATCGAGTTCGTGGAGATCCTGAAGCTCGACGTGGCCTTCCTCTACGACCTGCTCGGCGCCACGCAGGAGCACAAGATCAAGCCGAAGAAGTTCCCGCAGACCGACATCGACGAGGTCATCGTCGGGCACACCAACGAGCCCGAGTACAAGAAGCTCCAGTCGAACGAGTTCATGGAGGCGCTCCGGGACCGCACGGTCAAGATCGACATCCCGTACATCTCCCGCCTCGACGAGGAGGTGAAGATCTACGAGCGCGACTACAACAGCCACAAGATCCGCGGGAAGCACATCGCGCCGCACACGCTGGAGATGGCCGCGATGTGGGGCGTGCTCACCCGGCTCGAGGAGCCGAAGAAGCACAACCTCACGCTGGTCCAGAAGCTGAAGCTCTACAACGGCAAGTCGCTGCCGAACTTCACCGAGGACAACATCAAGGAGCTGCGCAAGGAGGCGATGCGCGAGGGCATGGAGGGCATCAGCCCCCGCTACGTGCAGGACAAGATCTCGAACGCGCTGGTCTCGGACAAGGGCGACGGGTGCGTGAACCCGTTCATGGTGCTGAACGAGCTGGAGGCCGGGCTGCGGCAGCACTCGCTCATCTCCTCGGAGGAGCAGCGCAAGCGCTTCCGCGAGCTGCTCACCGACGTGAAGCGCGAGTACGAGGACGTGGTGAAGAACGAGGTCCAGCGCGCCATCAGCGCGGACGAGGACGCGATCACCAAGCTCTGCGCGAACTACATCGACAACATCAAGGCGTACACGCAGCGCGAGAAGGTCCGCAACAAGTACACCGGCCAGTACGAGGAGCCCGACGAGCGGCTGATGCGGTCGATCGAGGAGAAGATCGACATCGCGGAGAGCCGGAAGGACGACTTCCGCCGCGAGATCATGAACTACATCGGCGCGCTCGCCATCGAGGGGAAGACGTTCAACTACCGGACCAACGAGCGGCTGCACAAGGCGCTCGAGCTGAAGCTGTTCGAGGACCAGAAGGACTCGATCAAGCTGAAGAACCTGGTGGCCTCGGTGGTGGACCGGGAGACGCAGGAGAAGATCGACGTGGTGAAGCAGCGGCTCATCAAGAACTACGGCTACTGCGAGGTGTGCTCGACCGACGTCCTCAACTTCGTCGCCTCGATCTTCGCGCGCGGCGACGCGAAGGACTAGCGGCCAAGGGACGGGCCGCCGACCATGTCCCTGAAGATCAAGCAGGACCACGCCCGCTTCCGCGACATCGTGCGCGGCCGGATCAAGAGCAACCTCAAGAAGTACGTCCAGAAGGGAGAGATGGTCGGGAAGAAGGGGAAGGACTTCATCACCATCCCGATCCCGACCATCGACATCCCGCACTTCCGCTTCGGCGAGCGCTCGCAGGGCGGCGTCGGCCAGGGAGAGGGCGAGCCGGGCGATCCGCTCTCGCCCGGCGACGGGCAGGCCGGGAGCGGGCAGGCCGGCCAGGGCGAGGGGCAGCACCTCCTCGAGGTGGACGTCCCGCTCGACGAGCTGGCCGACATCCTCGGCGAGGAGCTCGCCCTCCCCCGCATCGAGCCGCGCGGCAAGGACCGCATCATCGCCACGCGCCTCAAGTACACCGGGGTCGCGCCGAGCGGCCCGGAGTCGCTGCGCCACTTCAAGCGCACCTACAAGCAGGCGCTGCGGCGCCAGATCGCGAGCGGCTCGTACAACTGGCGCCGCCCGGTGATCGTCCCGGTGCGCGAGGACCGCCGCTACCGCACCTGGAAGCAGGTGCCGCTCCCCGAGACCAACGCGGTCGTCATCTACATGATGGACGTCTCGGGCTCGATGGGCGACGAGCAGAAGGAGATCGTCCGCATCGAGTCCTTCTGGATCGATACCTGGCTGCGGAAGCACTACAAGGGCCTGGAGAGCCGCTACATCATCCACGACGCGGTGGCGCGCGAGGTGGACCGCGACACGTTCTTCCACACGCGCGAGTCGGGCGGGACGATGATCTCGTCCGCCTACAAGCTCGCGCTCGAGATGATCGAGACCGAGTACGCGCCCACCTCCTGGAACGTGTACCCGTTCCACTTCTCCGACGGCGACAACTGGAGCGCCGACGACACCCGCCTGTGCGTGGAGCTGCTGCAGAAGCGCATCCTCCCGGCGGTGAACCTGTTCTGCTACGGCCAGGTCGAGAGCCCGTACGGCTCCGGCCAGTTCATCAAGGACCTGAAGGAGTCCGTCGGCCCGCGCGAGAACGTGGCGCTCTCCGAGATCGCCGACAAGGACGCCATCTACGCCTCCATCAAGACGTTCCTCGGCACCGGGAAGTAGGCGCGCATGGACAAGCACACCCAGCTCCCCTCGCACCTGCACGACATCCGCAACCGCGTGGAGGGGTACGCGCGCGCCTACGGGCTCGACTTCTTCGACACCGTCTTCGAGGTGCTCGGGTTCGACGAGATCAACATGGTGGCCGCGTACGGCGGCTTCCCGAACCGCTACCCGCACTGGCGCTTCGGGATGGACTACGAGCGGCTGTCGAAGGGCTACGAGTACGGGCTCTCGAAGATCTACGAGATGGTCATCAACAACGACCCCTCGTACGCGTACCTGCTCGAGTCCAACATGGACGTGGACCAGAAGCTGGTGATGGCCCACGTCTTCGGGCACGTGGACTTCTTCAAGAACAACTTCATGTTCCGGCACACCAACCGGAAGATGATGGACCAGATGGCGAACCACGCCACCCGCGTGCGCCGCTACCAGGACAAGCTCGGGGTCGAGCTGGTCGAGGACTTCATCGACCGCTGCCTCTCCATCGAGAACCTGATCGACTACCAGTCACCGTACGTGAAGCGGCGGCCCGACCGGCCCGGCGTCGAGGGCGAGGGCGCGGAGCGCCAGGTGGCGCAGGGGTTCAAGACCGAGCGCGAGTACATGCGCGAGTACATCAACCCGCGCGAGTTCATGCAGGAGCAGCAGCGCAAGCTGGACGAGGAGGCCGCGCGCAAGAAGAAGTTCCCGGAGCGGCCCGAGCGCGACGTGCTGCTGTTCCTCCTCGAGCACGCGCCGCTGGAGCGCTGGGAGCACGACGTGCTCTCGATCATCCGCGAGGAGGCCTACTACTTCGCGCCGCAGGGCCAGACCAAGATCATGAACGAGGGGTGGGCCACCTACTGGCACTCCAAGATCATGACCGAGAAGGCGCTCGACGCCTCCGAGGTCATCGACTACGCCGACCACCACTCCGGCACGCTCGCCACCCACCCCGGCCAGCTCAACCCCTACAAGCTCGGGGTGGAGCTGTGGCGGGACATCGAGGACCGCTGGAACAAGGGGCGCTTCGGGAAGGAGTACGACGAGTGCGACTCCTTCGTGGCGCGCAAGCACTGGGACAAGCAGCTCGGGGTGGGGCGCGAGAAGATCTTCGAGGTGCGCAAGCACTACAACGACGTCACCTTCATCGACGAGTTCCTCAGCCTGGAGTTCTGCATCCAGCAGCGGCTCTTCACCTTCGGCTACAACGAGAAGCACCAGCGGTGGGAGATCATGGAGCGCGAGTTCCGCAAGGTGAAGGAGAAGCTCCTCCACATGCTCACCAACTTCGGGCAGCCGCTCATCGCCGTCGAGGACGGCAACTGGGAGAACCGGGGCGAGCTCTACCTGGTGCACAAGCACGACGGGGTGGACCTGAAGCTCGACTACGCCCGCGACACCCTCCGCCACGTGCAGTCCCTGTGGCGCAGGCCGGTCAACCTCCACACGAAGGTGGAGGGCCGGGGCACCATCTTCCGGTTCGACGGCAAGGAGCACTCGGACCGGCGTGCCGACCTGTAGGCCGAGGTGGTCGACTCGGAGCTTCCGGTTCCTTTCCTCGCCTGCTAGATTCCCGCGCCGATGCAAGTACCTCGCTTCGACGACGCCCCTCGCCGCCGCCGCCTCCCCGTGCTCCTCGCCGGCGCCGGCTTCCTCGCCATCCTGATCGTCGCGCTCGCCGGCGCCGCCGGCGGCCTCCGCACCGTGCCCGGCACGCCGGCCGCGCCCGTCGCCGCGGCGCCCGAGGCCGCGGCCATGGTGCCCGCGCCCACCACCGCCACGCTCGCCCCGCACAAGCCCACGCCGGCGGAGCGGTTCCGGGCGGTGACGGTGCGGCTCGCCCGCAACCAGACGCTGGCGCAGGCGCTCGTGAAGCTCGACGTCCCGATGGCGCAGGTGAACGCGGTGGTGGCCTCGCTGAAGGGCCTGTTCCCGTTCCACCGCGCCCGCCCCGGCGACCAGCTCCGGGTGGAGCGCCGCGACGACGACGGCGAGCTGCACCGGTTCAGCTACCGGCAGGGCCCGGCGGACGAGTGGACGGTGGAGCGCAAGGAGGACGGCTCCTTCGAGGCCCGCAAGCGCCCGGTCGAGCTGACCACCGAGGTGGCGCGGGTGGCGGTGAAGGTGGAGGGCTCGCTGTGGGCGTCGCTGGAGCGCGCCGGCGAGGATCCGGAGCTGGCGGTGCTCGCCTCCGACGTGCTGGCCTGGGACGTGGACTTCTACCAGGACGTCCGCGCCGGCGACGCCATGACCATGGTGGTCGAGAAGGTGCTCGCCGACGGCAAGCTGCTCCGCTACGGCGAGGTGCTGGCGGCCGAGTACAAGGGCGAGGCGGCCGGCCGCAAGCGGCTGTTCCGCTACACCGATCCGGACGGCCACACCAGCTACTACGACGAGAACGGCAACAGCGCGCGGCGCGGCTTCCTGAAGTCGCCGCTCAAGCTCGCGCGCGTCACCTCCGGCTTCGGGATGCGCAACCACCCGCTCCTCGGCTACGTCCGCGCCCACCAGGGCGTGGACTACGGCGCGCCCACCGGCACGCCGGTCTGGGCGGTCGGCGACGGCCAGGTCCGCGAGGCCGGCTGGAAGGGCGGCTGCGGCAAGGCGGTGGTGCTGAAGCACCGCAACGGCCTGGAGTCGGTCTACTGCCACCTCTCCGCCGTCGCGGTCTCGGCCGGGAAGGCGGTCTCGCAGAAGCAGGTGATCGGGTACGTGGGCTCCACCGGCCTCTCGACCGGCCCGCACCTGCACTTCGCGGTGAAGCGCGGCGGGTCCTTCGTGAACCCGCTCCGCCTGCAGATCCCGCGCGACGCGCCCATCCCCGCGAAGTGGGCCGCCGACTTCGCCGAGAAGATCGCGCCCGTGCGGGCCAGCCTGGCCGGCGAGCCGGTGGCGCTCAACTAGCGCCCCCGCAGCACCGCCAGCGAGAGCCCGGGGAGGATCCCGGGCACGAGCGCCCACTCCAGCGCGCGCGCGCCGCTGGGCGTCGCCACCGTCGCCACGCCCTGGCCGGCGTCGGCGCCGGACAGGTCGAGCGCGGTCTGGAGCACGTCCGCCGGGCGACGCCCGCGCAGCGCGTCGAGCGACGCCCCCAGCAGCCGCTCCGCGGCCGGGTTCGCGTCCACGCAGCGCCCCTCCCCGTCCACGATGATCATCCCGTCGCGCGCGCTCGCGAACACGGCGCGCGCCAGCCGCTCGCGCCCGCGCAGCGCCTCGGCCGCGGCCCGGGCGTCCACCGCGGTGGCCACCACGTTCGCGACCGTCTCGAGGAAGCTCAGCTCCTCGCGCTCGAACGCGCGGGGCGCCGGGCCGGCCACCAGCAGGACGCCGTGGGCGCGCCCGCTCCCGCGCACCGGCACCGCCAGCGCGCAGCCGGCGCCCGCCGAGGCGAGCAGCGCGTCCGCGAGCCGGCCGTCCCGGGCCAGGTCCGGCGCCCGGGCCGGCGCGCCGCTCGCGTGCGCCAGCCCCGCCAGCGTCATCACGCTCGGCACGCCGCGCCCGCGCGCGTCGCCGGGGAAGCCCGAGGCCGCGCGCACGCGCAGCCCGCCGTCGGCCACCTCCAGGAACGCGCCCGCCGAGAGCCCGAGCGCCGACGCCGCCAGCGCGGCGGCCGCGTCGAGCACGTCCTGCACCTCGGGGAGCCCGAGCGCGAGCTGGGAGATGCGCGCCACCGCGGCGCTGCGGCGCAGCTCCGCCGCGCGCCTCGCCTCGTCCGAGCCGGCCGCGGACGGCTGGCGGTGGCGCTGGGCGTCGCGCCAGCGCGCCACGATGAGGCGCGGCGCGCCCCGCGGCCAGGCCCGCGCCGCGAACTCGAGCCAGCGGACCGAGCCGTCGGCGTGGCGCGCCCGGACCTCGATGGGCACGCCGTCGTCGAGCGGCGTGGATCGCGCGCTCGCCATGCTGGCGACGTCCTCGGGCTCCACGAACGCCCAGGCGTTGCGGCCGACGAGCTCGCCGGCGCGGTAGCCGAGGAGCCGCTCGATCCCGTCGCTGACGTAGAGGATGTCGGCGGCGGGGGTGAGGACGCCGATGACGTCGTCGGAGAACTCGGCCACCGCGGCGTGCAGGCCGTCGCCGAGGTGATCGACCTCGCGGGCGGCGTCCGCCGGCGCGCCGGAGCCTGCGCGCATGCCGGCGCCGGCCTCGAGCTCCGCGATGCGTCGGTACAGCGTGGCGAGCTCGCGCAGCAGCTCGGGGGTGGTGGCGAAGGGCATGGGGGTCTCCGGATCATACCGATCCGGGGTGTACCCCCAAGCCCCACGGACGCGTGGCGTCCCTGCCGCCTCCGGGTCAGCGACGCCGGCGGCGCGCCTTCTCGGCGGCGAGCTTCTTGCCGTTCCACTCCTTGCCGTCGAGGGCGGCCACGGTGGCCTCCAGCGCGGCGGGCGGGACGTCGACGTAGCTGTGCGACCGGCGCACCTCCACGCCCACCGGCTCGAGCTCCGGCGCGAGCGCCCGGAGCGCCTCGCGCACCCTGGCCTCGTCCGCGCCGTCCTGCTCGCCGAGCGTCAGGAACACGCGGGCGCGCTGGGGCGCCGCCGGCGCGCCGCCCTCGGCGGCCACCTCGACCGCCGGGGTGCCCTCGCCGTTCGGCGCCGCGGGGGACTCCGCCCGGACGCCGGCCGGGGCCTCGCGATCGCGATCGCGCCCGCCGCGGCGGCCGCGTTCACCGCGATCCCGCTCGCGGCCGCGGTCGCGCGAGCGCTCCCGGCCGCCTTCGCGCCGCCCCTCCCCGCCCTCGCGCCGGCCCTCGCCGGCCGCGCGGGTCTCGGGCTGCACGCGGCGTTCGTGCTCGGTGCGCTTGTGCTCGGCCTTCTCGCGGTCCTGCGCCTTCTCCATGCGCTGGTGCGTGAAGAAGTACTTGAGCGCGAAGGAGATCAGGTACTCGCCGTCGGGCCGGTTGCGCAGCTCCTGGGCGAGCGGGATGTAGGCCTCGAAGATCGAGGCGCTCATCGCGTCCTTCAGCACCGCGACGTGGCGGTCGGTCCAGATCTTCCGCGCCTCCTCGGGCGTCGGGAGCGCCTTCTTCTCGAAGACGATCTCGTACTTCTTCTGGAGCGCGGTGAGCGTGTGCAGGTCCGCGCCGGACACGAGCGAGAGGCTGGTGCCCTTCTTCCCGATGCGGCCGGTGCGGCCGACCCGGTGCAGGAACACCGCCGGGTCCTCGGGCAGCGAGTAGTTGATCACGTGCGAGAGGTCGGAGATGTCGATGCCGCGGGCCGCGATGTCGGTCGCGACCATGAAGCGGACCTCGCCGCGCTTCACCTTCGCCATCACCCGCTCGCGCTCCTTCTGCGGCAGGTCGCCGTTCAGCAGCTCGGCGTCGTAGCCGTTGCGGTTCAGCACCGCGGTGACGAGCGAGGTGTCGCTGCGCGTGTTGCAGAAGATGATCGCCGCCTCCGGCTCCTCCATGCCGATCATGTAGAGGAGGTTGCGCGGCTTCGGGTACGCGTCCACGGTCGGGTACATCACGTTGTGGATGTTCTCGACCTTGTACTCGTCGCCGGAGAGCAGGATCGTCTCCGGGTCGCTCAGGTAGTCGTGGATGATCTGCTCGATGTCCGCCGGGACGGTGGCGGAGAAGAGCAGCTGCTGCACGTCCGCGGGGAGGTGGTCGAGGATGCGCGTCACCTCCTCGAAGAACCCCATGTTCAGCATCTCGTCGGCCTCGTCGAGGCAGCAGACCATCACCTCCTCGAGCCGGAGCGTCTTGCGGCGGATGTGGTCGTAGATGCGGCCGGGCGTGCCGACCACGATCTCCGCGCCGGCCTTCAGCTTGTCGAGCTGGTCGCCCATCGACGCGCCGCCGTAGATCGTCACCACGCCGAGGTCGCGGTGCTTCGCCAGCGCGGTGACCTCCTCGGCCACCTGGATGGCGAGCTCGCGGGTCGGGCACATGACGAGCGCCGACGGCTTGCGGCGGCCGTCGGGGATGCGCTCGAGGATGGGGATCGTGAACGCGGCGGTCTTGCCGGTGCCGGTCTTGGACCGGACGATCACGTCCTTGCCGTCGCGGATGGGCCGGAACGTCGCGGACTGGACCGGGGTCGGCTTCGTGTAGCCGTGCTCCGCGACCGCGCGCCGCACCGGCTCCGAGAGCCCCATGTCGTCGAACGAGGCCTCGGAGACGTAGTCAGAGGGCGCCGCCGAGGGCGCCTCGCCGTGGACTTCTTCCATGCTGTCACTCACTCCGTTGGAGTTGGGAGCGACGCATGGCGGGCTCGCCTGGTACCGCGCCAGCCCCGATGCGTGATCGGGGCCCGCGCCGCTCCGCGAAAACCGCCATGCGCCGACGTGTCGTCTCGCGCCTTGCGCGCGAGGCGCGACACCTATATCACAACGCCCTTGCGCGGCCGCCAGTTCCCGTGGCAGCCCGGACTCCCCATGTCGGACGAGACGCGCCACCGCTCCACGAAGGGCCGCCCGGCACTCCCGGCCGCCGGGGCTGCGCGCGACCGCTCCGAGGGCGGGCTGGTCCGCTACGACCCGCTCCGCGCGTACATGGCGGAGGTGGCGCGCCACCCGGTGCTCTCGCGGGACGAGGAGCACGCGCTCGCCGTCCAGTACCGCGAGACCGGCGACGTGGACGCCGCCTACCGCCTGGTCGCGTCCAACCTGCGACTCGTGGTGAAGATCGCCCACGAGTACCGCCGCACCGCGTTCCAGCTCCTGGACCTCGTCCAGGAGGGCAACCTGGGGCTGATGCAGGCGGTGAAGAAGTACGACCCGTGGAAGGGCGTGAAGCTCTCGTCCTACGCGGCGTGGTGGATCCGCGCGTACATCATCCGCTTCATCATGGAGAACTGGCGCCTGGTGAAGCTCGGGACCACCCAGGCGCAGCGCAAGCTCTTCTTCAACCTCTCCAAGGAGCGCGAGAAGCTGCTCGCGCGCGGGATCGAGCCGACGCCGCGGCTGCTCGCGAAGAACCTCCAGGTCGAGGAGAAGGACGTGGAGGAGATGAGCGCCCGCATGGCCGCGGACGACCTCTCGCTGGACGCGCCGGTCGGCACCGAGGGCGACGACGGGCGCCAGAACCGCCTCGACCGGCTGGCCGACGACGGCGGCCCCTCGCCCGACGCGGCGCTCGGCGACGAGCAGCTCCGGCGGATCTTCCGCGAGAAGCTCGACGCGTTCTCCGGGACGCTCACCGACGAGAAGGAGCGGTACATCTTCGAGCACCGCCTCCTCCCGCCCGACGGCACGCCGCCGCTCACGCTGCAGGAGGTGGGCGACCACTTCCGGCTCACCCGCGAGCGCGCCCGCCAGATCGAGGCCAAGCTGACCGGCCGGCTGCGCGAGTTCCTGCGCGCCGAGATCCCGGACTTCGAGCTGCTCGGGCCGCCGGAGTCCTGACCCGCCGGCGCTAGTCTCGCAGCGCGCCCGGCCGCGGACGCGCCGCGGCGGCGCCGCGCGCGAGCTGGAACGCCGCGCCCGCCACGCCCGCCACCACCGCGAACCCGAGCAGCGCGAACGGCCGGATCGCCAGCTCCGAGGCGATCGGCCGCGTCCCCGCGGCCGCCAGCAGCCCGACCCCGAGCGCGAGGCCGCCCGCCAGCGCGCACAGCACCACCGCGACGGCGCGCGACGCGGCCAGCGCGAGCAGCGCCGCCGCGAGCGCCCCGAGCCCGGCCCCGACCGCCGCCCGTCCGCCGATGGGCAGGTGAACCCCGGCCAGGGCGCCGGCGAGCGCCCCGGCCGCGGCCGGGAAGAGCGGCGGCATCGCCGCGCAGGCCGCGCCCAGCACCGCCGCGCCCAGCCCGGCCGAGGCGAGCGCGGAGAGCTCGAGCTGGGGGCCGAGGAGCCGCCGGGCCGCCAGCGCGGCCAGCGCACCGACCACGGCGCCCCCCACCGCCGCGGCGGGGCGCCGCAGCCGGTCCGAGGCGGCCAGGGCCGCGAGGCCCACCACCACGAGGGCCAGCCCCAGCGGCCAGCCGAACGCGCGGGCCGCCAGCGCCACCCGCACCAGCCCGGCCAGCGCGTCACCCACCGGGCCGCCCGGCACGGCCGCCGCCATCGCAGGCGTCACCGGCCCGCCCCCAGCACGGTCCAGAGCGTCAGCGCGACGGCGACGAGCACGCCGGCGGCCCCGACCGCCACCGCGGCCGGGTCCGGCCGCAGGGAGGCCAGCGCGTCGCCGGCCGCCCGCCGGGCCGGCTCGCCCGCGCCCGGATCCGCCAGCACGCGCCGCGCCTCGAGGGCGGCGCCCCGGTGGTCGCCCGCCTCCAGCAGCTCGCCGATCCGCCCGCCCGGGCCGATGCGACCCCTGTCCCTGCGCGACATGGCGGCGGACTGTAGCACGGGCCTCCGCCGGGCCCCGCCACGGCGCGGGTTGTGCGGGCTTCCCGGCGCGACCCGGCCTAGACTGTGAGGGCCCGCGGCGCGGTCCGGCCGCCGGCGACGCTGGCCCACCCGATGCTCCGCCCACCGCGCCCCATCTCGCGCCGACGGTTCCTGCAGGGCGCCGCCGCCGCGGCCGTCGCGGCCGCGCTGCCCCGCGGCGCGCGCGCGCTCACCCCGGACGCGATGCTCCAGATCGGCCACGTCCAGCACGGGGGCAACTGGAACCCGCGGCCCACCGCGCTGCGCCGGCTCGGCTGGGAGCTGGGCCGCCGGACCTCGATCGAGCCCGCCGCCGACGCGGTGCCGGTCCGGCTCGATCGCCCCGGCCTGCACCGCCACCCCATGCTCTACCTGGCCGGCTCCGGCGGGCTGCCCCCGTTCTCCGAGGCGGAGCGGGCCGCGCTCCGGCGCCACCTCATGTACGGCGGGTTCCTGCTGGTGGACTCGGCCGACGCGTCGGACGGGACCGGCTTCGACGCGGCGGTGCGGCGCGAGCTCGCGCAGGTCCTGCCCGCCTCGCCGCTGCAGCCGGTGGCGCGCGAGCACGTGCTCCACAAGACGTTCTACCTGCTGGACCGGCAGGGCGGCCGCGTGCTGGTGAAGCCGTGGGTGGAGGCGCAGGCCATCGACGGGCGGCTGGCGGTGGTCTACTCGCAGAACGACCTGGGCGGCGCCTGGGCGCGGAGCGAGCTGGGCGACTGGGAGTACCCGTGCACCCCCGGCGGCGAGGCGCAGCGCGAGGCGGCGTTCCGCACCGGCGTGAACCTGGCGATGTATGCGCTCTGCACCGACTACAAGGACGACGCGGTGCACCTGCCGTTCATCCTCCGGCGGCGGAGCTAGGCGGCGGTGGACGGCGGGACCTTCAACGCCTGGCGGCTCACCGCCCTCACGCCGCTGCCGGCCTGGGCGCTCGCCCTGCTCGGCCTGGCGGCGCTCGCCTCGATCGCGCTCGCCTGGCGCGGCCTCGCCGGCGAGGCGCGGCGCGCACGCAAGGCCGCGCTCGTCGCGCTCCGCGCGCTGGCGGCGGTGCTGGCGCTGGCGCTGCTCGCCGAGCCCGCGCTGGAGCTGCTCCAGACGGCGCGGGTGCGCAACCGGTTCGCGGTGCTGGTGGACGCGTCGCGCTCGATGGCGTTCCCGCTCGAGCCGGGCGGGCCCTCGCGCGCGGCCGCGGCCGGCGCGTTCCTGCGCGACCACCGGGCCGAGCTGGAGCGGCTCGCCGACCGGGTGGACCTCGAGTGGTACGGCTTCGGCGGCGAGGTGGCGCCGGTGGACCCGGCGCAGGCGGTGCGCGGCCTCGAGCCCGCCGCCGGCCGCACCGACCTGCTCGGCGCGCTCGAGGCGGTGACGTCGGGCGCGGGCGCGTCCAGCCGCCGGCTGGCCGGCGCGCTGGTGGTGTCCGACGGCGCGGACAACGCGGCGCTCGCCGACGGGCTCTCCGGCGCCACCCGCGCCCGGCTGCGCGCGCTGGGCGTGCCGGTGAGCGCGGTCGCGGTGGGGCGGAGCGCGCCGCGCGACCTGGCGGTGGAGCGCGTGGCGGTGGACGACTTCGCGTTCGTCCGCAACACCGTGACCGTCGAGGCGACGCTGCGCGCGCGCGGCCTCGAGGCCCAGGACGTCCGCGTGGTGCTCCGGCGCGAGGGCGCGGTGGTGGCGCAGGCCACGGTGCGCCTCGAGCCGGGGAAGGAGCGCTACTCGGTGCCCCTCTCCTTCGCGCCCGACCAGACCGGCACCTTCGTGTTCACCGT
Source organism: Anaeromyxobacter sp. PSR-1 (assembly GCF_000964525.1). GTDB lineage: Bacteria > Myxococcota > Myxococcia > Myxococcales > Anaeromyxobacteraceae > Anaeromyxobacter. Next base: position 18,119 of record NZ_BAZG01000068.1, read on the forward strand.
GGCCGCGCCGGTGCTGCCCGGCGAGGCGGTCACCGAGAACAACCAGCGCTCGTTCGTGCTCCGCGTCATCCGCGATCGCGTCCGCGTGCTGATGGTGGCGGGCCGGCCGAGCTGGGACGTGCGGTTCCTGCGCGGGCTGCTGAAGCAGGATCCCAACGTGGACCTGGTGAGCTTCTTCATCCTGCGGACCAACGCCGACCAGCCCGGGCCGCAGGAGGACCTCTCGCTCATCCCGTTCCCCGTGGCGGAGATCTTCGGCGAGCAGCTCCGGACCTTCGACGCGGTGCTGTTCGTGGACTTCGCCTACGGCCCCTACCGCGGCCTCGAGATCGACCGCTACCTGCCGAACCTGCGCGACTACGTGCGCGGCGGCGGCGCGCTCGCCATGGTGGGCGGCGAGCAGAGCTTCGGCGACGGGCGCTACGGGCAGACGCCGCTCGCCGAGGTGCTCCCGGTCGCCCCGCTCGACGGCACCAGCGAGGCGGAGGGCGAGTTCCGGCCGCGGCTGACGGCCGAGGGCAAGCGGCACCCCGTCACGGCGCTCGCGCCGGGCGAGGCGCCGAACGAGGCCGCCTGGGCGAGCCTGCCGCCGGTCACCGCGGTCAACCTCACCCGCGCGCTGCCGCCGGGCGCGGGCGCGTCGGTGCTGCTCGAGGCGCCCGCGGTGAGCGTGGGCGGCCGCGCGGCGCCGCTGGTGGCGGTGCGCGAGGTGGGCCAGGGGCGCACGCTCGCGGTCGCCACCGACGCCACCTGGCGCTGGGGCTTCCTCGCCGCCGAGGGCGGCCAGGGCAACCGCGCCTACCTGCGCTTCTGGAACGGCGCGCTGCGCTGGCTGGTGCGGGATCCGTCCCTCGGGCCGCTGCAGGTGGAGCCCGACGCGCCGTCGGTCGAGCCCGGCGCGCCGGTGGGGCTCACCGTCACCGCGCGCGGGCCGGACTGGGGCCCCGCGGCCGGGAAGAAGGTCTCCGCGGACCTGGTCTCCGAGGACGGGCGCACGGTGGCGCACGGCGAGGCGGTGGCGGGCGAGGACGGGACGGCGCGGATCGAGCTGGTGCCGCCCGGCCCGGGCGCCTACCGGGTGGTCTCGCGCGCCGAGGGCGTCGCCGACCCGGCCAGCGCCGCGGTGGCGGTGCGCGGCGCCGGGCCGGAGGACGCCGACGCTGCGCCGCGGCCGGAGCTCCTGCAGGCCGTGGCCGAGGCGACCGGCGGCGCGTACTCCGCGCTGCCCGGCGGCGACCTGCCCGACCTCGCGCTCGCCGACCCCGAGGTGGTCGAGATCGGCCGCCGGAAGGCGGTGCCGATCTGGGATCGCTGGTGGACGCTGGCGGGCCTCGCGGCGGTGCTGACGGCCGAGTGGGTGCTCCGCCGGCGGTGGGGCTACTGGTAGGCGGGCGGCGGGCCCACCGTCGTATTTCCTTGCCAGGCGGCCCCGGCCGGGAAATACCGGCCGCAGGGAGGCGCACCGCCGTCCCGAGCTCCACGGCCTCAGGAGGGCCCATGAAGATCGCGAAGGGCAGCGTCGTCGGCCTCGATTACTCGCTGCACCTCGGGGACGGGAAGGTCGTGGACCAGTCCGAGCCCGGCGAGCCGCTCACCTACCTCCACGGCGAGGGGCAGATCGTCCCGGGCCTGGAGTCGGCGCTCGAGGGCGCGGACGTGGGCGAGTCGCGCACGGTGGTGGTCGCGCCGGCCGACGGCTACGGCGAGCACGATCCGCGCGGCGTGCAGGAGGTGCCGCGCAAGGCGTTCCCGCCCGGCTTCGACCCGCAGGTCGGGATGGAGCTGACCGCCGAGGGCGCGGACGGCGAGCCGGTGCCGTTCGCGATCCGCGAGGTGAAGCCGGAGTCGGTGGTGATCGACCTCAACCACCCGCTCGCCGGCAAGACGCTGCACTTCGACGTGAAGGTGCGGGACGTCCGCGCCGCCACCGCGGAGGAGCTGGAGCACGGTCACGCCCATGGCCCCGAGGGCCACGGGCACGAGCACTGACGCCGGCCCTCACGGCGTCGGCGTCACCGCGTAGGTCCAGGTCTCGTTCGGCCGCAGCTCGAAGCGCTCCTGCACGCGGGCCTCGCCGAGGCGGGCCTCCACCTGGTGGGCCCCCTCCCAGAGCTGGACCTTCACGCTCCCCTGGCCGACGTGCCGCCCGTCCACCCGGACCTCGGTGCCCGGCGGCGCGGTGACGGCGAGCACGCCGCGCCCGAGCGCGAAGCGCACCGGCGTGCCCGGCCCGCGCGCGGTGACGCGCTTCTGCACGTCCACGCCCTCGGCCGCGTTGCGCAGC
>NZ_BAZG01000067.1 GCF_000964525.1 Anaeromyxobacter sp. PSR-1
GCTCGGCGCGGTGCTCGCCATGCCCTGGGCCGCCGGCGAGGTGGCGCGGCTCACCGCCTGGACCGGGAGCGTGGCCGAGCGCGTCCACGAGCTCGAGCACGGCGCGGTGAGCGACGCGGAGGCGGCCCGGCTGGAGGCGTGGGCGCCGGAGTCGCCCGCGCCCGGCCCGGTGCTGGCCGCGCTGGGCCGGCACGCCAAGCGGCGCGGCGACCTCGACCGCGCCCTGCGCCTGTACCGCGAGGCCGCCGCGGCCGACCCGCGCGCGCCGGAGCTCTCGGTGAACGTCGGCAACGTGCTGTTCCTGCAGGGCGACCTGGACGGCGCGAAGGCCGCCTACCTCGCCGCGCAGGACCAGGCCGGCGGCGACCTGGTGGTGCTGGGCGCCGCGCACTACGGCCTCTCCAAGCTCTACCTGCGCACCTCCGAGATGGACAAGAGCGCGGCCGCGCGCGACAAGGCCGAGCACGAGGCCGGCGAGTACCTCCGGCGCCACGGGTCGGACGACGACTTCACCGCCAACCACTACCTCGTGGACGTCCCGGTCCCGCCGGCGCGCATCGCGGCGCTCGCCACCAGCGACGGGACGCCGGAGGCGGTGCGGCGCTGGGTCCGCGCCCGGCTGATGGGCGCGCTGCCGGCCGAGGCCTGGCCGTGGGGCGGCGCGGGGTTCCTCGCGGCGCTCTGGGCGTACGCCCTCGTGCTCCGCCGGCTCGGTCCGTCCCGTGCCTGCGCCCGCTGCGGGCGGCCGGCCTGCCGGCGCTGCGACGGCGGCGAGGGCGAGGAGTGCGGCCAGTGCGTGAACGTGTTCGCGCGCAAGGGCGTGGTGGACGCGCGCGACCGGCTGCGGAAGGAGGCGCAGGTCCGCCGCCACGAGCGGCTGGCGCGGCTCGTCACCCGTGCGCTCTCGGTGGCGGGCGCGGGCGCGGCGCAGGTCCTCGCCGGCGCCCCGGTGCGCGGCGCGCTCCTGCTCGCGGCGGTCCTCTTCCCGCTGTTCGTCGTCGGCCTCTGGCGCGGGATCATGCCGCCGCCGTACCCCTCGCCCTACGTGCTCGCGGGCAAGCTCGCCGTGGCCGTCCCCCTGGGCGTGCTCGCCTGGGCGCTCGCGCTGCGCGACGCGTTCCGCCGGACCCGGAGCTGACCGATGGCGCTCACCGGCACGCTCAAGGACTTCGGGATCGCGGAGATCCTCCAGCTCATCGGGCAGCAGGCCAAGAGCGGCGTGCTGCACCTCGAGTCGCGCGACGACGAGATCCACATCGCGCTCGCCGACGGCAACGTGGTCCGGGCCGAGTCGGCCGGGCGCAAGGCGCGCGAGCGGCTCGGCAACATGCTGGTGCGCGCCGAGGTGATCTCCAAGGAGGAGCTGGAGCAGGCGCTGGAGGTCCAGAAGCGCACGCTCCGGCGCCTGGGCGACATCCTGGTGGAGCTGGGCTTCGTCTCGCAGCAGGACCTGCGCGAGATGACGGCGCTGCAGACCACCGAGACCGTCTACCAGCTCTTCCGCTGGAAGAGCGGGACGTACGCGTTCGAGCCGGGCGAGGTGGAGTGGGACCGCGAGACCGTCTCGCCGCTCCGCGCCGAGTCGGTGCTGATGGAGGGCTTCCGCCGGGTGGACGAGTGGCCGATGATCCGCAAGCGGATCCCGTCCACCGCCATGACGTTCGAGCGCCGCCGGGCGCTCGACCCGGACGCGCCCGCCGCGCCGAAGCGGGGCGGCGACGACGTGGACGACGCGTTCGACGCGCTCGGCGAGGAGCCCACCGAGCGCCGCGGCGAGTTCGCCTCGCTCGGCGCGAACGAGCGGCGGGTGTTCGCGCTCGCGATCCCGGGGCGCACGGTCGAGCGGCTCGTGGACCTCTCGCGCCTGGGCGAGTTCGAGACCTGCAAGGCGCTCACGAACCTGCTCAACCTCGGCTACCTCGAGGCGGTCGCCCCGGCCAGCCGGGCCAAGGCGGCGGTCGGCGCGTACGCGCAGGACTGGCAGGCGCGGCTCCGGGCCGGCGCGCTGAGCGTGCTGGCGACGGTCGCGATCGCCGCGGCGCTGGCGGGGATCGCGTACTGGGTGGACGAGCGCGGCCTGGCGTGGGGCGAGCCGCCCGGCGCGGCGCGCGTGCGGGACAACGCCGCGGAGCGGTTCCTCGCGCGCTACCAGCTCGAGCGGCTGCGCGGCGCGCTCGAGGTGTACCGCCTCGAGAAGGGCGAGTACCCGGCGGCGCTCGGCGCGCTGGTGGAGGCGGGGCTGGTGGACGCGCGCGACCTGCGCCACCCCTGGGCCGAGCCCTACCACTACCGGCGCACGCAGGAGGGGCGCTTCGTGCTCCTGCCTCCGGTGGAGTAGGGCCGCGCCCATCCTCCCCTGCCGCGCGCCCGGGCGTAGATTATGAGTGCCCCGGCGGGGCGACCGCCGTCCGGACGGACGGCGGCTACGGACAACGCAAGGAGCGTCCTTGGGTCAAAGCGCGGCGGAACCCCTCAAGACGGCCAGGCTCGAGTTTCCCGACAACGACAAGGTCCGCGCCCTGTGCGGCGCGCACAACGAGCACCTCAAGCTCGTGGAGCGCCGGCTCGGGGTCCAGCTCGGGCTGCGCGGCGGCCAGGTGGTCATCGCCGCGCCCGAGGAGGCGCGGGTGCGCCTCGCCGAGTCGCTGGTGAAGGAGCTCTACGAGCTCGTCGAGGCGGGGTACCCGCTGTACCTCGAGGACGTGGACCAGGCGACGAAGCTCGCCGGCCAGGGCGTGCCGCTGAAGGAGATCTTCGGCGACACGGTGTTCGTCTCCTCGCGGCACCGCATCATCACGCCCAAGGGGCTGGCGCAGAAGCGGTACATCCAGGCCATCCGCGACGACGACATCGTGTTCGGCGTGGGGCCCGCCGGCACCGGCAAGACGTACCTCGCCATGGCGATGGCGGTGGCGTACCTGGTCGAGCGGCGGGTGAAGCGGATCGTGCTGACGCGCCCCGCGGTCGAGGCGGGCGAGCGGCTCGGGTTCCTGCCCGGCGACATCGCCGAGAAGGTGAACCCGTACCTGCGCCCGCTGCACGACGCGCTCTTCGACATGGTGGACTACGAGAAGGCGACCGCCTTCATCGAGCGCGGCACCGTGGAGGTGGCGCCGCTCGCGTTCATGCGCGGCCGCACGCTCAACGACGCGTTCATCATCCTCGACGAGGCCCAGAACACCACCGCCGAGCAGATGAAGATGTTCCTGACGCGGCTCGGCTACGGCTCGAAGGCGGTCGTCACCGGCGACGTGACGCAGGTGGACCTGCCGAGCGGCCGCGGGTCGGGCCTGATCGAGGTGCAGAAGGTCCTCCGCGGCGTCGAGGGCGTCGCGTTCTGCATGTTCTCCGAGGTGGACGTGGTCCGGCACCCGCTGGTCCAGGAGGTGGTCCGGGCCTATGACGCCTTCGAGGCCGAGCGGCGCGCCCGCACCGAGGCCGCCCGGACGGAGAAGGGCCGGCAGGGCGGGGGGGCGGGCCCGGAGACCGGCGAGCCCGGCGCGGAAGGGTAGCCCCGGAAGCGTCCCACCACCGATGGGCGGAGGGGCGGCACCTCGCCGCGTGTTCAGGGGGAAGCCCCGGTTCTCCGTTGCGCTCCTCCCACCCCGGTGCGACTCTCGCACGCCGTGTCCGGTCCCCCCTCTGACACACCCGCCGCCGGCGGCCCGCCCGCGGCCGACCGCGTCGACTGGCCCGGCCGGCTGATGCGCGCGCTGCTCGTGGCCGCCGTCGCCGCCGCGGCCGGGTGGCTGCTCGCCCCCTCGGCTGCGCACCGGCTGCCCGGCCCCGAGGCCCTCGGCACGCCCGCGCCGGCGACGATCAAGGCCGATCGCGACTACGACATCGTGGACGAGGAGGCGACCGCCCGGCGCCGCGCCGAGGCGGCCGCGGCGGAGCGCCCGGTCTACCACCAGGACGCGGGGGCCGCCGACGAGGCGGTCGCTCGCGTCCACGCCGCGTTCGAGCTGATGCGGGACGAGGAGCGGGCGCTGCGCGATGACGGCCGCGGCGCCCGGGAGGCGGCGGCCCTGGAGCGGCGCTACGCCGCGCAGCGCGACGCGTTCGTGTCGCGGCTCCAGGTCCTGGTGCGCGACGGCGACCTGGCCGCCCTCGGCACGACCCGGTTCTCCGAGGCGGCGGAGCGCCAGCTCGCGGACCTGGCGCGCGGCGCGCTCGCCGGGATGGTCATCGAGGACCGCAAGCTCCTCCCTGCCGCGCCGGACGCCGGCTTCGTGGTCCGCACGCTCCGCGGCGGGCGTCCGGAGGGCGAGCAGGCGTTCGCCGACGCCGCCCAGGTCCGCGACGTGGCCGAGGCGCGCGAGGAGCTCGCCCGCACGGCGGCCGCGCGGCTGGAGAAGGAGCCCGCGGCGGTGCGCGCGGCGCTGGCGCGCACCGCCGAGGCGATGGTGCGCCCGACGCTGGTCTACGACCAGGCCGAGACCGAGCGGCGGCGCTACGACGCGGCCGCCCGGGTGAAGCCGGTCGCCATCCCGGTGAAGCGCGGCGAGAAGATCATCGGGGACGGCGAGCGGATCGAGAAGCGCCACCTGCTCGTGTTCGACGGCATCCGCGCGCAGCGCAAGGGCGAGGACCTGGGCAGCGTCCGCGTGGGCGGCGCGGCGGTGGTGGCGCTGCTGGTGTCGCTGCTCTGGCGCTTCGCGCGCCGGAACGTGGCGCGCTTCCGGCCGGCGCGCCGCGACGCGCTGCTGCTGTCGTTGCTCTACCTGGGCTCGCTGGCGGCGGGCTTCCTCGGCTTCGCGGTGATGGACGCGCTCCACGAGCGCTTCCCGTACGTCCCCGCGGTCGCGCTGCAGTACCTGGTGCCGTTCGCGGCGGGCGCGATGATCGTCCGGCAGGTGCTGGCGGCCGAGACCGCGCTCCTGTTCGCGCTGGCCATGGGCCTCGCGGCCGGGCTGCTCGCCGGCCAGTCGCTCGCCTACGCGCTGTTCGCGACGCTCACCTCGGTCGCGGCGGCGGGCCTGGTGCGCAACAACCGCGACCGCGCCGGGCTGTTCCGCGCCGGCCTGGGGGTGGGGCTGGTCGGCGCCGCGGTGGTCGCGGCGCTCGGGCTCTACGCCGGCCGCGCCGGCGCCGAGGTGCTGCTCTCGGCCGTCGGGGCGCTGGTCGGCGGCGCGGTGCTGCTGCCGATCGCGGTGGTGGGGCTGCTGCCGGTGGTGGAGGGCGTGTTCGGCTACGTCACCGACGTGAAGCTGCTCGAGCTCGCCAACCTGAACCACCCGGCGCTGAAGGAGCTCATCGTCCAGTCGCCCGGCACCTACCACCACTCGATCCTGATGGGCTCGCTGGTGGAGGCGGGCGCGCAGGCCATCGGCGCGAACCCGCTGCTGGCGCGGGTGTGCGCCTACTACCACGACCTCGGGAAGATCCGGAACCCGCTCTACTTCGCCGAGAACCAGCGCGGCGGCGAGAACCGGCACGACGCGCTGGCGCCCTCCATGAGCGCGCTCATCGTGAAGCGCCACGTGACCGACGGCCTGGAGCTGGCGCGCCACTGGCGCCTGCCGCGGGTGGTCCAGGACGCGATCGCGCAGCACCACGGGACGCGCCACGTCGGGTACTTCTGGGGCAAGGCGCAGCGCCTGGCGGAGGAGGGTGGGGGCCGCGCCGCGCCGCTCGACGAGGCCCTGTTCCGCTACCCCGGCCCGAAGCCGCAGACGCGCGAGGCGGCGCTCGTGATGATCGCCGACGCGTGCGAGGCCTCGGCGCGGGCGCTGGAGGACCCCACCGCGGACTCGCTGCGCGCGCTGGTGGGCAAGCGCATCAACGAGGTGTTCGGGGAAGGGCAGCTCGACGAGTGCGCGCTGACGCTGCGCGACCTGAACGCCATCTCCGGCGCGATGGTGCGGGCGCTGGAGGCCATCTACCACACGCGCCCCGAGTACCCGGACCGGCGCCGCGACGAGGGACCGGCGGTGCACCTGGTGGCCAAGCCGTGATCGTCCGCCTGACCTCCGAGCACCCCGGCGGTGCCCGCGCCGCCCGACGGCTCCGGGCGCGCGCCGCCGCGTTCCTGGCCGCCCTGGGGCGTGAGGACGCCGAGCTCTCCATCCTGCTCGTGACCGATCGGCGCATCCGCACGCTCAACCGGGAGTGGCGCGAGAAGGACCAGGCCACCGACGTGCTGTCGTTCCCGATATCGGAGCCGCCGGGCGCTGGGGCGCTGCTGGGCGACGTGGTAATCTCGCTCGACACCGCCGCGCGGAGGGCGCGGTCCGACGGTCGGCGGGTGGGCGCCGAGCTGGACCGCTACCTCGCGCACGGGATCCTGCACCTGCTCGGCTACGACCACGAGCGGCCCGCGGACGCCCGGGCGATGGCGGAGAAGGAAGCGGAGCTCGCGCGGGCGGAGGGGCTCGTCGGGGCGGCGCTCCGTGAAGGCCGGCGCCAGGGGCGCGCCGGCGAGGCAAAGGACCGATGGACCCGTTCGCCGACATCGATCTCGACTCCGAGTCGGTCTGGCTCGACGGCGCGTGGTTCACGCGCGAGGACCTCGCGCGGCGGATCAAGGACATGATCGAGGCGGGCGACTTCCGCGTGTCGCGGCCCAGCCAGGCGCTGGAGCGGCTGGAGGCGGCGCTCGCCCAGGCGCGGGTGGTGCCGGTCCGCATGCCGGCAGACCTCGCCGAGGCCATGACCGCCACCGCGTCGCGGCTCGGGCGGCCGGTCGGCCACCTGGTGCGCGAGGCGGTCGCGTACTACCTCGCCGCCGCCGAGGCGTACGGCGCCGCGCAGGCGCAGCAGGCGGAGGCGCCGGACGGCCCGGAGGGCGGGCCCGGCGGGAAGGTCCGCTGACCGGGCGCCGCCGGCCCGCCGACGCCAGGATCCCCGGTGCGCCGCGGCCCCCGCCGCCGCAGGAACGCTCGATGAAGCGCCTCTCCCCCTACCTCCTCGCGATCGCCTCCGGGCTCGCGCTCGCGCTGGCGCTGCCGCTGGTGGTGCCGTTCCTCTCGATCCGGGAGGTGGACCCCGCCGGCCGGCTGGAGCTCGTCGCCTGGGTGGCGCTCGTGCCCGCGTTCGTGGCGCTGCGGCGCGCGCGCGGCGCGTGGCAGGCGGCCCGCCTCGGCCTGGCGGCCGGCCTCGCCTACTTCTTCGCGGCCATCTACTGGGTCTCGCACGCGATGACCGCGTTCGGCGGCCTCTCGCTCGCGTTCTCGGTGTTCGCCCTGTCGCTGCTGGTGCTGTACATGGCGGCGCACTGGGCCGGCGCGTTCGCGGTGGCGCAGCGCGTCCGCGCGCGGCTGGGCTGGCCGGCGTGGGCGGTGCTCCCGCCGGTGTGGGTCGCGTTCGAGCTGTCCCGCAACTACCTGTTCTCCGGGTTCCCCTGGGCGAACGTGGGCTACACGCAGGCGCGCACGCCGGCGGTGGCGCAGCTCGCGGCGGCGACGGGCGTGTACGGGATCGCGGCGCTGGTGGTGCTGGTGAACGCGGTGCTGGCCGAGGCGCTCGAGGCCCGGCGCGAGCGGCGGCCGCTCCCGCGGCGGGCGCTGGCCGGGACCGCGGCGCTGGTCGCGGCGGTGGTGGCGGGCGGCGCGCTGCGCGTGCGCGCCGTGCGCGCCGAGGCCGCCGCGGCGCCGTCGATCACGGTGGGCGTGGTGCAGCCGAACGTGGACCAGTCGGTGAAGAACGCGGCGCGCAACCACCGCGAGCAGATCCTGGCGCGCCTGGTGCCGCCCACGGTGGAGGCGGACCGCGCCGGCGCCGACCTGGTGGCGTGGCCGGAGGCGGCCTACCCGCTGTACGTGGCGCCCGACATCCGGAGCTTCGCGACGCCCGCCGCCGGGCTGCCGCCGCTCGAGCGCGCGCACGTGCTGCTCGGGGCCACCACGGTGGAGTGGACCCGCGGCGCGGGCGGCGAGCGCGTGCCGCGCGTCGGGAACGCGCAGTTCATGGTCTCCCCCGGGCGGCAGGTGCTCGGGAAGTACCTGAAGCACCACCTGGTGCCGTTCGGCGAGTACGTGCCGCTGCAGCGCTGGCTGCCGTTCATCGGGCACCTGGTGCCGAGCCTGGCGCCCATCGAGCCGGGGCGCGAGCTCGCGGTGCTCGAGTTCCCGCTGGCCGGCGCGCCGGCCGCCGGGCCCGCGCTCGCCTCGGCCGTCCCCGGCGCCTCCCCGGCCGCGGCCCCGGAGGCTGCGCCCGCGCCCGCCGGGCCGGTCCGCGTCGCGCCCATGATCTGCTACGACGCGATCTTCCCGGAGATCAACGTGGCCTTCGCGCGCCGCGACCCGGAGCCGGAGCTGCTGGTGAACCCCACCAACGACGCCTGGTACGGCTACTCGTCCGGCCCGTACCAGTTCCTCTCCATCGTGCGGATGCGCGCCATCGAGGCGCGGCGCGCGGTGGTCCGGCCCGCCTACGCCGGCGTCTCGGCGGTGATCCTGCCCACCGGCGAGCTGGCGCCGGGCGCGCTGGACGTGGGCCCGGTGGATCCCGAGCTGGCGCCGGACCCGGAGGAGCCCGCGCGCCTGCTGCTCGCCCGCGTCCCGCGGTTGCGGGGGCGCACGCTCTACACTACAGTCGGCGACCTCTTCGCCTGGGCCAGCGCGCTCCTCGCCGCCGCCGCCCTGGCGGCCACCCACCCCGCGCTCGCCCGCCGCGTGCGCCGGGGGGGCCGGGACGGCCGGAGCGCCGCCGCGTAGCGAAGGAACCCGGAGGACCCGAGCCATGGCTTCCCCCACCGCCGAGCGCATCGCCGAGCTCACCCGCCGCCTGGAGGCGCTCCGGGGGTCGCTTTGACGTCGAGCGGAAGGAGCTGAGGGTCGCGGAGATCTCCAAGCTCTCCGAGGACCCGGCGTTCTGGACCGACAACGTCAAGGCCCAGGCGCTGCTCAAGGAGAAGGCCCAGCTCGAGCAGGTGACCCAGGCCTGCGCCGCGGTTCGCCGCGCGCTCGACGACGCCCAGGCGCTGAACGAGCTCGCCGAGGAGGCGCGCGACGAGGCCACCCGCGCCGAGGCGGCCCAGGCCGCCGAGGCGGTGGGCCGCCAGCTGGAGGGGCTCGAGCTGCAGAAGATGCTCTCCGGCCCGCACGACGCGGCCGGCGCGATCGTCGAGGTGAAGAGCGGCGCGGGCGGCGTGGAGGCGATGGACTGGGCCGCCATGCTGTACCGGATGTACGTGCGCTACTGCGAGCGGCGCGGCTGGGAGGTCGAGCCGGCCGACCTGGTCGCGGGCGAGGAGGCCGGGATCAGCTCCGCCTCGTTCATCGTGCGCGGCGATCACCCGTACGGCTGGCTCAAGGCGGAGCGCGGCGTGCATCGGCTGGTGCGCATCAGCCCGTTCGACCAGAACGCGCGCCGCCAGACCAGCTTCGCGGCGGTGGACGTGACCCCGGAGATCGAGGACGACATCGTCATCGACATCAAGGAGGCCGACGTCCGCATCGACACCTACCGCTCCTCGGGCGCCGGCGGGCAGAAGGTGAACAAGACCGACTCGGCCGTGCGCATGACGCACCTGCCCACCGGCATCGTGGTGGCGGTGCAGAACGAGCGCAGCCAGCAGAAGAACCGCAGCGTGGCCTGGAAGATCCTGCGCGCCAAGCTCTACGACCTCGAGGAGAAGAAGCGCGCGGCCGCGCGCGACGCCGCCGAGGCGCTGAAGAAGGACATCGACTTCGGCTCGCAGATCCGCAGCTACGTGCTGCAGCCCTACCAGATGGTGAAGGACCTGCGCACCGGGGTGGAGACGGGCAAGGTGGACGACGTCCTGGACGGCGACCTCGACCCGTTCATCCAGCCCTACCTGATGGGCGTGCGGCGCACCGACCGCGCCGTGGACGAGTGACCCCGGCCCGGCGCCGCTAGCGCGGCGTGTAGACGATGGGCTGGCGCGCGAGCGTGAAGCGGTCGATCGCGTCCACCGCCCAGCCCGGCAGCCCGAGCAGCTTCACGCCGCAGCCGGACGGCTGCCGCCCGGTGGTGGCGCTCTTCTCGCGCACGAACGCGACCTCGCCCTCGAGGTCCAGCTTGCGGCCGTCGGCGAGGCCGAGCCGCACCTGCAGCCGGGTGCCGACCGCCGGGGGCAGCGCCGTGGCGATGAAGACGCCGCCGGAGTCCACCCGGCGGGTCGCGCCCACGTAGAAGTTGTGCTCCGAGACGAGGCTCACGTTCACCTCGACGCGGGTGACGGTGGCGCGCGCCTTCGGCTCGTCCACCAGCTCCTCGTCGATGAGGGCCATCAGGTCCACGGAGGGCGGGCGCGGCCGCGCCGGCGGCGGATCGGGGATGAGCACCGAGGCGGACGCGCGCAGCACGTCGGCCGGCGTCGCCCCCGGGGGCGGCGCGGCCGGCGCCGGCAGGGGCGGGTGCGGCGGGGGCGGGGGCGGGGCGCTGCCCGGCAGCCGCTCCATCACCACGAGCGGGCGCGAGAGCACCTCGGCGCGCGCCAGGGCGCGCTCCGCGCCGGCCACCGCGGCGAGCGGCTCCACGATCTCGCGCGACGGCGCGACCATCACCACCCGCACGCCCACGCGCGCGGCGCTGGCGGCGGTGGTGAGCGCGGCGCCCCAGGTGCCGTCCGGCACCGCGGGGAGCAGCAGCACCACCGTGTGCGGGGCGGCGGCGCGCACGAACGCCTCGAGCTCCCCGGGGCCGGGGAGGCAGTAGACCGCGTGCCCCGCACGCTCGAGGTGCAGGTGCAGCGCGATGGAGACGTCGGCGTCCGAGCCCACCACCAGAACGCGCGACGCCGCTGGGGCGCCGGCGGCGATCACGCGGGACGGCCTCCCGTCTCCATCATGATCCGCCGCTCCAGGTCGGCGCGGTGGGTCGCGTTCGCCAGCGCGGTGTCGAGGCCGATGCGCTTCGCCTCGTGCAGGCGGTACAGGTACTGGTCGAAGCTGTGCATCCCCAGGTCGGCGCCGGCGGTGTCCATGTACGTGCGCAGCTCGTTGATCTTGGAGCCGTCGCGGATCAGCTCGCGCACGCTGGTGGTGGCGAGCAGCGACTCGACCGCGGGGATGAGCCCGGTGGCGTCGGCGCGCATGAGCAGCCGGAGCGCGATGACCGCCTGCAGGTTGTCGGCGAGCCGCGCCCGGACGCTGTCCTGCTCGTCGGCCGGGAACAGGCCCACGATGCGCCCGACCGCGCGGGGCACGTCGGGCGTGTGCAGCGAGGTGATGACCAGGTGTCCCGTCTCCGCCGCCTTGAGGCAGATGTCGGCCGCCTCGCGGTCGCGCAGCTCGCCCACCATGATGATGTCCGGGTCCTGCCGGAGGGCGGCCCGCAGCGCGTCGCTGTAGCTGGCGGTGTCCGAGCCCACCTCGCGCTGGATCACCAGCCCCTTGCCGCCCGCGAAGATGAACTCGATCGGATCCTCGACCGTGATGACGTGCAGCCGCTCCTGCTGGATGATGGTGTTGATGATGCTGGCGATGGTGGTGGACTTGCCGTTCCCGGTGGCGCCGGTCACGCAGATGAGCCCGCGGCGCGCCTCGGCGATGGTGCGGATGACGGGCGGCAGGTTGAGCGTGTCGAAGTCCGGGATCTGGAACGGGATGGTGCGCATCACCGCGCCCCAGCTGCCGCGCTGCTTGAAGATGGACGCGCGGAAGCGGGACACCCCGGGCAGCGAGTAGCTGCGGTCCACCTCGCGGAAGTCGAGCGGCGTGAACCCGGAGCCCGGGGCCTGGAGGACGAAGTTCGCGATCGCCTCCGTGTCCGCATGCGTGAGCGGCGGGTACTTCGCCGCCAGCAGCTCCCCGAACACCCGGTAGGTGGGCGGATAGCCCACCTCGAAGTGCACGTCGCTCGCCTGGCGCTTCACGGCGAGCTGCAGGAACGAGTGGAACAGCTCCTCGCTGAGCGGACCCTGTCCTTCCATAAGACGGCGAGTCTAGCGTCAACCGGTGGGCGCGGCCAGCAAGCTCGCTGGCCGCGCCCCGGGTCGCTCAGCGGACGGTGCCGTCGGCCCGGCCCTTCCGGCCGGCGCGGTTCGCCTGGATGGTCACCGACCCGGCCCGGAGCCCGGTCACCACGCCGCCCCGGGAGACGGTCGCGATGGACTTGGCGCTGGAGCTCCAGACGCTCTGCCGCGTGACGTCGAGGGTGCTGCCGTCGCTGAACGTGCCGGTGGCGGTCAGCTGCGCGGTCCCGCCCACCCCCACGTCGAACGGGGACGGCGTCACCGCCACCGAGACGAGCCGGGCCGAGCCCACCGTCAGCGTCGCCTCGCCGGTCACGCCGCCCAGCCCCGCCGTGATCCGGGTGGTCCCGGGCGCCACGCCGGTCGCGGTGCCCGCGCCGGTCCCGGTGGCCACCACGGTCGCGATGGCCGGATCGGCGCTGATCCAGACGGCGCTCCCCGTCAGGTCGTGCGTCGAGCCGTCGCTGTAGGTGCCGGTCGCCCGGAACCGGACCTGGTAGCCCGCGGGCACCGACGCCGTGCCGGGCGTCACCGCGATGGCCTGGAGCACCGCCGCGCGGACCGTCACCGCCGCCGACGCGGTCCGGCCGAACAGGGTCGCGCTGACGGTCGCGTCGCCGGCGGAGAGCGCGCTGACGAGCCCCTCGCTGCCGGGCGCGTTGGAGGCGGCGGCCACCGCCGCGTCGGAGGACACCCACGCGACCTGCGCCGTCAGGTCCTGGGTCGAGCCGTCGGAGAACGTGCCGGTGGCGGAGAGCGCGCCGGAGAGCCCGACCGGCAGGTCGAGCGCGGCCGGGGACACCGCGAGGCCGGTGAGCTCGGCCGCGGTGACCGTCACCGCCCCCGAGCTGGTCAGGCCGCCGAAGGCCGCCGTGATCGTGGCGGTGCCCTCGGCCGCCCCGGTGGCCACCACGCCCTCCGGGCCGGGCGCCGAGAGCGTCACCTCGGGCCCGCTGGCGGCCCAGGCCGCCTGCGCGGTGAGGTCCGCGGAGGTGCCGTCGGAGTACGTGGCCACCACGGTGAACGCCGTCGAGGTGCCGCGGGCCAGGGTGGCGGCGCCCGGGTACAGGTCGAGCGCCTCGAGCGTGGCGGCGGTCACGCTGACGGTGGTCGCGCCGCTCACGCCGTCCAGCGTGGCCGAGACGGCCGCGTCCCCGGGCGCGAGCGGGTGCACCAGGCCGGGCGAGGGGACCGCGGCGGTCGCCGGGGCCGCGCTCTCCCAGGCCGCCTCCGCGGTCACGTCGCGCGCGCTGCCGTCGGAGAACAGCCCGGTCGCGGCGAGCTGCAGGTCGGCGCCGAGCGGCAGGCTCGGGAACGGCGGGGTGACGACGATCGACTGGAGGACGGCCGAGGTCACCGTCACCTCGGCCGCGCCGCGCAGCCCGGACCAGCGCGCGCCCACGGTCGCCGCGCCGGGCGCGACGCCGGTGACCTCGCCCGCGGTCACCGCGGCGGTGGCCGGCGCCGAGGACTCCCAGGCGGCGGCGGCGGTGACGTCGCGCTTCGAGCCGTCGGAGTAGGTGGCGATGGCGGTGAGCCGCTCGGTGAAGCCGGCCGCGAGCGTGGTGGCCGCCGGCGACACCGAGATCGACCTCGGGACCGGCGCGCCGCCGGCCGGATCCTGCGGCGCGGGCGGCGCGGACGTGCCGCCGCCGGACGAGCAGGCCGCGAGCGCCGCGGCGGCGATCGCGAGCGTGGCGAGGCGCGCGGCGTGCGCGCGCCGGAAGGCGGACTTCGGCTGCATGGATCCCCCGATCCTCGAGCCAGGCTGCCCGGGTCCCCCGACCCGGCGCGGCGAGGCTGCAGGGGATGCTGCCAGGGGAGCGGGCGCCCGGCCACCCGCGCGACCGCGGGACGCGCGATCGCGGCACGCACCAAGGCGGCAGGGGTGCAGGTGCGCGACCGCCGCGGCGCGGGCGGCGCCCGCCGCCGATCAGGCCGGCACGCCGGCCGCCCGGAGCACGTGCGCCACGAACTCGTCCTCGGGGACGGCGCCGACGAACTCCTCGACGTCGTTCACGATCGTCTTGGGCACGCCCATCACCTGGTACCGCGCCGCGAGGTCGGGGAACTCCTGAGCCTCGATGGCGTCGGCGACGACGTGGGCGCTCTCCACCGCGATGGCATGGGCCAGACCGGCCGCCTGGGGACAGTACGGTCAAGTGGGCGTGAAGAACACCTTGATGTGGACGGGGCGTGAAATCCGGGCGAGCGCCTCCCGCGAGGCGGGCGACAGCCCGGACTCGCCGCGCGAGACGTCGATGATGCCGTTGACGAGGTTCGGGAACTCGTGGCCGGCGGGCGCGCCGAGGTAGCGCACGCGCCCGCGCGCCGCGCCGGAGAGGAGGGTGAGCGGGCCGGCCTCGTCGGGCGCCAGCCCGAGCGCCTCGCGCTGCTCGGGGGTGGGCAGGTCCAGGTACTCGAAGGCGAGCTTCGGCGAGAGCGCCGCCACCTCCTCCAGCAGCTGGCGGATCTGCGGGGTGAGGTCCCGCGCCGGCGGCGCGAGGGCGCTCGGACCGACGAGCGTCAGCTTGACGTCGCCCTGCAGCGCGCCCTCCAGCTCCTTGCGGATCTGCTCGGCGTCGTCCTTCCCGATGAGCCCCATGTCACCTCCGCGCGGCCTCCGGGCCGCGAGCGTCGTTACCTAGCGCCGGGCCGCCGCCGGCGCACGCGCCCGGGCGCTCGGCGGTGGTCCGCGCCGGGTGCCGGACCTAGCTTGCACATCGTGCACGTCGCCATCGTCTCGACTCCGTTCGTGGCGGTGCCGCCCCCGGGCTACGGCGGGACCGAGCTGGTGGTGGACGCGCTGGCCCGCGCGCTGGTGCGGGCCGGCCACCGCGTGGCCGTGTTCGCGACCGGCGACTCCCGCGCGCCCGGGCTCCGCGCGACCTTCGAGGCGCCGGTCTGGCCGCCCGAGCCCTACGCCGGGCTGCTCCACTGCCGCGACGCCGCGGCGGAGATCGCCCGCGGCGGCTTCGACGTGGTGCACGCGCACCTCCCGGCCATGCTCGCGTTCACCGGCGCGCTGCCCGCGCCGGTGGTCTACACCGTGCACCACGCGCCCGATGCGGCGCTCACGCGGTTCTACGCGCGCGTGCCGGCGGTGCTGCGCGTCGCCATCTCGCGGCGCCAGGCCGAGCTGTCGTCCCCGCCCGCGCACCGGGTGATCCACCACGGCCTCGACCCGGACCTCTACCCGGACGCGGGGGAGGGCGACGGCGGCGGCGGCGCGTTCTTCCTGGGCCGGCTGGCCTGGTGCAAGGCGCCCGAGCTGGCGGTGGAGGCGGCGCGGCGGGCCGGCCTGCGCATCGACGTGGCCGGCGACCTGCACGAGGGCGACGCGCACCCCGAGGGATGGGACGACGAGGTGCTCGCGCCGGCCCTGGCCGCGCCGCACGTCGCCTGGACGCGGCGCGCCGGCCTCGCCGAGAAGCGCCGCCTGCTCGCCCGCGCCCGCGCGCTGCTCGTGCCGCTGCGCTGGGAGGAGCCGTTCGGGCTGGTGATGATCGAGGCGCTGCTGGCGGGCTGCCCCGTGATCGCGTTCCCGCTGGGCGCCGCGCCGGAGATCGTGGTGGACGGGGCCGACGGGTTCCTGGTGCGCACCGCGGCGGAGATGGCGGCGGCGCTCCGGCGCGCGGCGGGGCTCGACCGGCGGGCCATCCAGCGGCGCGCGCGCGAGCGGTTCTCGGCGGACCGGATGGCGGCGGACTACGTCGCGGCGTACCGGGCTGCCGCGCGCGCCCAGCCGGCGCCGGCCGATGCCGTGGACGAGGGGGGAGGATGGACGACCGCGGCGCCGTGACGGCGCGTCCGGAGGAGCTGCTCGGCTACGCCGATCCGTCCGACCGCCCGGAGGCGACCGGGGTCGACAAGCTCGTCCTGAAGCGCGGCAACCTGTTCCTGGTGGCGAACCGGCTCGGGGACGTGACGCCCGCCGGCGCGCGGGACCTCGGCCTGTTCCTCACCGACACCCGCCACCTGTCCGCCTGGCGCATGTCGGTGTCGGGCGGCCCGCCGCTCTGCCTGTCCTCGCAGGTCTCCTCGGACTACGTGGCGCAGGTGGACTTCACCGTCACCAGCCTGCACGAGGGCGACCTGCTCGGCCGCGAGCCGCTCAACTACGTCCACCTCCGCCGCGACATGCTCATCGACGACGTGCTGGTGGATCGGCTGGTGCTCACCAACTTCCAGGGCCGGGCGGTGGACGCGTGGATCGCGCTGGAGTGGGCGGCCGACTTCGCCGACGTCTTCGAGATCCGGGGCGCCCGCCGCCGCGAGCGCGGCACGTACCACGCGCCGCGGGTGGAGCGCGACCAGGTGGTGCTGCGCTACGACGGCCGCGACGGCCGGCGCTACGCCACCGAGGTGCGGGTCCGCGGGGTGGGGCCGGACGGGGCGCCGGCGGCGCTGGCCTCGCTCGACGGCCGCGGCGCCCGCGTCGCGCTGCACCTCGAGCCGGCCGAGCACGTGGAGGTGCACTTCGCGGTGGCGGCCGGCATCGACCGGGGCGCGCCGGGCCGCGCCCGCGGCCTCGACGAGGAGCGGCCGGTCCCGCCGGCGGCGCCGCGGCCCTTCGCGTCGCGCGCCTCCGCCACGCACGAGGCGTACTCGGCCTACGCGGCGCAGGCCACCCGGTTCGTCGCCTCGAACGACCTGTTCACCTCGGCGCTCGAGCAGGCGGTCGCGGACCTGAAGGCGCTCACCGTCTACCACTTCGGCGCGCCGGTCATCTCCGCCGGCATCCCCTGGTACACCTGCCCGTTCGGCCGCGACGCGCTCATCACCGGCTACGAGGCGCTCGTCGCGCAGCCCGAGGTGGCGCGCGACGCGCTCCGCTTCCTGGCCCGGCTCCAGGGCGAGCGCGACGACCCGACCCGCGACGAGGAGCCCGGCAAGATCCCGCACGAGATCCGCTTCGGCGAGATGGCGGCCGCCGGCGAGGTGCCGCACACGCCGTACTACGGCTCGGTGGACTCGACGCCGCTGTTCCTGGTGCTGCTCTCCGAGTACGACCTGTGGACCGACGACCACGAGACCGTGGAGGCGCTGCTCCCCGCGGCGGAGCGCGCGCTCGCGTGGATGGACCGCTGGGCCGATCCCGACGACGACGGGCTGGTGGAGTACCAGCGGCGCACGCCGCAGGGGCTGCGCAACCAGGGCTGGAAGGACAGCCACGACGGCGTGCCGTTCGCGGACGGGACGCCCGCCGAGCCGCCCATCGCGCTGGTGGAGGTGCAGGGCTACTGCATCGACGCGCGCCGGCGCATGGCCGCGCTGCTCCGGCGAATGGGGCGGCGCTCCGAGGCGCAGGCGCTGGTGGCGGCGGCGCGGCTGCACGCGGAGCGGCTGGAGGGGCGCTACTGGATGGAGGGGAAGGGGACCTACGCCATCGCGCTCGACCGCGACGAGCGCCAGGTGGACGCGGTCACCTCCAACCCGGGGCACCTGCTGTTCTCGGGCGCGATCTCCGACGCGCGCGCGCGCCAGGTGGCGGCCTCGCTGCTCGGGCGCGAGTCGTGGAGCGGGTGGGGCATCCGGACGCTCGCGGCCGGCCAGCGCGCCTACAACCCGCTCAGCTACCACGACGGCACGGTCTGGCCGCACGACAACGCGCTCTGCGCCATGGGCATGTCCGCCTACGGCATGACCCGGCAGGCGGGCCAGGTGCTGACCGGGCTCTGGGACGCGGCGCAGCACTTCCGGCAGCTCCGCATGCCCGAGCTGTTCTGCGGGCTCTCGCGCGCGGCGGGGCAGTTCCCGGTGAGCTACCCGGTGGCCTGCTCGCCGCAGGCCTGGTCCTCGGCGGCGTGGTTCCTGCTCGTGCGGGCCGTGCTCGGCCTGCACGCGGACGCGCCGCGCCGGACGCTGCGCGTGGTGCAGCCCTGGCTGCCGCCCTGGCTCGACGAGCTGGTGCTGCACGGGCTCCGCGTCGGGCCAGCCCGGGCCAGCCTGCGGTTCACCCGCGGCAAGGCGAACGCGTTCGCCGAGGTGCTGGAGATCCAGGGCGGCGACCTGAAGGTGCGGATCGAGGTGTGAGCCGGCCGGCGCGCATCGCGGCACGAGCCCGGAGATGAAGCGGGCCGCGCTCGCGCGCGGCCCCGCCGGCGCACCTGCGCCGGGCACCACCACAGCGTTGTCCGCCGCGCGTCCCGCAGGACGGCTGCGGCGGTGGAGAGGATCGAGCGGCCGGCCTCGCTTCGATCAGGACGTACGACGGGAGCTGGGCCCCGCGCTTCGAGCGTTTGGCAGGAGCTTCGTCATGGCGGGGTCCGTGGCCGGCCTCCGGCGGGACTCGGGCTCCCCGGCTACAATCCGCGTGCCGCGGCCCGCCGGGCGGTCGCCGGCCGTGAAATCCGGCGATTGCGCGCGCCCGGGCCGGGACGGGGCTGTAATTCGGTGCGTCGCAGGCGACAGGAGGGTCCGGCGCAGGCGCCAGGAGCGTTCCGCTCGCCCCGCCCCCGGCACGGGGTTAGGCTTGGCGGGCCGCCGGGGTGCGGCGGAGGGGCGATGTTCGGATCACTCGACGAGGTGTCCGCGAAGCTGGCCGAGGCGGGGTACCTGCCGTCGCGCGAGATCGCGACGGCGGTCTACCTGGCGGACCGGCTCGAGAAGCCCGTCCTGGTCGAGGGCCCCGCCGGCGTGGGCAAGACCGAGCTGGCGCACGCGTTCGCGCGGGCGGCCGGCCGCACCCTGATCCGGCTGCAGTGCTACGAGGGCCTGGACGAGTCCAAGGCGCTGTACGAGTGGGAGTACGCGAAGCAGCTCCTGTACACGCAGCTGCTCAAGGACCGGATCGGCGCCGCCGTGGAGGGCGCCGGCAGCCTGGCCGAGGCGGCCGACCGGATCGCGGGCGAGGGGAACGTGTTCTTCAGCGAGCGGTTCCTGGTGCCTCGCCCGGTGCTGCGCGCGCTCACCAGCGAGACCCCGGCGCTGCTCCTGGTGGACGAGATCGACAAGGCCGACCCGGAGTTCGAGGCCTTCCTGCTGGAGGTGCTCTCGGACTGGGCGGTGACCGTGCCGGAGCTCGGCACGGTCCGCGCGCGCCAGGTGCCGCGGGTGGTGCTCACCTCCAACGCGGCCCGGGATCTCTCCGACGCGCTGAAGCGGCGCTGCCTCCACCTGTTCATCGACTTCCCGGCGCGCGAGCGGGAGCTGGCCATCGTGCGCGCCCGCGTCCCGGAGGCCTCCGAGGCGCTGGCGCGCTCGGTGGTGGCGACCGTCCAGAAGCTCCGCACGCTCGACCTGAAGAAGGCGCCGTCGATCTCCGAGACGCTGGACTGGGTGCGCGCCCTCGCGATCCTGAACGCCGAGCGGCTCGACGCGGCGCTGCTCGACCAGACGCTCAACCTCGCGCTCAAGTACGAGGCCGACGTGGCGCTCGCCCGCGACCGCAAGGGCGAGCTCGCCGCGGCGGCGCAGCTCGGCTAGGCGGAGCGCGCGGCGAGGCGGCGGCGCGCGGCGAGGCGGCGGCGGCACGCCCCGTCAGCTCAATCATCCTGCTCGGGCGTCGCCTTCCGCTGGCGGGAGGGGACCTGGACGCGCTCGCCGCCCGGCAGCGCAAGCGCGGTGAGCTTCCCGCCGTAGACGCACCCGGTGTCGATGCCGACGCACCGGACGCCGGGGGCCGGCTCGTCCACCACCACCTCGTCGCGCGCGTGGTGGCCGTAGACCACCGAGTGCGGGCCGGTCCACCGCTCCGCCCAGCGCACCACGCCCGGCTCGCCGCCGTGCTCGCGCGACACCGGCTTGCCGGTGGCGTCGAGGAAGCGCAGCCGGATGAGCCAGTCCGGCGGCTGGCGCGAGAGCGGGCGGCCCGGCAGCAGCCCCCCGTGCACGGCGAGCCACCGGCCGTCGAGCCGGAGCGCGCGCGGCAGCGAGGCCATCCAGGCCAGGTCGTCGGGCGAGAGCCGCAGGTGCTCCTCGGTGCGCCTCGGGTCGAGCCGGACCGGGTTCCGGTGGTGCGGGTCCTCGCGGCGGCGCGCCTCGTGCGCCGCGTACCGGAGGTGCTTCTCCTCGTGGTTCCCGAGCAGGCAGTCGGCCCCGAGCGCGCGGACGCGGCGGACCACGCCCACCGGATCCGGGCCGCGGTCCACCAGGTCCCCCAGGAACACCAGCCGGTCCCGCGCCGGCTCGTACCGCGCGGCCGCGAGCAGGTCCTCGAGCTCCGCCAGGCAGCCGTGCACGTCGCCGACGACGAGGGTGCGCGAGGGGGCCATGGCGGGCGCAGTGTACCCCGCGGCCGGGCGGCGCCGGGAACGGACGTCGGTGTTTCGCCCGCGCTCCACGCGAACGGGCGGCGCTATCGCGGCTGGGGCCCGGTCCGGCCCTGGACCGAGGTGGCGCGCGCGGGGCGGGGGGCGAGGTCCCCCGGGGACGGCGGGGGGTCGAACCAGCCGCCGTAGCCGGCGTCGATGACCTCGTCGTCGAGGGTGCCCCCCGCGCTCCGGGCGGCGACGCGCCACTCCCCCGCCACGCGGGCCACCAGGTACTCGCTCACCGAGCTCGCGAGCGAGGGGGCGCCCGACGCGCG
>NZ_BAZG01000066.1 GCF_000964525.1 Anaeromyxobacter sp. PSR-1
AGTGCGAGGGTGCGCATGGTCGGGCTCTATACCAGGGACGGCCGGGGCCGGCCACGCATTCAGGGCCGCGCCGCCGCGGCCGCGCCGTCGCGGCGGCGCCGCCCCGCGCCCGCCGGGGCGCGCCCCCGGCGCACCAGCGCCATGGCGCGCTCCACGATCCGCCCCGCGGCGTCCACGCCGCACGCGCTCTCCGCCTCGCGGATGGACGGCGAGGAGTTCACCTCGAACACCCGCGGCGTGCCCTTCACGTCGAGCATGTCCACCGCGCAGACCTCGAGCTGGAGCACCCGGGCGGCCTGCGCGGCGGCCCGCGCGTACGCGGGCGGCAGGCTCACCTGCTCGAACTGCGCGCCGCGCCGCAGGTTGCGCGAGAAGCGCCCGACCGGCGGCCGGCGGCGCATCGCCGCGACGACCTCGCCGCCCACCACCAGCGCGCGCAGGTCCCGCCCCTTCGCGCCCTTCAGGTACTGCTGCACCACGATGTTCTGCCCGAGGCCCAGGATCGCCTCCAGGGCCGCCTCCAGCGACTGGAGCGTCTCGCAGATCATCACGCCCGACTTCTCGCTGGTGGAGAGCAGCTTCACGAGCACCGGGACGCCGCCCACCAGCCGCGCCATGTCCTTCAGCCCGGAGGGGTCGCTCGCCATGACGGTGCGCGGCACCGGCACGCCGGCGGCCGAGAGCATCTGCAGGCTGCGCATCTTGTTGCGGCTGGCGGCGATGCCGTAGGCGCCGTTCAGCGCGGGGATGCCGAGCAGCTCGAGCTGGTTCACCACCGAGAGGCCGTACTGGTGGATGGACAGGCCGATCCGCGGCACGACCACGTCGGTGCGGGGGAAGCGCTTGCCGCGCCAGTAGGCCTGCGGCGCCTCGTCGAACAGCCCCATCTCCACCTCGAGCGGATCGACGACGCGCGCGCGGACCCCGCGGGCGCCCGCCGCCTCGACCAGGCGGCGCGTGGTGTAGATCTCGCTCGAGCGCGACAGGACCGTGAGGTGCACGGGCGCGAGATTAAGGCGGGGGCGCCCGAAAAGCGAGGCGCGCCGGGGCGCGGACGCCGGACGCACGACGGGCCGCCCGGCTGCGCCAGGCGGCCCGTCTCCGCGGGGCGGTGGCCCCCGCTAGACCTGCTTGAACT
The DNA here is from genome assembly GCF_000964525.1 of Anaeromyxobacter sp. PSR-1. Taxonomy (GTDB): domain Bacteria; phylum Myxococcota; class Myxococcia; order Myxococcales; family Anaeromyxobacteraceae; genus Anaeromyxobacter. The sequence continues at coordinate 1,139 of NZ_BAZG01000066.1, forward strand.
CCGCGTCCACCACGTTGTCCTTCGGCTTCTCCTCGGCCCCGGGGCCGCCCGGGGGCGGCGCGCCCTCGGCCGGACCGCCCGGCGCGGCGGTCTTGTAGAGCTCCTCGGCCGCCTTGTGGCTGGCCTTCTCCAGGCGCTCCATGGCCGCCTTCACCTCGGCCGCGGTGCCCTTCTCGCGGACCTTGTGGACCTCCTGCACCGCCTCCTCGATCTCCTTCACGGTGGCGGCCGCGAGCTTCTCCTTGTTCTCCTTGAGCAGCTTCTCCATCTGGTAGGCGAGGTTCTCCGCCCGGTTCCGCTGCTCCACCTCCTCGCGGCGCGCCTTGTCCTCGGCCTCGTGCGACTGGGCGTCGGCCACCATCTTCTCCACCTCGTCCTTCGCCAGGCCGGACGAGTGGCTGATGGTGATCTTCTGCTCCTTGCCGGTCCCCTTGTCCTTCGCGGACACGTTCAGGATGCCGTTCGCGTCGATGTCGAACGTGACCTCGATCTGCGGCATGCCGCGCGGCGCGGGCGGGATGCCCTCCAGGTGGAAGCGGCCCAGCGTGCGGTTGTCGCGCGCCATCTCGCGCTCGCCCTGCAGCACGTGGATCTCCACCGAGGTCTGGCTGTCGGACGCGGTGGAGAACGTCTCCGACCGCTTCGCCGGGATGGTGGTGTTCCGCTCGATGAGCCGGGTCATCACGCCGCCCAGCGTCTCGACGCCCAGCGAGAGCGGCGTCACGTCGAGCAACAGGATGTCCTTCACCTCGCCGGAGAGCACGCCGGCCTGCACCGCCGCGCCCACCGCCACCACCTCGTCCGGGTTGACGGTCCGGTTCGGCTCCTTGCCGAAGAACCGCTTCACCGTCTCGACGATCTTCGGCATGCGGGTCTGGCCGCCGACCAGCACCACCTCGTCGATCTGCGACGGCTGGAGCTTGGCGTCGGCCAGGCAGCGCCGGGTCGGCTCGATCGACCGCTCGATCAGGGCCTCGACGAGCTGCTCGAGCTTGGCGCGCGAGAGCTTCACCGACAGGTGCTTCGGGCCGGTCTGGTCGGCGGTGAGGAACGGCAGGTTGATCTCGGTCTCCATCATCGAGGAGAGCTCGATCTTCGCCTTCTCCGCCGCCTCCTTCAGGCGCTGCAGCACCATCTTGTCCTTCGACACGTCGATGCCGGTGTCCTTCTTGAACTCGGCGATCAGCCAGTCGATGACCTGCTGGTCGATGTTGTCGCCGCCGAGGTGCGTGTCGCCGTTGGTGGCGAGCACCTCGACCACGTTCTCGCCCACCTCGAGGATCGAGATGTCGAACGTGCCGCCGCCGAAGTCGTAGACGGCGATCTTCTCGTTCTTCTTCTTGTCGAGGCCGTACGCGAGCGCGGCAGCGGTCGGCTCGTTGACGATGCGCCGGACGTTCAGGCCGGCGATCTCGCCCGCGTCCTTGGTCGCCTGGCGCTGCGAGTCGTTGAAGTAGGCCGGCACGGTGATGACCGCGTCGGTCACCTTCTCGCCGAGGTAGTTCTCGGCGGCGCGCTTCAGCTTGAGCAGCACCTGCGCGCTGATCTCCGGCGGCGAGTACTGCTTGCCGTCGATCTCGATGCGCGCGTCGCCGTTCGGGCCCTCGGCGACGTGGTACGGGACGCGCTTCATCTCGTCCTGCACCTCGCCGAAGCGCCGGCCCATGAAGCGCTTGATCGAGTAGACGGTCTTCTCGGGATTGGTGATGGCCTGGCGCTTGGCCACCTGCCCGACGAGCCGCTCCCCTTCCTTCGTATAGGCGACCACGCTCGGGGTGAGCCGGGAGCCCTCCTCGTTGGTGATGACGACGGGGTCCTTCCCCTCCATCACCGCAACCACGCTGTTCGTGGTGCCGAGGTCGATGCCGATGATCTTGGCCATGGTTCGAAAGTCCTCCTGGACGGGGGGCAACGTAAGTCCGCGGCGAACCCTGTCAAACGGCGCGCTCGCCCTCCCGGCCCCCCGGCCGGTGGGCGACGGCGCGCTGCGTAGCGCGCGACGCACTGCCACCCGGGCGACGCGTCCCCTGCTCCCCGCACAGGGCGCCGCGCAGGCGAATAAGTTGCCGTGACGCCACGGTTTTGCCCTGGTGACGCGCCGTGGCACCCTGCTTGCTCAGGAAACCCGGACATCCGCGTCACAGCCTCGCAAGGGAACTCCATGCTTCGAATGGTCGCCACCGCCGAGCGGTCCCACGGGTTCGAACAGCCGTTCGCCCCGCCGGGCGCCGACGTGGCCGTCCTCCTCAACGCGAACGCGAAGCAGGTGACGCCCGGCGTCCGCCGCGCGCTCTCCTCGGTGCTGCCGGACGAGCACCTCTTCGTGTCGCGCTGCGCCGACGAGGCCGCGGCCATCGCCGACGAGGTGGTGACCCGGCGCTACCGCACGGTGTTCACCGGCGGCGGCGACGGGACGTTCGTGTCCTGGGTGAACCGGATCCTGGAGAGCGCGGAGCGGCGCGCGGCCCGGCCTCCCTGCTTCGGCGTGCTCGCCCTCGGGACCGGCAACGCGGTGGCCGGCGTGGTGGGCGCGACCCCGCGGCGGCACGTCCAGGACCTGCTCCGCTTCGTGCGCGGCGAGGTCGGCCGCGTCCGCCGGCTCGACCTCGTCTCCTGCGGCGACCGCCTCACCCCGTTCGCCGGCGTCGGCATCGACGCCGCCGTGCTGAACGACTACATCTGGCTGAAGTCGCAGCTCGCCGGCACGCCGCTCCGGCGCCTGGGCCTGGGCGCGAGCGGCTACGGCCTCGCCATCGCGCTGCGCTCCGCGCCGCGCTGCCTGGTCGAGCGCCGCCCCACCTACTGCGAGATCGTGAACGTGGGCCGCCCGGCCTGGCGCCTCGACGGGCGCGGCAACCGCGTCGGCCGCCCCATCGCGCACGGCGAGCTGCTCTACGCCGGCCCCTGCATGATGGCCGCCGCGAGCACCGTTCCGTACTACGGCCTGGGCCTGCGCGCCTTCCCGTTCGCCGAGCAGGCCCCGGGCATGATGCAGGTCCGGGTGGCCACGAGCATCCCCATCCGCACGCTGCTCACCAGCGTGCCGAGCATCTGGGCGGGCCGCTTCGCGCACCGCGGGCTGCTCGACTTCCACGCCGACCGCGTGGCCATGCGCTTCGAGAAGCCGATGCCGCTGCAGATCGGCGGCGACGCCGAGGGCTGGCGCGACGAGCTGACGTTCGGGATGGCGCCGCGGCCGGTGGACCTGGTGGACTTCGGCACCCCCTGCGCCGCCGCCTGAGCGGCGGTCAGAGGTAGTAGACGACGCGCTCGTCCTGCCAGAGCAGCTGGTACACCGCGCGCCGCTGCGCCTCCGACTCCAGCCGCACCGCCACGCTCACCGAGTGGTACTTCCCGCCCGACGAGGCGCGGACGGTCACGTCGATCGCGGGGGCCTCGCCCACGCCGCGGGCCACCAGCCGCCGCGCGTGCTCGGCGAAGTCGTCGCCCGCGAGCCCCATCACCTTGAAGGTGTAGCGGAGCGGGTACTCGAGCGCCGGCGCGGCCGGCGGCGTGGGATCGGCCCGGTTCGTCATATCGCCCGAGGGATCTAGCGGCTGAGGCCGCGCGGCGCAGTCCCGCTACAGCAGGTTCGCAGCCAGCTCGGCCAGCGGGCTCCGCTCGCCCTTCTCCAGCGTGATGTGCCCGGCCAGCCGCTCGTGCATGAAGCGGTTCACCACGTGGATGAGGCCGTTGTTGGTCTGGTCCACGTAGGGATTGTCGATCTGGTACGGGTCGCCGGTGAGGACGATCTTGGTCCCGTCGCCGACGCGCGTGATGATGGTCTTCACCTCGTGCGGCGTCAGGTTCTGCGCCTCGTCCACGATGATGAACTGGTTGGGGATGGAGCGGCCGCGGATGTACGTGAGCGGCTCGATCTCGAGGATGCCCAGGTCGAGCAGCTCGTGGTAGCCGCGCCCGGCCTTCTTCTCCGAGCGCGACAGGTTCATGAGGTACTCGACGTTGTCGAAGATCGGCTGCATCCAGGGGTTCAGCTTCTCCTCCACCGAGCCCGGCAGGTAGCCGAGGTCGCGGCCCAGCGGGAAGATGGGCCGGGAGACCAGCATCTTCTGGTAGACGCCGTCCTCCATGGTCTTCTGCAGGCCGGCGGCGATGGCGAGCAGCGTCTTGCCGGTGCCGGCCTTCCCGACGATCGTGACCAGCCGCACCTCGTCGTTGAGGAGCAGGTCGAGCGCGAACGACTGCTCCTTGTTGCGCGGCCGGATCCCCCAGACGCCCTCCTTCGGCGTCTTGATGAGCGGCACGTAGGCCTGCTTCGCGGCGCTGTACTTCCCCACCGCCGAGTGCTGCGGGTTGGTGCGATCGCGCAGCACCACGAACGCGTTCGGCGGCGGCGGCTCGCGCCCCTCGTCGGCCGCCAGCGCGCCGCCCGCGTAGAACGCGTTCACGTCCTCCGGCGAGACGTCCAGCTCCGAGCTGCCGCTCCACAGCTCGTCCAGCACCACGCCCTCGACGTCGTAGTCCTCGGCGTGCAGCCCGAGCGCGTCGGCGCGGATGCGGAGGTTGGTGTCCTTGGTGACGAAGACGGTGGGGGTGCCCTGCTCGCGCTGCGCGAGCTCCAGGGCCACCGCCAGGATCTGGTCGTCGATGGTGTGCCCGTTCCCGACGCCGTGCGGGAGCTTGTGCTCCGCCACCAGCACCCGCAGGTGCCCGTGGGCGTCGCCGATGGGCACGCCCTCGCGCAGCTTGCCCCGGGAGCGGAACTCGTCGAGCGAGCGCGAGACCTGGCGCGCGTTGCGGCCGAGCGTCGAGAGGTCGCGCTTGAAGTTGTCGACCTCCTCGATGACGTAGATGGGGATGACGACGTCGTTGTCTCCGAAGCCGAAGATGCTGCGCGGGTCGTGGAGCAGGACGTTGGTGTCGAGGACGAAGTTCTTTTTCAAGCCTGGGCGGCTCCGGGCGAGGCCGCCCGGGGGACGGGCGGCGCGGACGGAAGTCTAGCAGGGCGCGGCGGGCGCCGGCCACCGCCGCGGAGGCCCGCCGTCACACCGCCGCGCGGCGAGGGGCGCGCAGGCTGGCCGCCGAGACGCTCTGGTTCCGGCCGTGCCGCTTGGCGTGGTAGAGACAGGCATCGGCGCGCTCGATCAGCGCCGGCTTCTGGGTGCCGTCGTCGGGGAAGGTCGCGACCCCCAGCGACAGCGTGACCTTGAGGGGACCCTGCTCGGTCTCGAAGACGAGCTGGCCGACCTTCTCGCGGATGCGCTCGGCGATGACCATCGCGCCCCCGGTGTCGGTCTCCGGCATGACGATGGCGAACTCCTCGCCGCCGTAGCGGGCCACCACGTCGGTGCCGCGCGCGGCCCGCGCCAGCGTCCTCGCCACCCCGCGCAGCACCTGGTCCCCCACCGGGTGGCCGTACGTGTCGTTCACCGACTTGAAGTGGTCGATGTCGCAGAGCAGCAGCGAGGTCCGCTTGCCGTAGCGCTGCGCCTGGCCCAGGTGCGCGTCCAGCCGCTCCTGGAAGGTGCGGTGGTTGGTGAGGCCGGTGAGGCCGTCGGTGGTGGCGAGCCGCTCGGTCTGGTCGAACAGGCGCGCGCGGTCGATGGACTGCGCCGCGTGCATGGAGATCACGAGCAACTGCTGGACCGCGTCGCGGCCGTACGCGCCGGCGCGCTTCGCGCCCAGCACCAGCGCGCCGATGGAGCGCTCGCCCACCTTGAGCGGGAAGATCTTGAGCGAGGCGAGGCCGCGCAGGCACACCGAGCCGAACACGCGGGTCTTGGCCGGGTCGAGCGCGTTCACCGGGAGCACGTCGTCGATCTTGATGGCGGAGGAGACGAGGCACCCGTCGCCCATCGCGAACTCGAGGTCGTCGAGGCCGGCCGCGCCGGTGCGCTCCCCCTCCCCGCCCGCCACGCGGACCACGCGCACCTTGGACGGATCCACCTCGTCGCGCAGCGCGACCGCGGCGAAGTCCACCGTGACCATCTCCGACGCCACGCCCACCAGCGCGTCGTAGACCTCCGAGAGCTTGCGGGTGCGGTTCAGCCGCTCGATGGACCGGTAGAACCGGTCCACCTCGGCGCGCGTCTGGCGGACGTCCTTCATCAGCCGCTCGGCGCCCACCGCGCGCAGGATCTCGGCGGCCAGCGTGACGAGGAGCTTCTCCTCGGCCTCGCTGAACGGCGTCGGCTCCATCCGGTCCACCAGCACCACGCCGCGCACGTGGCCGCCGCGCGGGTCCACCAGCGGCGCGGCGAGCAGCGCCTTCGGCCGCGTGCCGTCGGCGTAGTAGCTGACGGCCTTCACCTCGCCGTGCAGCCGCACCGGGGAGCGCCGCCGCACCGCGCCGCCGAGCGGGCCCTCCCCGGCCGGCAGCGGCTCGCGGCCCACCGCCTCGCTGGGCGAGCGGCAGTCGAGCAGCGTGAGCGTCTTCTCGTCCTCGCTCAGCCAGAACAGCGCGCAGGTGTGGCAGCGCAGGGCGGCCACCGCGACCTCCAGCGCCCCGCCCACCGCCGCCTCGATCTCGATGACCGCGCCCTCGCTCCAGCGGCGCTCGCGCTCGGCCGGATCCTGCGCGTCGTCCGGCGCCGCCACGCTCAGGCGGAACGCGCGCGCCAGGTGGTCGATCTCCTTCATGCGCCGCTCGATGGCGAGCCGCTCGTCGCGCCGGCTGGCCGCGACCTGCCCGGCCAGCACCGCGTAGTAGAGCACCGCGAACACGGTGACGAAGCCGGCGTGCACGACCGCCTCGGGCAGGTCCACCACCCGCGCGCCGCGCCCGGCCCACAGCAGCGCCTCGAGCGTCACCGCCAGCGCCACCAGCCCGGCGCCGACCCCCGGGGCGAGGAACGCCACCAGGAACGCCATCACCAGGTAGACCACCGGCTGGAACGCGGACTCGGCGTGCCCGAAGCTCGCGCTCTGCGCCACCGCGTACGCCGCCACCACGAACAGCGAGCCCAGCTCGAGCTGCTCGCGGTAGCCGGCCTGCTCCCCGGCGGCCGCGCGCGCCACCCGGCGCCACACCAGCGCGCCGAGCGCCACCGCCAGCACCGCCATCGCGGCCACCTGCCCCCAGCCCGCGGCGGACTCGAAGCCGCGCAGCGCCACCAGCGCGCCCACCGCCACCGTGACCAGCGCCGGCAGGCTCCGCACCGCGAAGCGCGCCGCCCGGCGGCGGGCGATGGGGCCGGCCAGCCCCGCCTCGCCGAGCAGGAGCGCGTACGCGCGGATGAGCAGGGGCCGCGAGCGCTGCAGCGCCAGCCGGCGGCGCACCGTGGGCGTGGCGCCCACCGGCGCGCGCACCGGCGGCAGCGCGGGGAGCGGCTCGCTCACGGGGCCCCTCCGCGCTCGGCGCCCAGCCAGTAGACCCGCTCGCCGGGGCGGATGTAGCGGAGCTCCTCCCGCACGGCGCGCTCGAGCGCGGCCGGCTCGGAGCGGAGCGCCCGGACCTCGCGCGCGAGGCGGGCGTTCTCGGACGCCAGGCGCACGTTCTCGGCGCGCATCTGGTCGACCTCGCCGGCGAGGCGCAGGTGCTTGCGGAGGCCGGACGGATCGGCGGCGGAGAGGGCCGCCAGCAAGGCGACGACCCCCACGTACACGCCCCACCTGCGTCCGCGCGTCACGGCCATTCGGCTGCCTCGCCGCGACCGTAGCAGCCGGAGGGGACCCGTCCAGAAATCGGCCGATGTCTGGACGGCCCGCGGGTGGGCGGGTGTGGGGGCCGGCGGGGCGAGGGCGCAGCCCTCGTCCTACTTCGTGTGCACCGTCACGAAGGCCGAGAGGCCCGCGCGCAGCGGCAGGTCCGCCGGCACTGCGTCCCAGGCGATCCGCACCGGGACGCGCTCGACCACCTTGACGAAGTTCCCGGAGGCGTTGTCCGGCGGCAGCAGGGCGAACCGCGCGCCGGTGCCGCCGGAGATGCTCTCGACCTTGCCGTGGAGCGTGCGCCCGCCGTACGCGTCGATCTCGACGTCCACCGGCTGGCCGGGGCGGATGCCGCCGGTCTGCGTCTCCTTGAAGTTCGCGACCACGTAGGTGCGGTCGGGCACGAGCTGCCCGAGGCTCTGGGCCGGCTGCACGATCTGCCCCACCCGCGCGGCGAGGCGCGAGACGCGGCCGGAGGCGGGCGCGCGCACCTCGGTGTAGGAGAGCTGCAGGCGGGCCAGGTCCACCGCGGCCTGCGCCGCCTCGACCCGGGCCTTCGCCAGCTCGCCGCTGGCGAGCGCGGCGGCGTACTGCGCCCGGTTGGCGCCGGCGCCGGCGCGCGCGGTGGCGCCGGCGATGCGGGTCGCGTCGTAGCGCTCGGTGGCGATGGCGTCGCCGGCCTTCAGCTCCTCGGCCCGGCGCAGGTCGAGGGCGGCCTTCTCGGACTCCGCCTCGGCGCGGGTCACCCCGGCGCGCGCGACCGCCACCTGCGCCTCCGCGGCGGCCGCCTGGGCCTGGGCCGTCGCCAGCTCGGCCTCGGCCTGGCGGACGCGCACCTGGTAGTCGGCCGGGTCGATGCGGACGAGCGGCTGCCCCTGCCGCACCTGGGCGTTGTCCGCCACCAGCACCTCGGCGACCGGGCCGCCCACCCGCGGCGCGATCGCGACGACGTCGGCCTCGACCTGCGCGTCGTCGGTGCTCTCCTCGCCGCGGGTGAGGAGCGCGTGCGCGCCGAGCGCCAGCGCGGCGACCCCCGCGACCAGGCCGGCGCCCACCAGCACGCGGCGCCGGCCGCCCGGGCGCGCCGGGGCGTCCGCCGGCGCGGGCGGCGCGCGGACCTCGTGGAGCTTCGGATCGGCGGGAGGGGTCATGGTCACGGCTCCATCTCGGCGTGGACCTTCTCGCCAGGCCCGTGCCGGTTCACCTTGAGGAAGAACAGCAGCGGCAGCACGCACAGGAACAGGACGCCGGTGACGAACAGCACGTGCTCGAAGGCGATCACCATCGACTGCTTGCGGACGATCCCGTCGAGGGCGCGGAGCGCGGCCTCCCGCGCCGACACCGGGTCGAAGCCCTTCTGCGCGAAGAAGGCGCCGAGCTGCGCGAGCCGCTCCTGCACCTCGGGCCGGTCCGGGGTGAGGTGGCTCGCGACCGCCGCGCGCGCGGTCACGCCCGAGCGGTCGAGGATGGTCGCGAACACCGCCAGCCCCATGGACGCGCCGACCTGGCGCAGCAGCGAGTTGAGGCCGGTCGCGTCGGCGAGCCGCTCGCGCGGGATGTTCGAGAGGGCGGCGGTGGTGAGGGGGACGAACAGGAAGCTGAAGCCGACGCCCTGGATCAGGATGGCGTGGACGATGCCGGAGGAGGTGCTCGCCAGCGTGATGCGGGAGACGTCGAAGGAGCCGAGCGACACCAGCACCACGCCGATGGCCACCAGCAGGCGCGGCGAGACGCGCGAGTAGAGCCGGCCGACGACGGGCGTGACCAGCATCATCACCAGCACGCGCGGCATGAGCGCGAGGCCGGACTGCATCGCGGTGAAGCCGAGCAGCTCCTGCATGAAGAGCGGCAGCAGGAACATGCTCGCCATCAGGATCGCGAACATGACCGCGCCGATCACCGTGCCCGAGGTGAACACGGTGTCGCGGAACAGCCGCAGGTTCACCGCCGGCACCTTCGCGACCAGCTCGCGCCACACGAACAGCGCGAGCGCCACGGCCGCGACCGCGGCCGCCGCGGTGATGATGCGCGACTCGAACCAGTCGTCCCGCTGGCCCTCCTCCAGGAAGTACTGGAGCATGGCCAGCCCGACCGCCAGCAGCGCGATGCCGAGCCAGTCCATGTTCCGGCGCTGCTCGGCCGCCGCGGCCGCGTTCGCGGCCCGGATGTCTTCCGGCTCGTGCACGAAGCGCCAGACCATGAACAGGCCGAGCGCGCCGACCGGCAGGTTGATGAAGAAGATCCAGGACCAGTGGAAGTCGTCGACGATGTAGCCGCCCAGCGTCGGGCCGACGGCGGGCCCGACCATCACGGCCATCGCGAACAGCGCCATGGCCATGCCCTGCTCCCTGGGCGGGAAGGTCTGGCGCAGGATGGCCTGCTCGGTGGGCTGCAGGGCCCCCGCGCCGAGCCCCTGGATGGCCCGGAACGCGACCACCTGGCCGAGGCTGGAGGCCATCCCGCACAGCGCCGAGCCCGCCACGAACACGAACAGGCTGGCCATGTACACGCGCTTCTGGCCGAACAGCCGGCCCAGGAACGCGGTGAGCGGCATCACGATCACCGTCGCGATGGCGAAGCCGGTGGTGATCCAGGTGATCTCCTGCACGGTGGCGCCGACCGCGCCCCGGATCTGCGGCAGCGCCACGTTCACGATCGACGCGTCGATGGCGCCCATGAGCGTGCCGAAGGTGACCGACACGGTCACCAGCCACTTGTTGACGGGGGGCCGCGCGGCGCTCACCGCCCCGCCCCGCGCAGGAACGCGTCGAGCACCGCGTCCACGAAGCCGTCCCAGCTCCCCTGCCGCTCGAGCGTGCGCACCACCAGCGCCCGGGTGATCCCCAGGAACGCGACCGCGTGGACGCCGTGCGCGTCCGGCCGGAGCTCGCCCGCGCGCACGCCGCGCCGGACGATCGCCTCCACCCGCCGCGTCAGCTCGGCCTCGAGCGTCACCGGCGGCCGCGCCCGCGCCGGCCCCTCGCCGGCCTGCGCCAGCACCGCCAGGAACGGGCCGCGCGCGATCGCGTGCTCGCGCACGCCCTCCAGGAAGCCGCGGAGCTGCTCGCGCGCGGGGCGGCCCTGGGCGGCGGCCAGCGCGGCGTCCACGCGCGCGAGGAGCGCCTCGCGCCCGGTCCGGCACAGCGCCTCCACCAGCGCCTCGCGGTCGGCGAAGTGGTTGTAGAGCGTGCCCACTGCGACGCCCGCGGCGGCCGCGATCCGCTCCATCCGCGCCGCGTGCAGCCCGTCCTCCCCGAAGACGCGCTCGGCCGCGGCCAGGATGGAGCGCGCCGTCTCCTCGCGGAGCCGCTCCCGCAGCCGGGGGACCTCCTGGGAACGCATGCTCATCGGGCTGAATCCAGATTCATCTGGTGAACCCGCGATCTAGACATCTCGCCGCACGCGGTCAAGTGCCACGGGGGCCGGGCCCGGGGGACCGCCGGCGCGCGGCGAGGCCGGTGGCGGACCGGCGGAGCCCCGGATATCCCTAGCGTTCCGTGCCCGCCCTCCCCGCCCTGCTCGCCCTGCTGTCGCTCGCGCCTCCCCTGGAGGGCGAGCTCCGGGAGTCGCGCCCCGGGATGGGAACCCTGCTCACGGTCGCGGTGGTGGCGCCACCGGAGCGCGCCCGCGCCGGGATCGACGCCGCGTTCGCGGTGTTCGACCGCGTGGACCGGGTGATGAACGAGTGGCGCCCCGACTCGCCGCTCTCCCGGCTCAACGCCCGCGCCGGCCGCGGCTGGGTGACCTTGCCCGCCGACCTGTGCGAGGTGCTCCGGATCGCCCGGCGCGGCGCCCGCGAGACCGGCGGCCTGTTCGATCCGACCTGGGCGGCGGTCTCGGAGCTCTGGCGGTTCGACGGCACCGAGCAGGCGCCCCCGCCCGACGACGCGGTGCGGGCGCGCTGCGCGCTCGTCGGCTGGCGCGGCCTGGAGCTGCGCGCGCGCCGCGGCGGCCCGGGGTGCGAGGCGCGCCTGCAGCGCGCCGGCATGAAGGTCGGCCTCGGCGGGCTGGCGAAGGGCTGGGCGGTGGACCGGGCCGCCCGCCGCCTCCGCGCGCTCGGGCTGCGGGACTTCCTGCTCCAGGCGGGCGGGGACCTGTACGCGGCCGGGCGGCGCGGCGGCGCGCCGTGGCACGTCGCGATCCGGGACCCGCGCGGCGGCCCGCTCGACGCGATGGCCGCGCTCGATGTCTCCGACCGCGCCTTCTCCACCAGCGGCGACTACGAGCACGCGTTCGAGGCCGGCGGCCGGCGCTACCACCACCTCATCGACCCGCGCACCTGCCGCCCCTCCCCGGCGAGCCGCGCGGTGACGGTGCTGGCCCGGACCGCGGTGGAGGCCGAGATCCTGGGCAAGGCGGCGTTCCTGGAGGGCGGCGAGGCCGGGCTGGCCCGCGTCGAGGCGGCCGGGGCGGCGGCGATCCTGGTCGGCGGAGACGGCGCGGTGCGGGTCTCGCCGGCGCTCGCCGGCCGCCTGGTGCGCGCCGCCCGGGATGCGCCCGCCGAGCCGTGAGCGCCTCCGGACGTCGGGCGACGTCAGTCGCGGCGCGGCGCCCCGGGCACGCGCTGCGGGCTCGCGCCGTCGGCGGCGGCGTCGCGGCGCGCGTGCGCCTCGGCCCGCTCCGGCAGGAACAGGCCGACGAGCAGCGCGGCCCAGGCGAGCAGCGCCGCCTCCAGCCCCACGAACGCGCCGATCTTCACCCAGGCGAGCCACGGCGCCACGAACCGGACGCCCAGCCCCGCCAGCGCGCCGGCCAGCGCGCAGCCGAAGGAGAGGCGCACCAGCGCCGCGTACGGCCGCGGGCGGAGCGCGCGGGTGAACGCGACGAGGTGCGCCACCGCGAACAGCACCAGCGGGACGGCGACGAGGTGCGGGATCGCGACCTCCAGGATGCCGCCGAGCGTCCGCGGGGCCGCGAAGCGCGCCTCCGAGCCCAGGTAGAACTCCTGCACCCGGGCCGCGGTCGTGCCGAGCTTCAGCACGAACAGCACCGCGCCGCTCGCCGCCGAGACGAGCAGGAGCGCCGCGAACGCGAGGGCGGGCGCCCGGAACGGCGCGAGGCGCGGGTCACGCACCGGCGCGCCTCCCCGGTCGCCCGTAGGTGGCCGCCACCACGGCGAGGAGCGCCCCCAGCGACCCGAGCGCCGCGATCGACGTCGCGACGCGGAGCCCGCCGGCGCCCCCGAGGCGGATCACCGCGAACGGCGCGAACAGGTCCGCGAGCGCGGCGGCGAAGGCGAGCCCGACCAGGGCCGAGCGCAGCCGCGCCGGCACGGGGCACACCGCCAGGAGCGAGCCGGCCATGAGGAGCACGAAGCCGTACAGGAACGCGCCGACGTGCACCTCCTCCCAGAGCGCCGCCGCGGGGAGCGGGTCGCCGCCGGCCAGGTACTGGTCCAGCACGCCCGCGGCGGTGAAGCCCCCCGCGGCCGCGCGCTGGACCGCGACGCCGGCCAGCGCCAGCGCCGCGAAGACGAGGAAGGCGCGCACCGGCGGGCGGGCCCGCGCCAGCGCGTCGGGGGTGGGCTGGACGAGGAACCTCACGGCCGCGCCCCCGCGGTCTCGCGCAGCGCCTGGAGCAGCCACCGCGACTCCTCGGCGATGCCGCGCGCCGAGAGCGTGGCGCCCGTGATGGGCGCGAGGTCGTCGCCCACCGCCAGCCGGTCCGCGGGCCCCTTCCCCTCGAGCTGCCGCAGCCACCGCTCCGGCGGCCGGTACTCCTGCGGCTCGAGGAAGGCGAGCACCGTGACCTTGCGGATGCGCCCGTCCGGCTCGAACGCGAGGAGCAGCGTCTCGCGCTTGGTCCGGACCACGTGGCTGTGGATCACCGCGTACCCGAGCACCTCGCCGCCCCGCCGCGCCGTGTAGAACGTCACCAGCCGCTCCTTCACCCGGGCCCGCGCCAGGCGCTCGATGCGCTCGACCATCGGGTCGGTGAGCAGCACGTCGCGGACCTCCACCCGCTCCGTCCCCGGGAACGCGGACCGCACCACCGCCTCGTCCTTCGCCGGGGCCGGGCCCGCCTCGGCGGCGGCGGCCCCGCCGGCGGCGAGCGCCGCGGCGGTGGCCAGCCCCATGAGCAGCGCGCGCGCCATGGCCGCCCCCTAGAACACGAAGCCCGCGCCGACGTTCACCTGGTCGGTGGCCGATCCGGCCTTCGGATCGCGGCGCTGCCAGTCCGCCTTCAGCACCACCGTGGGGATGGGCTTGAAGGTGAGCCCCGCGGTCACCGCGGTGCGGTCGAGCCCGGGGTTCCGGACGCCGCCCGCCGGCACGCGGTCGTGCAGGTCGTAGCGCTCCACCCGGACGAACGGCGAGAGCGAGGCGGCGCCGCCGGGGGCGGCGAGCGTCAGGACGTCGTAGGCGACCTCGGCGTAGCCGCCCTTCACGCCCGAGCCCAGGACCTCGTCGCCCGAGAGGCCGAGCTGCTCGGAGACCTTCGCGGCGTCGCCGAGCCGCCCGACCACGCTCAGCACCCGGGCGCTCGCGCCGCGCCAGGCCGCCTGCGCGTGCAGCTCGGCCAGGGTCACGTCGGCGCGGATGGCCTCGCCGCCGGCGGTGCGCTCGCGCTGGTCGGCGCGGCCGCGGTAGACGGAGCCGCCCACCGTGGCGGGACCGGCGGCGTACTCGAGCGAGAGGACGCCGGCGCCGGTGGCCGCGCGCGACTCGCCGCCGCCGCTGCGGGCCTGGCGGATCCACGAGTCCGCCTCCGGCGTCTCCTCGCCGCCGCGGAACAGGTCGAGCCCGGTGAGCAGGTACGCCTTGTAGCGGAGCCCCGCCACCTCGCCGTGCACGCCCACGCCGTTCTCGTTCCAGGTGGTCGGGATGATCAGCCGCTCGACGTCGGGGCGGAACACGCCGTTGAAGAAGGCGGGCTCGTGCATCTCGTTCACGAAGCCCATGGGGACGAGCACGTTGCCGACGCGGAGCCCCAGCGCGTCGGTGACCAGGAAGTCGAGGTAGGCGAACTCGACGCCCACCTCGTGGCCGGCGTGCTCGAACTCGATCTCCGAGTTGAAGACGATCCGGTCGGTGAAGCGGTAGCCCACGTACAGCACCGCGCGGAGCAGGTCGCTCTGGTCGCCGGTGGGGCCGTCGGTCATGTTCCGGTAGGTGAGCTCGCCGTAGCCGCCGATGGAGAGCCCCTTGGGCGCGAAGTAGACCTTGGATGCGGCCGGGCCCATGCCGCCGTACGACTGGTACTCGACGTCGCGCAGCCCCAGCTCGAGCTTCAGGCGGCGCACCTCCTCGGCCAGCGTGCGGACCTGCTCCTGCGTGGCGGGCGCGTCGTCCTGCTTCGCGGCGGCGTCCTTCTTCCCGGCTGCATCGCCCTGCGCGCCGGCGCCGGCGGGCTGCGGGGCCGCGGCGGGCTCGGCCGCGCGCGCGGCGGGGGCGGAGAGGCACAGGGCGAGGAGCAGGGTGCGGGTCATGATGTTGATTGTCATTCTCATCTTGGGCTCGCGCGGGAGCCCGCCTCCGGTGTCGCTTCCGGGTGGACTGCGATGGCCGGGGCGCTACCGCGCCTCGACCGGCTTCACGTAGATCTCGCCCGCGATCTCAGGATCGAGGGCGATGGTGGTCTCGCCGACCTCGATGACGTACGAGGGCGAGCGCTGGTGCAGGCGGAGCGTCGAGCCGGGGATCACCCCCAGCGCGGCGAGCCGGTCCATGCGGTCGTGGAACTTGGGCGCGATGAAGACGATGCGGCCGGTCGCCCCCAGGTCGAAGGCGGCGAGGCCGGTCACGAGCGGGCGCACCGTGCGCTGGAACGTGCCACAGCAAGGGCCCGGCGGGATGGGCTTTCCGTGCGGGCAGGTCGGCGGGTGGCCCAGCAGCGTGCAGACCGAGTCGGTGGCCTCGGGCGAGAGGATGTGCTCGAACTCGCAGGCCTGCTTCTCGGTGGCCCCCTCCCCCAGGTCGAGCAGGTCCCGGAACAGCCGCTCGGTGAGGCGGTGCCGGCGGACCACGTCGCGCGCCTGGCGCTCGCCCTCCTCGGTGAGCGCCACCCGCGTCCCGTCGAGGCGCAGCATCCCCTCCGCCGCGAGCGCCTCGAGGTCGGAGGCGTCGGCGCCGGGCGCGTGATCGGGCGCCGCCTGCGCCAGGATGCCCGCGGCGGCGTCGCGGCCCGCCTCGCGCTCGGTGAAGACCGCCTCCAGGATCTCCTCGTTGCGGTGCGTGGTGCGGTGATTCACGGTGCGTGTCCCCTCTTCTCCTTCAGCCGGTCGAACAGCTTGCGCAGCCCGCCGGCCACGCCGGCCTCCTGCGGGAACGAGTAGCCGCAGGACGGGCAGCAGATCACCCGGCAGCCCCTGGCCATCGGGCAGCTCGGGCGGCAGCCCTGCCCCTCCGCGTCGAACTCGGTCCCGCAGAGCGGGCACCTCTCGTTCCTGGCGACCACGGCGGGCACGGGCGGCTCCTAGTGCACGAGGCGCATGAGCTGGTTGACGGCGGCGCCGACGCCGAACGCGAACGGGATGATGAAGCCCATGATGGCGAGGCCGGTCTTCCAGCCGCGCTCCTTCAGGATCATGAAGAAGTTCGCGATGCACGGGACGAACAGCGTGATCGTCACCAGCGCCACCACCACCTGGATCTCCATGCTCCAGGTCATGGTGCCGGCCTGCATGTAGGGCTGGAAGTGGCGGAACAGGCCGGCGGCGGCGTAGTCGCGCCGCAGGAAGCCCAGGATGAACGCGGTGGCGGCCTCGGGCGGCAGGTCGAGCATGCCCACCACCACCGGCGCGGCGGCCCGCTCCAGCACCGCCAGCCCGTGGAAGCGGTCGAGCACCCACAGGATGAGCGTCCCGAGCACGAACAGCGGCAGCGCCTCGCGCAGGTACCACTCGATGCGCGCCGAGGTCTTCACCGCGATGTTGGAGGCCTGCGGGAGCCGGAGCGGCGGCAGCTCCAGGATGAAGTCCGAGCCGCGCCCCGGCAGCACCTTGGCGGCGAGCCAGCCCACCAGGAAGATGACGAGCAGCAGCGTCCCGACGAACCAGGCGGTGGCCCCCATCGACAGGCCGGCGGTCATGGCCAGGATCACCGCCATCTGCGCGGAGCAGGGCACCGCCAGCGCCAGCAGCAGCGTGACGATCACCCGCTCCTTCCGCGTCTCCATGATGCGGGCGGTCATGGTGGCCATGGTGTCGCAGCCGAGCCCCAGCACCATGGGCAGCACGGCCTTGCCGTTCAGGCCCATCCGCTTGAAGACCTTGTTCACCATCACCGCGAGCCGCGGCAGGTAGCCGGAGTCCTCGAGGATGCTGAACGCGATGAAGAACGTGGTGACGATCGGCAGCACGATCGCCACGCCGTAGGAGAGCCCCATCGAAACGACGCCGTACTTGCCGATCAGGAACCCGCCGTGCTCCAGCGGCGGCACCCCCGGCGGCCCGACCAGGAACGTCTGCACCGCGCCGGCCGGGACGATCCAGCGCACCAGGTGCTCGGTCCACGGGATCAGGTACTCGTGGAAGACGGTGTTCTCGAGGAAGTCCACCGCGGTGCCGGCGCCGAAGTCGCCCACGAACAGGTAGGCGACGGCGAGCACCACCGCGAGGATGGGCAGCCCCCAGAGCGGATGGGTGGACCAGGCGCCGAGCCGGCGGGCGAACCCGCTCGCCGCCGAAGCGTCGCCCTTCGTGAGCACCGCGTCGTGCAGCCGGTCCACCGCCGCCAGCCGCTGGCGGGCGATCACGAAGCGCAGCGACTCCGGGTAGCGCGAGGCCAGCGCCCGGCGCACCTCGTCGATGCGCGCCAGCTCGACGGCCGAGAGCTTGCCGGAGACGTGCGCGCGGAGCGAGTCGTCCCCCACCAGCGCCATCACCGCCAGCGCGCGCGGGCCGATGCCGCCGCGGGGCATGAGCGGCTCGACGCGCGCGATGGCGTCCTCGATGGCCTCGTCGTAGCGCGGCCGCCACGGCGACGGCCGGGCGGAGGCGAGCCGGGCCTGGAGCGTGGCGAGCCCCTTGCGCTGCACCGCCACCGTCCGGACCACGTCCACCTGCAGCGCCTTCGTGAGCGCCGCCTCGTCGATGCGGATGCCGCGCCCCTCGGCCTCGTCCGCCATGTTGAGCGCGAGCGCGAACGGGATGCCCGCCTCGGCGAGCTGGGCCGACAGCAGCAGCCCGCGGCGCAGGTTCTTCGCGTCGCAGACCTGCAGGCAGACGTAGTCGCGCTCCACCAGCAGGATGTCGCGCGTCACCTGCTCGTCCTCGGACATCGGGAGCAGGTTGTTCGTCCCCGGCGTGTCCATCACGTGCCAGGGCCGGCCCTCGATGGTGGCCGAGCCGCGGGTCACCTCGACGGTGGTGCCGGGGTAGTTCGAGACGGTGACGTACTTGCCGGTGAGCGCGCCGAACAGCACGCTCTTGCCGACGTTGGGGTTGCCGACCAGGATCACGGACCGCGCGGCCGCCACCACCTGCTTGCGATCGAGGTCGGCCTCGTGGCGCGCGGCGGCCTCCGGGGGAGGAGGCGTCACGGGCGCGCCTCCTGGCGGGCGCGGCCCGGCGGGCGGCACCGGGCGCAGCGGCCGTAGAGCTCGAGACGGTGGCTCTCGACCTCGAAGCCGTGCCGGCGCGCCACCATCTCCTGCAGGCTCTCGATCCGCTCGTTCGCGAACTCGATGATCTCGCCGCAGGCGGTGCAGATCAGGTGGTCGTGGTGGTCGCGCCCGGCCGACGCCTCGTAGCGCGTCTGGCCGTCGCCGAACTGCCGCGCCACCGCCAGGCCGCACTCGGCCAGCAGCTTCATGGTGCGGTACACGGTGGCGACGCTGACCCGCGGGTCGTCCCGGCGCACGCGCGCGACCAGCTGCTCCACCGTGACGTGGCCGCCCATGGCGAAGAACGACTGGGCGATGCGCTCGCGCTGCCGGGACTGCTTGAGGCCGCGCTCCTGGATGTACGCGGCGAGCGTGGCGGTGGGACCGGACACCTGCGCCGACCCGCCGCCCTCCCGCGGCCTGCTCGAGCCCTTCATCCTGTCCCGTTCGGTATTCATGTTGATAATGGTTCTCAATATCAGACCGCGCGGCCAGGCACAAGCCCCAGACCGCATGCCCGCCCCGGACCGCGCGCCTAGCGCGGGATCAGGCCCCTCGCGCGCCAGAACGCGCGCCAGCGCTCCGGCGCGTCCGGGCCGTCCCCGCCGGCGTCCTCGCCCGCCAGCGCCGCGAGGGTGGCGCGCGCCTGCCGCCGCACCTCCGGCGCCGGGTCCGCCGCCAGCTCCACCAGCGCCGGCACCAGGCGCTCGGAGACCTCGCGCGGGCGGTGCCGCGCCAGCTCCGCCGCCATGGCCCGGGCGTCCGGGTCGGTCGAGGCGAGCGCGCGGCCCAGGTCCACCGGCGCGTCCGGCGCCCCCTGCCCGCGCTCCAGCGCGATCCCGCCGATCACCGCCACCATCAGGACCATCAGGCCCAGCTGCACCAGCGCCTTGCCGGCCGGGTAGCGGCCGGCGCGGACCAGCGCGAAGCGGTAGGTGGCGTAGCCGGCGATGAACACCGCCACGAGCGCGGGCGGGATGGCGAGGGTGGCGCGCGGCCAGTGCCCGGCCGCCACCGCGCGCTGCAGCTCGGGGAGGCCCGCCAGCGTGAGCGCGGCGGCGACGAGCAGCAGCGCGTAGAGGATCCACCGGAGGGCGCGCACGAACGCCGGGACGCGCGCGCCGTTCGGCGCAGCAGGTGACATGCGCGGGAGTGAACCACGCGGGCGTGCCCCCGGCAACGTGATCCTTGACTCCGGAGGCCCCGTCGGCAACGTTCCGCGTCGCGATGGCCGACCTCGACGACGAGCTGCTGGAGCGGGTGGCGCGCTGGTGCGCGGAGGCCGG
>NZ_BAZG01000065.1 GCF_000964525.1 Anaeromyxobacter sp. PSR-1
GACGAGGTCCTCTACTTCGTGCTCGTGGATCGCTTCGCCGACGGCGACCGCGCCAACGATCGGGACGTGGACCTCGCCGGCAAGGGCACGTTCCACGGCGGCGACCTGCGGGGCCTCACCGCGCACCTCGACGAGATCGCCGCGCTGGGCGTGACGGCGATCTGGGTGAACCCGCTGGTGCGCAACATCCCCGGCTACGTGAGCGGCGCCGGGTTCCCGGACTGGGCCTACCACGGCTACTGGATGGACGACCTGTCGCGCCTCGATCCGCGCTTCGGCAGCGAGGCCGACCTGGCCGCGTTCGTGAACGCCTGCCACGCGCGCGGCATCCGCGTGCTGCTCGACGTGGTCTACAACCACGCCGGCTACGACACCGCCTACCTGCGCGACCCGAGGACGCGCCCCTGGCTGCGCAACAACGTGGTGGGCGACTGCGGCGACGACGACCTGACGAGCTGCCTGGCCGGCCTGCCCGACTGGAAGACCGAGCGGCCCGAGGTCCGCGAGTTCCTGCTCGCCGCCCAGCTCGGCTGGGCGAAGCGCTCGGGCGTGGACGGCTTCCGGCTCGACACCGTGAAGCACGTCGAGCCGGACTTCTGGGAGCTGCACCGGCGCCGGGTGCGCGCGGAGCTCGTCCCGGGGTTCTTCCTGCTCGGCGAGCTGTGGGGCGGCGACCGCGAGTCCCTCGACCCGTACTTCACCGCCGACACGCTCGACGCCGGGCTCGACTTCGGCTTCCAGGGCTCGACCGTCGGCTGGCTGCTCGGCCGGGGCCGCACCGTCGCCTACGAGCGCTACCTCGCGTCGCGCCACAAGGTCCGGCCCGGGCACCTGCTCGCGCACTACCTCTCCTCGCACGACCAGCCCGGCGCGCTGCACCTGCTCGGCGGCGACCGCGCCCTGTTCCGCCTCGCCGCGCTGCTGCAGCTCACCACCGTGGGGATCCCGACGCTCTACTACGGCGAGGAGGTGGCGCGGCCCATCGGCGAGTGGCCGGACAATCGCTCCGACATGCCATGGGGGCAAATGGACGTGCTCCCCGGCGCCGGAAAGCCGCGCGACGAGGCAATGCGCGCGTTCTACCGCCGGGTCGTCGCGCTGCGGCGCGCGCACCCCGCCCTGTCCCGCGGTACCCACGAGCCGCTCGCGACCGACGGTGACGGCCTGGTCTTCCTGAGGCGGGACGGGGACGACGCGGTGCTGGTGGCGGTGAACCGCGGCAAGGCGCCTCTCTCCCTGCGGATTCCGGTCCCGCCCGCCTGGGAGGGGCGGGAGCTGGAGGAAGCCCTGGAGGGCGGGGCGATATCGACCGGCCCCGGTGGGATGGGGCTGGAGGTGCCGGGTCGCGGGGCGCGGGTGGTGGTGGCCAAGCCCGCACCCGGCGCGGCGATTCGTCGCTAACCCCGCATAAATGGGGGTTTGCGTACATTGGCCGCATTGCGCGCAGGCCCCATTTGGCTAACCCTCACCCGGAGCGCGGCGGTCTAGACATGGGCGCCCATCGGACGGGCCTGGGCCGAGGCGGCCGAGAGGTGGGGCATGGCGGGGGTCGTCCTCAGGAATCTCGCGAAGCGGTTCGGCGAGACGCGTGTCATCGAGGGGCTGGACCTCGAGATCCAGGACGGCGAGTTCATGGTCCTCGTCGGCCCGTCCGGCTGCGGCAAGTCCACCGCGCTCCGGATGATCGCCGGGCTGGAGGAGGTCTCCGGGGGGGAGATCCTCATCGGCGGCCGGGTGGTGAACGACGTCCCGCCCAAGGACCGCGACATCGCGATGGTGTTCCAGAGCTACGCGCTCTACCCGCACATGACCGTGCGGGAGAACCTCGAGTTCGGCCTGCGCATCCGCAAGACGCCGCAGGCCGAGATGGACCGGCTGGTCACCGAGGCGGCGCAGGTGCTCGGCATCGACGCGCTGCTCCACCGCAAGCCCAAGGAGCTGTCCGGCGGGCAGCGCCAGCGCGTCGCGCTGGGCCGTGCCATCGTGCGCAAGCCGTCGGTGTTCCTGTTCGACGAGCCGCTCTCGAACCTCGACGCGAAGCTGCGGGTGCAGATGCGCGCGGAGATCAAGAAGCTCCAGGCGCGCCTGGGCGTCACCACGATCTACGTCACGCACGACCAGGTCGAGGCGATGACCATGGGCAACCGCATCGCGGTGCTCAACGCCGGCAAGCTCCAGCAGGTGGGCGCGCCGCTCGAGCTGTACGAGCGCCCGGCCAACCTGTTCGTGGCCGCCTTCATCGGCAGCCCGCCCATGAACTTCTTCAAGGCGCGGCTGGAGGGCGGCGGCGGGCGCATCGCGGCGGCGGGCTTCTCGCTGCCGGTGCCGGCCGCCCTGCGCGCCGCGACCGCGGCGCGCGACGGGGCCGCGGTGACGGTGGGCATCCGGCCCGAGAACGTGGTCGAGCTGGGCCGGGCGCCGCGCGGGGAGTCGGCGCGCATCCCGGTCACCGTGGACATCGCCGAGCCCCTCGGGGACGAGGTGATCGTGCACGCCCGCGCCGGCGAGGACCCGGTCGTCTTCCGCCAGGCGCCGCACGCCATCCCGGGCATCGGAGACCAGCTCGAGGTGCAGGTCGAGCTGGACCACCTTCACCTGTTCGACGCCGAGACCCAGCGCCGCCTGTGATGGCGGCGCGAGGAGGAGAACCATGCGGAACCGCTCGCTGCTCGCCCTGCTCGCCGCCCTGCTGCTCCCCGGCCTCGCCTCGGCGGCGGAGGTCGTGGTGTGGCACGCCTACCGCGGCGCCGAGAAGTCGGCCTTCGAGAAGGTGGTGGCCGCGTACAACGCGCGCCCGGGCAACCCGAACAAGGTGACCACGCTGGCGGTCCCGTACGACGCGTTCGCCGACAAGATCTCGGCGGCGGTGCCGCGCGGCAAGGGGCCGGACGTCTTCATCTTCGCGCAGGACCGCCTGGGCGGCTGGATCGAGGCGGGCAACACCGTCGAGCCCATCGACTTCTTCCTGGACGACGCGCTGAAGGCGCGCTTCATCCCCTCCACCCTCGAGGCGATGACCTACCGCGGCAGCGTGTGGGGGCTGCCGCTCAACTACAAGTGCATCGCGCTCGTCTACAACAAGAAGCTGGTGAAGGCGCCGCCGAAGAGCAGCGCGGAGCTGGAGGCGCTCGCGAAGAAGCTCACGCAGCGTGGCGCGGGCCGCTTCGGCCTCGCGTACTCCTACGCCGACTACTACTACCACGCGGCCCTCCAGAACGCGTTCGGCGGCCGCGTGTTCGACGCCGGCAAGCCGGTGCTCGACGCGTCCGAGAACGTGAAGGCGGCGGAGCTGCTGCAGGCCTGGATCAAGGCGGGCTTCATGCCCGCCGAGCCGTCCACCGCGCTCATCACCTCCCTGTTCAACGAGGGCAAGGCGGCGATGGTGTTCTCCGGCAACTGGTTCCTCGGCGAGATCGCGCCGGGCATCGACTGGGCCGTCACCACGCTGCCGGCGCTCACCGAGGCGGGCGGCAAGCCCATGCGCCCGTGGACCACGGTGGAGGGCGTCTACGTGGCCGCGCCCTCGAAGAACAAGGACGCCGCCTTCGACTTCGTGAAGTACGCCACCGACCTGGACGCGGCGCGGATCATGGCGCTCGAGGGCCGGCAGAGCCCCGCCAACGCGAAGGTCTACGCGGATCCGAAGGTGGCGGCCGACCCGGTGCTGGCCGCGTTCAAGAAGCAGGTGGACGTGGCGGTGCCCATGCCCAACCTGCCCGAGATGACCATGGTCTGGTCGCCCGCCACGACCGCCATGGGCTCGATCACCCGCGGCGGCGACGCGAAGGGCGCGCTCGCCAAGGCGCAGGCCAAGGTCGCGGCCGACGTCGCGAACCTCCGCAAGAGCAAGTGACGCGCCCCGCCTCCCACTGGCCCCGCGCGCTCGCGGCCCTCGCCGCCGGCCTCGCCGTCGCGGTCGCGCTCTCCTGGGCGTGGCTGCGCGCGGCCTCGGCCGGCGGGTACGAGGAGCGGGCCAGGGCGGAGGCGGTGGGGGCGGTCACGCGGCTCGCGAAGGCGGTGGAGCAGGCCGGCGCCGAGGGCGACGCCGCCCGCGCGGCGCTCTCCGCCTGGCAGGCGGACCAGCCGGCCGGCACGGTGGGGCGCCTGGTGATCGTGTCCGGCGCGCGGCTGGAGGGCTCGACCGACCCGCGCGACGTGGGCGAGCGCGCCGCCCCGCGCCGGCTGCTGCGCGACGAGAAGTGGGCCTACGACCAGGCGCAGCGCCTCCGCGGCATCGTGCTGGAGAACGCGGAGCAGGGCTTCGCGCGCGCCGAGGTGGAGGTGGAGCGGCTGGAGGGCCGCTACGCGCTCGGCGCGCCTGTGCGCAAGGACGGCGCGGTGGTGGGCGCGGTGGAGGTGGACCGGCCCGCGAAGCCCCCGCCGGCCGCGCCCGGGGTGCCCGCCGCGCTCGCCGCGGTGGCGTTGCCGCTGCTCGCGCTCCTGCCGCTGCGGCGCGCCGCGGCCCGCCGCGGGCCGGCCCTGGCGGCGGCGCTCGTGCTCTACGCGGCCGGGGTGGGCGGGTTCGCGGCCTGGGCGCTGCGGCTCGCGGGCGGGGGCGGCGAGGGCGTCCGCGCGCTCGGGCTCTCCGCGGCGGTCGGCCTCGCGCTCGTGCTGTTCGTGGCGCTCGGCGGCGCGGCCCGGGCCCGGGCGGCCCTGGTGCGCCACCGGGTGGCCTACGCCTACGCCATCCCGGCGATGCTCGGGATGCTGGTGCTGGTGTTCTTCCCGTTCCTGTACGGGGTGGTGCTCTCGTTCACCGGGCAGACCCTGTACAACACCAGCGCGCCGCTCACCGAGATCTGGGTGGGCCTGCAGAACTACGTCGAGATCCTGCGGACGTTCGCGTTCCGCATGCCGGACGGCAGCCCGTCCTTCTACTGGACGCTCGCGTTCAACGTGATCTGGACGGTCACGAACGTCTCCATCGGCGTCTCCGTGGGGCTGGTGCTGGCGCTCATCCTCAACACCAAGGGGCTGGCGTTCCGGCCGATCTACCGCGTGCTCCTGATCCTGCCCTGGGCCATGCCGAACTACATCACCGCGCTCATCTGGCGCGGCATGTTCCACCGGCAGTTCGGCGTGGTGAACTACGCGCGGATGCTGTTCGGCCTCGAGCCGCTCTCCTGGTTCGACGAGACGTTCACGTCCTACCTCACCGCGCTCGCCACCAACGGCTGGCTCTCGTTCCCGTTCATGATGGTGGTCTCGCTCGGCGCCCTGCAGTCGATCCCGGCCGATCTCTACGAGGCGGCGCGGGTGGACGGCGCCTCGCGGTGGCAGCAGTTCAAGGCCATCACGCTCCCGTCGCTCAAGCCCGCGCTGGTCCCCGCCGTGATCCTCTCGGTGGTGTGGACCTTCAACATGTTCAACATCATCTTCCTCGTCACGGGCGGCGATCCGAGCGGCACCACCGAGATCCTCATCACCCAGGCGTACAAGTACGCGTTCCAGCAGTACCGCTACGGCTACGCGGCCGCGTACTCGACCGTCATCTTCCTCATCCTGCTCGCCTACGGCGTGTTCCAGAACCGGGTCACGCGCGCCACGGAGGGGATCTGATGGCGTCGCGCCGCGAGGAGCGGATCCCGCACTGGATCCTGCACGCCGTGCTGGTGGTGATGGTGCTCGTCGCCGTGTACCCGCTGCTCTGGGTGATCAGCATCGCGCTCTCCGGCGGGCAGAGCCTGGCGCTCGCCTCGCTCCCGGCGGATCCCGGCAAGCTCGACCTGCTGCGCGCCGTGATCCCCTGGCCCGAGCGCTTCAGCGCGGCGAACTTCACGGCGGTGTTCCGCGACCAGCCGTTCGGGCGCTGGATGCTGAACAGCGTGATCGTGTCGGCCGCGACCACCGTGCTCGGGGTGTTCCTGGCGTCCACCGCCGCGTACGCGTTCTCGCGCTTCCGCTTCCCCGGGCGGCGCGCCGGGATGATGTCATTCCTCGTGTCGCAGATGTTCCCCGGCACGCTGATGCTCATCCCGCTCTACATCATCATCGTGACGTGGCTGGGGCTCGGCTCGACGCGCACCGGGCTGGTGCTCATGTACGCCACCACCGCCATCCCGTTCTGCGTGTGGATGCTGAAGGGCTACTTCGACACCATCCCGCGCGAGCTGGAGGAGGCGGCCATCATCGAGGGCGCCGGCCCCGCGCGCGTGTTCTGGACCGTGGTGGTGCCGCTCGCGAAGCCGGCCATCGCCATCACCGCGCTGTTCTCGTTCATGACCGCGTGGAACGAGTTCATCCTCGCCGCGACGTTCATGGACAAGGAGGAGATGTACACGGCCCCCGTCGGCCTGCGCTTCTTCGTCGGCGGGTTCTCGCAGCAGTGGGGGTACTTCGCGGCCGGCTCGATCATCGTGTCGATCCCGGTCGTGGTGCTGTTCCTGTACCTCCAGAAGTACCTCGTGTCCGGCCTCACCGCCGGCAGCGTGAAGGGCTGAACCACGCCGCGACCCGCGGCACTCGGAGGAGTCGAACCATGATTCACCGTCTCGTCCTGGCAGCGCTCGCCGCCCTCGCGGCCACCACCGCCGCGGCGCAGGAGGTCGTGTTCAAGGACCCGGTCGGCGACGACAACGGGCCCGGCAAGTACGTCTACCCGACCGACCCCGTGTACAAGGCCGGCTCGTTCGACCTCACGCAGCTCAAGGTCACCGAGAAGGGCGACAAGGTCACCTTCGAGATCACGGTCAACTCCGACCTCGAGGATCCGTGGGGGATGCCGGCGCCGGCGAACTTCTCGGTGCAGATGGCGTTCGTCCACATCCAGACCGGCAAGGGCCCGAGCTTCACCAGGGGGCTGCCCGGCACCAACGTCGAGTTCGCCAAGGACTCCGCCTGGAACAAGGTGGTGATCCTCTCGCCGCAGCCGGCCGGCCGCGTGCGCTCCGAGGCGAAGCAGAAGGCGGCCGACCTGCTCGCCGCCATCGTGGTGCCCGACGAGACCGTCGGGAAGGGCCGCACCATCACCGGCACGGTGAGCAAGAAGGACCTGGGCGAGGGCTCCATCGCGAAGTGGGGCTACCAGGTCCTGATGCAGTCGAACGAGGGCTTCCCGGACAAGACCGACCTGCTCACCCGCAAGGTGAACGAGTACGAGGGCCAGCACCGCTTCGGCGGCGGCACCGACACCGACTGCGATCCGCACGTGATGGACGTGCTCGCGGGCAAGGCGGTGGGCGACAAGTCGGAGATCGCGGCGCAGCACGAGATGCTCGCCTACGAGTGCAACCCGGACGGCACCGTCAAGAAGCCGGCCACGCTGAAGATGGTCCGCAAGTAGCGGGGGAGGGACGGCGAACGAGAGTGGGAGGAGGGCGGGGCCGGCACGGCCCGCTGGAGCAGCACGGGAGCATCACCAGGGAGATCACATGAACGCCAGAAAGACGTTGGTCGGCATCCTCGCGGCGGCGATCGCCTTCACGGCGATCCCGGCGCAGGCGGTCGAGCTTCACGGGTACCTGCGCACCGGCATCGGCGGCAACGAGGACGGCGGCAACCAGGTCTGCTTCCTGACCGCGCCGGTCGGCTACAAGTTCCGCCTCGGCAACGAGTGCGAGACCTACGCCGAGCTCGAGTTCGGCCAGACGCTGTACCGGGATCGCAGCGGCGTGCAGTTCGACTACGTCGGCATGCTGCACTACAAGACCGGCGGCCTCCGCAACGCGGAGCCGCTCAACAACAACAGCGGCGGCAACACCGCCATCAACGAGTTCGCGCTGCGGCAGAACTACATCATCGCGAAGAACCTGCCCTTCATGGGCGGCGCGGCGGTGTGGGTCGGCAACCGGTACTACCGCCGCAACGACCTCCACATCCTCGACTTCTTCTACTGGGACGCCTCGGGCCAGGGCGCCGGCATCGAGGACGTGGACCTGGCCGGCTTCGCCAAGGTCGCCTTCGCGGTGCTGCAGAACAAGGGCGGCTGGGGCCTCGGCTACGACCGCAGCGACAAGACCGCCATCTGGCGCCCCGACCTGCGCATCTACTCGATCCCGTTCTTCTTCGGCGGCAACCTCGAGCTGGGCGCCGAGCTCGCCATCAACAGCGGCAGCCCGCGCGGCGCCGACGTGCAGAAGGTGAGCCCGATGTTCACCCTGCAGCACGTGCAGCCCGGCCTGCTGGGCGGCTTCAACAAGCTGGCCTTCCAGTACGCCACCGGCACCATCGCGCCGATGACCGGCTACCCCGAGCCGCAGAACAGCGACAAGGCGGAGCGCTGGCGCATCGTGGAGCAGATGGTGGTGCAGCCGAACTCGCTGTTCTCCGGCATGCTCGCGTTCGTCTACGAGGACGTCACGCACCAGTACGGCGGCGACGGCCCGTGGAACAGCTTCAAGACCTGGTCGCTGGGCGCGCGCCCGGTCTACCACGTGAACGACTACTTCAAGCTGCAGGCCGAGGTCGGCTACCAGTCCTTCAAGCCGAAGGACCCGCCGAAGGACGACGCGACGCTCTTCACCGCGTCCTTCGCCCCGACCATCTCGCCGGCCCCCGGGCCGGGCGGCGCGTTCTTCGTCCGTCCGGAGCTCCGGCTCTTCGTGACGTACGCGAACTGGAACACCGCCGAGGCCGGGTTCCTGCAGAGCTGGAACGCCGTGTACTACTCCGGCCCGAACGGCAACGGCCCGTCGGCCGTGTTCGGCGACAAGAAGCACGGCGTCACGTTCGGCGCCCAGGTCGAGACCTGGTTCTAGCGGCAGCGCATCACCGGCGGGGCCGGGGGGCAGGTTCCCCCGGCCTCACCGGCTTCGCGGATTACAGTGAGTGCAGGAGGGAACCGTCATGAAGCGTATCTTCGAGGTGCTCGCGGCCGGCCTGATCGCCGCCGTGATGGGGTTCGCGGGGCCGGCGGCGGCCGAGGAGAAGGCGGCGGCCGCGGGTGACAACGTCACGCTCCACTACCACCGCGCGGACGGCAGCTACGACGGCTGGGCGCTCCACAGCTGGGAGAGCTTCCAGGCGAAGTCCGAGGCGTCGGACGAGTGGGCGGCGAAGCAGATGTCGGACCGTCCGCTGAAGGGCGTGACCTGGTTCAAGCCCATGCAGCCGAGCGGCAAGGACGACTTCGGCATCTTCTGGACGATCCCGGCGAGCGAGTTCGAGAACGGCCGGGTGAACTACATCATCCACAAGGGCGACAAGAAGGATCAGTGCAACAAGGACATGTTCTGGATGATCAAGGACTCCAAGGAGGCCTGGGTCGTCTCGGGCGACTGCAAGGTCTACCTGTCCAAGGCGGACGCCGAGAAGGCGATGAAGAAGTAGCCGCGCGGCGGATCGACGCAGGCGCATGGGAACGGCCGGGGCGACCCGGCCGTTTCTCTTTCCGTGTTCTCACGGAGGGTGTGATGGCGTACGGTGGGCGCCGGGCTTCCCGCGAAAGGCGCCTTCCGATGCGTGCACTCTCCGTCCTCGCCCTCCTCGCCGCCGCCGCCATCGGCCTCTCCGGTTGCAGCACGGGCGACTGCGCGGTCCCCGCCGGCTGTCTCCGGGCCGCGCGCACCGGTGGCTCCTGCGGCTGCGCCGAGTGGGAGGTCGTGGACACGCAGGAGGTGGTCCTGCCGTACGTGGTCACCGACGTCGCCTACCGGCCGTTCGGCGCGAAGAGCTTCTTCGTCACCGGGCACGCCTGGATCCCCCTGCTGGACCGCTACTCCGACACGAGCGAGGGGACGAACGTCCGCGCCGTGATCCGGTCCGCGGACGGCGGCGAGCAGGTGGCGCGCGTGGGCGCCGTGGACCCGGCGACCGGCCTCGAGCGCGTCACGGGCACCGTGCTGCGGACCCACCGCGTCATCACCCTTGGCCTCGAGCCCGAGCCGGTGGACGTCGCGGATCCCGGTAGGGACTCGATCGAGCTGTGGATGAACGCCGTGGTGAGCGTGGACACGGACGCGTCCGGGGCGAGGACCGTGCACTGGTCGCTCGGCTCGGGTCCCGTTCCGGCCATGAGCCACAACTACCAGGGGATCTCGATCCTGGTGCGCACGCTGCAGGAGGGCAGCTCGGGAACGACCTGGCTCGACGCGTACTTCGCCGATCTCGGCGCGGAGGGCCGTGCGGAGATCGTGGCCTTCGATGAGCGCGTCGCCGGGCCGCCGATGTCCGAGCGCTACCTGTGGCTCGATTCCTGGTCCCTGGTCGACCGTGAGCAGTTCGCCGCCCAGTACCGCTGGACCCCGTGCGAGGACCCCGAGGCGTTCGAGGTGCTGGCCGAGACCGCGGTCCCGCTCGCGAACGGCGACACCTTCGTGCTGCAGTACGGCGTGCAGGCCGACGCGACCTGTTCGCCGCAGTCCCCCGGCGTGTACCTCGAGTACTCGCCCGGCTGCTCCGGCGGTTACCAGATGTTCGTGGACCGGCTCTCCGGCAAGCTGATGATGCTCGCGGCTCCCTCCGGCACGTGCACGGGGCGCTAGCGCTCGCCGGCCTCAGCGCCGCCGCGGCGCGAGCAGGAAGAACGGGATCCCCGCCAGCACCAGCACGACCGCCAGCTCGCCCCACCCCACGCGCCGGGTGAGCAGCAGCAGCCCCACCAACACAGCGGCCGCCACGATCCCGATGCGCCCGCGCTTCCAGGCGCCCGTGCGCAGGAACCACGCCACGCCGACGACGGCGAGCGCGAGCAGGACGACGAGGAACAGCTCGGTGCGGCCCATGCCACCCATGGCGGCGCGCATGACAGCACGCGGGCCCGCGGGTGTCCACCCGGGCGGGCGCCTCAGGCCGAGCCGCCGCAGCGTCTCCCCGCGTACGCGTCCATCAGCTGGTCACCGAACACCCGCCGCGCCTCCTCGAGGTTGTGGCCCCTGCAGCGGATGCGGAGGTTCTCGACCGTGGAGGCGCCGCCGCGGGCCCGCGGCACGACGTGGTCGAGCTCGAGCTGGTACGTGGAGCCACACGGCTCGCCGGAGGGGAGGAGGAAGGTGCACCGCCCGCCGTCCCGCTCCCAGACCTCGCGGCGGACGTGGGCCGGGATGCGGTCCGGATCGCGGGAGGGCCGGGCCGCGGCCAGCGGCCGGTCCGAACGCCCGCTCTTTCGCTTCTCCGCCTTCGCCAGCAGCAGGTCCACCGCCGCCTCGAGGAGCGCGTCGTCCGAGAGGTCCGGACGGAGATCGCGGAGCCGCTCCAGCTTGCGGGCGAAACGCTCACTTACCGTGACATGAAGCCGCTGAAGCGTCGCCGTGAGCGGCGTGAGCTGCGCGATCCGAGACGGGGGCGCCACAGGGGCCGGTTCAACAGTTGAACCAGATGTCCTCCGCGGGATCACAAGTTCAACAGTTGAACCAGGCGTCACGGCAGGGATGGTCAGTTCAACAGTTGAACCAGCCGGCGGCCGGGGGACCGCCGTGAGCACCGTCCGCACCGGCGGCGCCGGATGCGGCTGCAGCGCCGCGACCACCTCCGCCGCCTCATGGCGGGACAGCCCGTAGAACCTCGGCAGCACCTCCCGCCAGTTCACGGGGTTCACCACCCGCGCCACCTCGATGACCGTCGTGAAGCAGAGCCGCCCGTCCCGCAGCGGCTCGACCACGGCCGGGACCGCCTGGATGAGCTCCGCCGCCACCTTGCGGTACTGCGCCGAGCCCTTGGAGAGCCGAAGCTCGCGGTGCAGGTAGTGGAAGAGCGAGGCGTACCCCAGGTCTGCCCACGCGCGCCGCGCGTCGAAGCCGGCGAGCGCGATCAGGAACTCCGCCAGCGCCGCGCGCTCGCGGCGGAGGAGGGTGACGAGCCGATCCGAGAGTTCACGCACAGTGTCCATGTGGGCACTGTCTCACGCGCTTCCGAGCCCTCCCCGGACGCACGCATGCGGCTTCAGGAGCGAGAACGCGAGGGCGCCTCCGCCGACAGGCCCGCACGGTCGGCGCGCACGCCAAACCCGCAGCAGCGACGCCAGGGCGCCCTTCCCGGCGCGGCCTCGCCGCGCGAGTTCTCAGGGTGTGAAACTGCGTCAAGCGCGAGGAAGGTTCCCGATGGGCCGCAAGCAGTCACTCACCGTGACGGCGGTCCCGGCATCCCGCTCATGGTTCGACGGAGCTCACCATGAGCGGAGAAGCTCTGCGGCGGCGAGCGGAAGTCAGCCCGCCTCCCCCTCAGGCTTCTCGCAAGCCGATTCCGCGTCGCCGGTCCCGGCCAGCGAGGCCCGCCCCGCAAGCCCGCTGCCCGACCTCCAGCCCCTCTTCCAAGCCCGCCGCTCTCGCAGAGCCAGCCCCCCCTACCGCACCCTCCACGCCCCGCTCCCGCGCGCCGGCAGCGTCACCCGCCACCCGGCCGCCTCCCGCACCAGCGCCGCGCCCGCGTCCACGAACACCGGCTCGGCAACCGCCCCCGGCGCCTCCAGCCCGCCGAGCTCGAGCGGCCCGGCGCCCATGTTGTGCACCACCAGCACCGTCTCCCCCTCGCCGCGCCGCAGGTACGCGAGCGCGGCGCCGGGGGTGGACAGCGGAGCCGCATCCCCGCGCGCGAGCGCCGCGGAGCCCTTCCGCGCCCGCACCAGCGCCCGGTACCGCCACAGCAGCGACCCGGGGTCGCCCGACTCCGCGGCCACGTTGGCGGCCTCGTGCCCCGGCGCGAGCGGCATCCACGGGTCACACGTCGTGAAGCCGCCGTGCTCCGACCGGTCCCAGGGCATGGGCGTCCGCTTCCACTCGTCCTCGCGGCCGGGCCCGTTCTGCATCCCCAGCTCCTCGCCGTAGTAGACGAACGGCGCGCCCGGCAGCGTGAGCAGGATGGCCGCCGCGAGCCGCAGCTTCCCGGCGTCGTTCGCGAGCTGCGTCGCCACCCGGAACTGGTCGTGGTTGGTGAGGAACGGCGCGTCCACCGCGCCGGGCGGGTAGGCCGCGGCGATCTCGCGGAGCACGTGCGCGGTGAAGCCGCCGTCGCCCGCGTCCACGCCCTCCACGATCGCCTTCGCGAGCGGGAAGTCGAACAGCAGCTGCAGCTCGTCCTTGCCGTCCCCGTAGTACCGGGCGATGTCGTCGGTCTCCGACCAGACCTCGCCCACCAGCACCGCGTCCGGCTTCGCGGCCCGCACCGCCGCGGCGAACTCGCGCAGGAAGACGTGGTTCTCCGGCGAGCCGGACTGGCCCGCGCCCGGCCCGGTCTCGATGAGGTGGCGGATGGCGTCGAGGCGGAACCCGTCCACGCCCTTCGCCAGCCAGTGCGCCGCGATCCGCTTCGCCTCCTCGCGCACCGCCGGGTTCCGGTAGTTCAGGTCCGGCATCCCGCTCCAGAAGATCGCGTAGTACCACTCGCCGCCGCGGCGGTACCAGGTGGTCTGCGACGTGTTCCAGGGCTGCGTCCAGCCCGGATCGTCCTGGCGCCACACGTACCAGTCGCGGCGCGGCGAGGTGCGCGACGACGCCGACTCGCGGAACCAGGGGTGCTGGTCGGAGGTGTGGTTGAGGACGAGGTCGAGGATCACGCGGACGCCGCGCCGGTGCGCCTCGGCGACGAGCCGGTCGAGGTCGGCCTCGGTGCCGTAGTCGGGGTTGACCTTCAGGTAATCGGTGACGTCGTAGCCGTGGTAGCTCGGCGAGGCGAACACGGGCATGAGCCAGATCGCGTCCACGCCCAGGTCGGTGGTGGTGGCCGGGTCGCCGTCGTTCAGGTAGTCGAGCCGGGCGGTGAGGCCGCGGAGGTCGCCCTTCCCGTCGCCGTCGGAGTCCGCGAAGCTGCGCACGAACACCTCGTAGAAGACCGCGCCCTTCCACCAGGGCGCCGCCGGGGCGGCGGCGGCGCGCGCGCCGGCGGCCGGTGGGCCGGCGGGCGCGTGCGCGCAGGCGAGCGCGGCGAGGGCGGCGGCGAGGAGCGCGGCGGGGCGGCGGGGCAGGGTCATGCGGCCTCCGGGGGCGCGCCAGGGCGCCGGAGCCGAGACTCTAGCGCGCCGCGCGGCGATCACCTGCGGTCGAAAAGGGCGCAGGCGCGCCGGGGGGGCGGGGCGCCCCGCGCCCCCGCCGGCGGGGCAGAGCGCGGCGGACGCCCCACGCGGCGGCAGGGCGCGGGCGAGGACGGCGCTATCCTCGGCGCCGCAAAGGAGGCCGCATGGGCCCGAAGCTCACGCCGAAGATCATCCTCGAGGGCACCCGCCTCACGCACAAGACCGACCTCGCGTTCGCGCTCAACGAGCACCCGCGCATCGTGGGGCCGCGCAAGTACCGGTACCACTCGCCGCTCGTGTCTGCGGAGTGGTGCGCGTTCACCGACGTGCCCTGGGGGCGCGGGCCCATCAACTACGCGCCGGAGGAGGAGGCCCAGGCGATGGAGACGTACGCCACCTGGGCCCGCCTGTTCGAGCTGAACCGCTACTACTCGTGGATCGTGGACCGGTTCCACGTCTCCACCCGCGCGTACCAGCTCCAGGCCGGCCGCCGCGACCCGGACTTCTCCTGGCTCGACCCGCGCCTGCGCGTGCTCGGCTTCCGCCACGTGCTGTGCATGCGCCGGCCGGAGACCTTCGCTGCCGCCCGCGCCGAGCGGCTGAAGATCTCCGGCAAGCCCTCGCAGTACGACGACCTCGACGCGTTCGTGCGCGAGCAGGACCTGTTCCGCCGCCTGGTGCGCGAGTCGTCGCTGCCCTGGCTCGAGCTGGACGTCACCGACGGCGACGTGGCCGGCGCCGCCGACCGGGTGGCGGACTGGCTGGAGGCCACCGACGGGCTCTCCGCGCCGTGGGGCGTCACCTGACGCCCCACCCTGCGTCCGTCACCTGACGCCCCCTCCGCCGTCCGTCTCGTGACTCAGGCGGCGCGCGGCGGCGGCCGCGGGCCGGAGGACGGCGCCAGCGTGCGCCGGAGCGTGACGGCGCGCTCCAGCGGCCGCGAGGTGACCCCCTCCACCTCCCACGCGCCGCGCGCCCTGCGCAGCCGCAGCACGTTCACCCCGCGCGCGGGCGCCGGCGCGTCCGGCTCGTGCGCCTCGAACGCGCTCACCGCAACCCCGACGTCGCCGAGCAGGTGCAGCGTCCGCTCCACCTCGCGGAGCCACACGTCGCGCCCCTCCAGCCGCGCCAGCGCCACGTAGCGGTCCACCGGCAGGCCCGGGTCGGACGGCCCGCCGCGCCCGGTCTCCACGCGCGCGCCCGGGGCGAACAGCGCGGTGAACCGGCCCCACCGCTTCTCCGAGGGCGCGCCGGAGGCCGCGTCGTAGAACGTGCGCATCAGCCGCTCGATGGCGATGAGGTCGGCCGGCGAGACCCGCCCGGCCGCGCCCGGATCGTCGAGCAGCTCGTGGTCCGGGGCGGTCTCCAGCGCCGTGCGCACCTCGGCCCGGCGCTCGCGGAGGTCGCCCGCGCGGCGGCGCTGGCCGTAGGCCCAGGCGCCCACCACCACGGCCACGGGAAGCGGCGCGGTGGCGAGCGCCTGCGCGAGGGCCGTCGCGCCGGACGTGCCCAGCCGGGCCGCCCCCACCACGCCGGCGAGGGCGAGCGCCACCGCGGCGGCCGCACCCAGCGACGCGCGGGTGACCAGCCTGCGCTCCTCGAGGTCGAGCAGCGCGAGCCTCCGCTCGAGCCGCAGCTCCGTGAACATGTGCACCTCCCGTCCGCTCGGGGTGGGTGGAAACGATCGGCTCAGCTCCAGAACACCGCGGCGATGGGCGAGTCGCTGGGCATGCGGCTCGGGTGCACCTCGACCACGTCGCCGCCGCGCAGCAGCGTGAGGTCGCAGAGCGCGTCGATGACGTCGGCGCCGGCCCGCGCCTCGCGCCCGGGCGCCAGCGCGCAGGCGCCGCTGCGCGGGTCCACCCGGCCCGGCACGTGGGCGCCCTCGCGGTGGAGGAGCAGCCCCACGCGCCCGTCGGCGGCGGCCGCGGCGATCTCGTCCAGGCGATCGCTCGCCTCGCCGCGGAGCGATGCGCTCACGAACTGCGAGGCGGCGAGCTGCTCCACCTCCTCGTGGTGCGCGCGCACCACGTTCCACGCGCGGGCGTGCAGCGCCTCGAGATCGGCCACCTCCTCCTCGATCCCGTCGTCGAGCAGGTGCGGGTAGGCGCTCACCGCGCGGAACGGCGCGTGGTGCTCCGCCACCCCGGCCAGCACGAGCGGCGTGCCGCGGTCGTCGAGGAACGCGCAGAGCGCGTCGTCGAGCGCGCGGAAGCGGCGCCGCAGGCGCGCCTCCCCCTCGCGCCCGGCCCCGGTCACCAGCCGGAGCGGCCGGCCGGCCACGTCGCCCTCGCGCACCTCCCCCGCGAGCGCGGCGCGCAGCGCGCGCGGCGTGCGAGACGGCTCCACCTCGGCGAGCGCCTCGGGCGTGCCCTCCAGCAGCTCGGCCCCGCCGCCGCCGAGGAGCCGCAGCACGAAGAAGCGGCTGCGGTCCGCGTCGCGCAGGAGCGGCTTGGTGTGGAACGCGTCCGCCACGATCGCCAGCGCCGGCACCTCGAACGGCAGCTCGAACGCGAGGTTGACCTCGTGCGAGCGCAGCAGCGCCAGCGCGCGGGCGCGCGGGGGCCAGCCGCGCTCGAGCGCGCGCACCATCGGCTTCAGGAGCGCGTTCACCTCGTCGCGCGGGTGCGACGCCGAGAGGCGCCGCCCCGCCTCCTCGAGCAGCGCGTTCAGGCGGCGGCAGTCCTCCGGCCCGCCCGGCCATTCGGCGTCGAGCGTGAGGTACACGGAGAGGCAAGGGGGCTCCTGCGGCCCGATGAGCCAGTGCAGATCCCGGATGGTGACGCGCTTCATGAGGTCGGCCTCCTCTCTCCGGGCGGCGCGCATGCGCGTGCGCCCCCGGCGCGGGTGGACGCTGGGGTGGTG
The DNA here is from genome assembly GCF_000964525.1 of Anaeromyxobacter sp. PSR-1. Lineage (GTDB taxonomy): Bacteria > Myxococcota > Myxococcia > Myxococcales > Anaeromyxobacteraceae > Anaeromyxobacter. The sequence continues at coordinate 16,748 of NZ_BAZG01000065.1, forward strand.
CGGGGCTGAGGGTGCGGGGATGCGTCCCGGCGGCGCTACGGGCGGCGCGCCAGGACGCGGGAACCAAGACAGGCCGGCGCCGGGGCGCACGCGGCCGCCGCCGGCGGGAGGGCCGGTGACGCCGCGAGGCGGGCGGAGGAGCGCTGGGCGAGGGTTCCGATCACGACGATCCCGTTGTCGGCCACGCGCGCCGGGAAGTCAACCGCACGCGGCGGGGCCGGAGGCCGCAGGCGCGCCGCGGCCGCCGGTCCCACCCCTCGCGCCCTCAGGCGGGGAGCGCCGCCACCTCGGCCGGTGCCGCGCCCACGCGCCGCTCCGCGAGCGTCCGCGGCGGCGCGTGCGGGTCGTGGACCACGAGGGCCCGGCCCAGCAGCGCGTCCACCCGCGCCAGGTGCTCGCGCCAGTCGAGGTCCTCCACGAAGTGGAGCCCGCGGCGCCGCCCGAGCTGCGCCCAGCCCGCCGCCACGCCGGCGGCGACCTGGAGCTGGGTGGCGCCGGTGCCGAGCCGCCCGGCCGCGGCAGCGCCCACGTCGTAGCCGATCCAGAGCTCGCCGAAGCGCAGGCTGCAGAGGAGCACGCCCACGCGGTCGCGGCCGCGGAGCGCGGTGCGGTGCGGCGGGTACATCCGGTGGAGCGGCCAGGCGGCCGGGCGGACGCGCTGCGGTGCGGTGGCGAGCGCCGCGCGGGCGGCGGGCGGCAGCCGGTACACGAACGCCAGCTCCTGCCCGGGCAGGCGCTCCGCCAGCGTGAGCACCTCCTCGTGCGGGACCACGAACCCCTCCACCACCCGGTCCCCGCAGCGGGCGCGGTACCAGGCGTCGCAGGGCCGGTGGCCGAGGCGGACGAGCTCCCCGCGCCGGACCGCGATCGCGTCGTCGAGGAGCAGCTCCTCCAGGCAGTGCAGCGGGCTCCAGGTCATGGGGAACGCCCCCGGGGGCGGCGCGCCCATCGCCTCCACGGTGGTGTCCTCCTCGGTGAACAGCACGGCGTGCAGGCGCAGCTCCTCGGGCGTGGGCGCGACCCCGGCCCGGCGCGCGAACGCCTCGATCCCCGCGAACACGAGCGCGTTCACCACCCCCGGGTTCATGCCGCTGCCCACCAGGAAGCTCCCGCGCCGCAGCGCCGGGCGCGCCGGCGGCATCGCGCGCAGCACGAGCGACTCCCAGGCGCCGGGCGCCTGTCCGGGCCAGTGCTCGAGGCTGGTGTCGAGGTAGCTCGCGCCGGTGGCGTCGCAGGCGCGGATGGCGTCCATCGTGTCGAGCGAGGACAGGTCCACCACCTGGTCCACGCCGTGGTCGCGCACCAGGCGCGCCAGGTCGTCGGCGTTCCGGATCGCGGCGGGCGGGAGCGGCTGCGCGACCGGCGGCAGCGGGCCGGGCGGGAGCGGCCGGGCGTCCACGAGCAGCAGCGCGTCGAGGCGCGCGGCGAGCGCGCGGCCGAGCGGCGTCGAGGCGAGCACGGAGAGCAGGGCGCGCGCGACGCCGCCGGCGGCGCCGACGAGCAGCGCGGTGCCGTGGGGACCGAGGGAACGATTCAAGGAAGCACCTCCTTCCAGGCGAGGGACGGGACGACGGCGCGCGGCCGCGCCGCGGCACGGGGCCGCGCGCGGCCGGGCCGCGGGGACGGAGCTGGGATGGGGGAGCGCGCCGCGAGCCGCCCGCTAGCGCGCGGAGCGGGCCGCGGCGCGATGCGCCGGGCAGGCCGTGTCGGGCGCGCGGCGTGCGCGGTGGAGGATCGGGCGGATCACGGTCCCGCCACTCTACCGATCGTGGCGAGCGAAGCAACCGCCCGGGCCCGCGCGCCCGCCCGGCCTACCGCGCGGCGCCGTTCGCCGCGCCGTTCACCGCGCCGCCCATGCGCGCGTCGGGCTCGCCCAGCCAGCGGCCGATCACGGCGAGCAGCCGCTGCGGGTCCACCGGCTTCGCCACGTAGTCGGTGGCGCCGGCGGCGAGCGCGTCGTCGCGGTCGCCCTTCATGGCCTTGGCGGTGAGCGACACGATGGGGAGCGCGCGGTAGCGCGGCTGCGCGCGGATGGCGCGGATGGCGGAGAGGCCGTCCATCTCCGGCATCATCGTGTCCATCAGCACCAGGTCCACCTGCGGCGAGGCCTCCAGCACCTGCAGCGCCTCGCGCCCGTTCTGCGCGTGGATCACCTTCACGTGCGCGGTCTCGAGCACGCTGTGGATCGCGAACAGGTTGCGCATGTCGTCGTCGGCGAGGAGGACGGTGCGGCCGGAGAAGTCCACGCCGGCCGGCAGCTCCGGGTAGTCCTCGGGCCGCTCCGCCGCGAGCGCCATGGCCGGGTCGTGGCCGGTCTCCGCCCCGGCCCAGCGCGCCGGCAGCACCAGCGTGAACACGCTCCCGCGCCCGGGCGCGCTCTCCACCTCGATCGACCCGCCCAGCAGGCGCGCGATCTCGCGGGAGATGGTGAGCCCGAGGCCGGTGCCGCCGTACTTGCGGCTGGTGGTCCCGTCCGCCTGCTGGAACGCCTCGAAGATCAGCTTCTGCTTGTCGGCCGCGATCCCGATGCCGGTGTCGCGCACCGCGAACGCGAGCGCGCCGCCGGCGGCCGGGCCCACGTCGAGGACGACCTCGCCGCGCTCGGTGAACTTGAACGCGTTCGAGATGAGGTTCTTCAGGATCTGCAGGAGGCGGGTGGGGTCGGTGTGGATCCGCTCCGGGAGCTCCGGCGCCATGCGCACCTGGAACCCGAGCCCCTTGTGCTCGGCGACGTGGCGGAAGGTCTGCTCCAGGTCGTCGCGCACCGACTCGAGGCGCGTGTCGCGCGGCTCGATGGGCATCTTGCCGGCCTCGATCTTGGAGAGGTCGAGGATCTCGTTGATGAGCCCGAGCAGCTCGTGGCCGGAGGTGTAGACGGTGCTCGCGAACTTCACCTGCTCCACGGTGAGGTTCCCGTCGCGGTTCTCCGCCAGCATCTTGGACAGGATGAGCAGGCTGTTCAGCGGCGTGCGCAGCTCGTGCGACATGTTGGCGAGGAACTCGGACTTGTAGCGCGAGATGAGCTGGAGCTGCTCCGCCTTCTCCTCCAGGCTGCGGCTCGCCAGCTCCACCTCGGAGTTCTTCTGCTCGAGCAGGCGCGCCTTCTCGTTCAGCTCGGCGGCCTGCGCCTCCAGCTCGGCGTTGGAGCGCTTCAGCTCGAGCAGCAGCCCCTCCATGCGCATGCTGGAGGAGATCATGTTGAGGATGACGCCGACCTTCTCCATGAGCTGGTCGAGGAAGGCCAGGTGGTTCGGGCTGAACTCGCGGAAGGAGGCGAGCTCGATGACCGCCTTGATCTCGCCCTCGAACAGCACCGGCAGCACCAGCAGGTTGCGCGGCGGCGCCTCGCCCATGCCGCTGGCGATGTAGAGGAAGCCCTCCGGCACGTCGCTCACGATGATGCGCTTCTTCTCGAAGGCGCACTGGCCGATGAGCGTCTCCTTCATGCGGTAGGTGCTGGAGAGGCTGCGGCGCCCGCCGAAGCCGTAGCTGCCGATGAGGCGCAGCACCGGCTCGTCCGGCACGCCGTCCTCCGGCTGCTCCAGCATGAAGAAGGCGCCGTGCTGCGCGTCCACCAGCGGCGTCAGCTCGGAGATGATGGCCTGCGCCACCGAGACGATGTTCCGCTGGCCCTGCATCATGTTGGAGAAGTTGGCCAGGTTCGTCTTGAGCCAGTCCTGCGCGGTGTTCTTGTCGGTGGTGTCGCGCAGCGCCTCGATCATCTGGTTGATGTTGTCCTTCAGCGCGGCCACCTCGCCCTGCGCCTGCACCGCCACCTTGCGGGTGAGGTCGCCCTTGGTCACCGCGGTGGACACCTCGGCGATGGCGCGCACCTGCGCGGACAGCGAGCCGGCCAGCTGGTTCACGTTGTCGGTGAGGTTCTTCCAGATGCCGGAGACGCCCGGCACCTTGGCCTGCCCGCCCAGCTTGCCCTCGATGCCCACCTCGCGGGCCACGCTCGACACCTCGTCGGCGAAGATGCCGAGCGTGCCGGTGAGGCCGTTGATGGTCTCGGCCAGCGCCGCCACCTCGCCCTTCGCCTCCAGGATGAACTTCTGGGAGAGGTCGCCGTTGGCGATGGCGGTCACGACCTTCACGATGCCGCGCACCTGCTTGGTCAGGTTCGCGGCCATGAAGTTCACGTTGTCGGTGAGGTCCTTCCAGATGCCCGACGCGCCCGGCACGTGCGCCTGCGCGCCCAGCTTGCCCTCGATGCCCACCTCGCGGGCCACGCTCGACACCTGGTCGCCGAAGGTGCGCAGCGTGTCGGTCATGCCGTTGATGGTCTCGGCCAGCGCGGCCACCTCGCCCTTGGCCTCGAGCACGAACTTCTGCGAGAGGTCGCCGTTCGCGATGGCGGTCACCACCCGGATGATGCCGCGCACCTGCGTGGTCAGGTTGGTCGCCATCAGGTTCACGCTGTCGGTGAGGTCCTTCCACACG
>NZ_BAZG01000064.1 GCF_000964525.1 Anaeromyxobacter sp. PSR-1
GCGCGCGAACACCTCGAACGCCACCAGGCACGCCGACGGGCTGCCCGGCAGCCCCAGCACCGGCGCGCCGCCGGCGAGCGCGAACAGGAACGGCTTGCCCGGCTTCATGGGCACGCCGTGGACGCGCACGTCGGCCTGCAGGTGCGCGAGCGCCTCCGGGACCAGGTCGCGCGCGCCGATCGACACGCCGCCGATGGTGACCACCGCGTCGGCGCTCGCGAGCGCCTCGCGGATCGCGGCCACCACCGCCTCGAGCCGGTCCGGCACCGGGCGCCGCTCGACGTCCGCGCCGATCGCCCGGATCAGCCCCGCCACCGCCTCGCCGTTCGAGTCCGGCGTGCGGCCGGATACCACCTCGTCGCCGGTGGAGAGCACCGCCACGCGCGGCCGCCGCCGCACCGACACGACCGGCCCGCCCACCGCGCGCAGCAGCGCCGCCTGGCGCGGGCCGACGCGCACGCCGGCCGCGAGCGCCAGCCCGCCGGCCGGCACGTCCTCGCCGGCCTGGCGCACGTGCTCGCCGCGCCGCGCCGCCTCGAGGAAGCGGACGCCGCCGCCCTCCTCGCGCGTCGCCTCCTCGCGCACCACCGCGTCGGCGCCCTGCGGCAGCGTCGCGCCCGTGAAGATGCGCGCCGCCTCGCCGGGCGAGAGCGGCGCCGCGGGCACGTCGCCCGCGTAGATCGTCTGGCGGACCGGGAGCACCGCCGGCGCGGTCACGTCCGCGGCGCGCACCGCGTAGCCGTCCATGGCGGCGCAGGTGTGCGGCGGGGCCGGGACGCTCGCCAGCGCGGGGGAGGCGAGCCAGCGGCCGAGCGCCTCCTCGGAGGGAACGTCCTCGGCGCCGACCGGGAGCAGCGCGGCGAGGATGCCGTCGCGGATGCGGAGGAGCCTGTCCATCGTGGACCGCATCATGCCACGTGGCTGCGCCGCGACGAGGCGATCGCGAGACGACCCGATCGCAAAAGGTGCGCCGGGCGAGTATTGATCCGGGCCAAAGCGCAACGTCTGCGGCAGCAGGCGGGCAAAACCCCGCTCTCTCGCGGGCCTAGCTCGTGCAAACAGACGCCGATCAAGGCGCCGTTCGCCATCGGAGGATCCCGCCGTGCTCTCCAACACTCCCGTCTCGGACTGCGGCTCCTGCTCGCTCGGGATCGCGTCCCAGGGCCGCTGCCGGCTGACGCCGACCACCCGCGAATCGGGTGCGACGATCTGCGCCCAGGGCGAGCGCCCGCGCACCGTCTACTTCGTCAAGGAGGGCTTCGTGGCCCTCTCGGCGGTCTCGCCGCGCGGCTCCGAGCTGCTGCTGTCGCTCCGCGGCCCGAGCTCGCTGCTCTGCACCGAGGCGATGCAGGCCGAGCCCTCGCCGTTCGAGGTGCGCGCGCTCTCCCGCGTGAAGATCTGCGGCATCGGCGGCGACGCGCTCTCGCAGTGGGTGGGCCCGGACAAGGGCGCCGCGCGCGTGGTGCTCGACCTGCTGCTCACCGAGTCGCGGCAGCAGCGCGACGAGGTCAACTGGCGCCAGGGCGACTGCCTCTCGCGCGTGGCCCGGTTCGCGCTCGCCCATGCGAGGTTCCTCGCCGACCGGCCCAACGCGGTGCGCAAGCAGGTGGTCGCGCGCCTCCTCGGGATGCGCCCGGAGACGCTCTCCCGCTGCCTGACCAAGCTCGAGAAGGACGGCGTGGTGGACGCGTCGCGGGGCGTGAAGGTCCTCGATCAGCGTCGCCTCGCCGCGCTCGCGATGGAAGACAACGCGGCCTGATCCCTGTTAGAAGAGGAGCGCGCCAGGCGACGAAAGGAACACCCCCATGTTCGGTCTCAGAATGCCGGAGCTGCTGCTCATCCTCGCGATCGTCGTGATCCTGTTCGGCGCGAGCAGGCTCCCGGCGCTCGGCGCGGGGCTCGGCCAGGGCATCCGCAGCTTCAAGAAGGCGTTCGGCGGCGAGGACGAGAAGCCCACCGCCTCCGGCAACGGCAGCACCCCGACGCAGTCGTCGTCGGACCAGGGCTCGAAGCAGGCTTGATCGAGGCGCGGCGTCCGCCGCCCTCGCCTCCCCGCCAGCCTCGTTCCACGGCCGCCGGTGCCCCTGGGCACCGGCGGTGCCGCATCGCGGGTGCGCCACCGCGCACACGCCGGCCACCGGGCGTCGCGCGCGGACCCTGCGCCGTCGCCCGGCGTGGCGCCGCCGCACGCGCACGCCTCCCCCGGCGCCCGCGCGCCGCGGGCTGCGCGCCGGTGCGCGAGCCCTGGGGCCGACCCCGCGTCCGACCGCCGTTTCCCCCTCCCCCGGCCCACCCGGCCGGCCCGGCCCACCTCCCCGCCTTACCCGGCGCCGCACCCATCGCGGCTGGCCTCTCCGTTGCTCTCCGTTCTTCCAGGGACGCGTCTCGCGCAACCCGGGCAGACTTGCTGGAGCCACCCGCACAGGCGGGGGAGCCCAGGCGCCCGCACGGCACCCGCGATTCGCCCGGCGAGCGTTCCGGGCGAGCCTGGAGATCGCGGTGACCGGTCGGACGCTGGAGCGGGCGAGGCTCGCAGACCTGCCCGGCGCGCCCGCGCGTCCCGCCTCCTTCCCCTGCCCGCGCCGGCATCCCCCTTGAAGGGGGAAGGCGTGCCTGAACCGGAGGGGAGCGGCCATGAAGCGGATCCTGGTGGCGGTGGACGGCTCGGACACCTCGCTGAAGGCGGCGCGGATGGCGGCGGACGTGGCGCTGCGCTTCGGGGCGAAGCTGACCCTGGTGCACGTGGTCCCGAAGCTGCTCCTCCCCCCCGACGTCTACGGGCTCACCATCGCCGAGGTCGAGAAGGAGCACCGCGCCTACGCGGACGCGCTGCTGGAGAAGGCCGTGAAGGCGCTGGAGGAGCCGGGGCTGGACGTGTCCACCACCGTGCTCTACGGCTCCCCGGCCGAGGCCATCGCCGAGGAGGCCGCGGCGGTGGACGTCGGCATGGTGGTGGTCGGCAGCCGCGGCTACGGCGCGGTGGCCCGGATGTTCCTGGGCAGCGTCTCCGACCGCCTGGTGCACATCAGCTCGAAGCCGGTGCTGGTGGTCCGCTGAGGCGATGCCGCGCGCCCGGTCCCGGGTTACACTCGCCGCGCGCGCGACGCGCGCGGAGGCCTCATGATCTCGGTGGCGGACTTCATGACCAGGGACCTCGTCACCGTGCGCGAGAGCGACGACCTCGCGCTGGCCGAGTCCCTGCTCAAGCTGGGCGGGATCCGGCACCTGCCGGTCGTCCGGGAGCGCAAGCTGGTCGGCCTCCTCACGCAGCGCGACCTGCTCCGCTCCGGCCAGGCCGGCGCGCCGGCGGCCCGCGACCGCGCGGTCTCCGAGGTGATGACGCGCGAGCCCGTGGCGGTGCGCCCCGGCACCGGGCTGGCCCACGCCGCGCGCCTCATGCTGGAGCGGAAGTTCGGCTGCCTCCCGGTGTGCGAGGAGGACGGGCTGCTGGTCGGCATCGTCACCGAGGCCGACTTCGTGCGCTTCGCCGCCGACGTGGTCCGCGACCTCGACCTGGTCTCCGAGGCCGTCAAGGCGCGGGAGCGGGCCGGCCAGGCCTAGGGCTCCACCGGGGCCGGCGCCCGCCGGCCCGCCCGGGGCAACGCGCGTTGACCGGCCGCCCGGGTCCCCCTTACATACGGGTCGAATGCCCGAGACCGTGCTCGAGGAGCTGAAGCGCTACGTCCACTTCGACGCCGGGGACGAGCGGGCGCTCCGCGCCCTGCACGGCGCGGCGGCGCCGCAGCTCGACCGGATCGCCCAGGTCTTCTATGACCGCATCCTGGGGCACGAGGGCGCGCGCACCGCGCTGGTGGGCGGCGAGAGCCGGGTGGGCCACCTCAAGGTGACGCTCATCGCCTGGATGGACACGCTGCTCACCGGCCCGTGGGACGAGGCGTACTGGGAGCACCGAACGCGGATCGGCCGCGTCCACGTCCGCATCGGCCTGCCGCAGCACTACATGTTCGGCGCGATGAACGTGATCCGCACCGAGCTGATGCGCGTCTCCTGGGAGCGCTTCAACGCCGACCCGCCGGAGCTGGAGCGGGTGCGCAACGCGCTCGCCAAGATCCTCGACCTCGAGCTCGCCATCATGCTGCACACCTACCGCGACGACCTGCTCGCGCAGCAGGCGCGCGTGGAGCGGCTCTCGACGTTCGGCCAGCTCGTCGGCTCCATCGGGCACGACCTGCGCAACCCGCTCGGCGTCATCGAGACCTCGCTCTACATCCTGCGCGGGCGGGTGGGCGACGACGAGCGCGCCCGCAAGCACGTGGACCGCATCGGCGAGCAGCTCGGGGTCGCGAACGGGATCATCTCCAACCTGCTCGACATGATCCGCAACCGGCCGCTGGCGCGCGAGCCGGTGGACGTCGGCCAGGTGGTCGCCGCCGCCGCCGGCGCGGTGAAGCACGCGCCGGGCGTGTCGGTCGCGGTGGAGGGGTTCGAGGGCCTGCCGCCGGTGGACGGCGACCCGGGCCAGCTCCGGCAGGTGTTCGTGAACCTGCTCGAGAACGCCGCGTTCGCGGCGGCGCCGGTGGGCGCGGTGACGGTCCGCGCGCGGCGCGCCGACGGCGCGGTCGAGGTGGAGGTCGAGGACACCGGCCCCGGCGTGGACCCGGCCACGCGCCGCCGCCTGTTCGAGCCGCTCATCACCACCAAGGACAAGGGCATCGGCCTGGGCCTGGCGCTCGTGAAGCGCATCGCCGAGCGCCACGGCGGCTCGGTGGAGTACTCGGACCGGCCCGGGGGCGGCGCGCGGTTCACCGTCCGCCTCCCCGCCTGAGCGGAGGATCCCGCATGCGCCGCTACCTCATCGTGGACGACAACCGCGACTTCGCCGAGAACCTGGCCGAGATCCTGCGCGACGCCGGCCACGAGGTCGCGCTCGCGGGCGACGGCGCCGAGGCGCTGGCGCTCGCGCGCGGGACCCGCTTCGACGCCATCCTCACCGACATGCGCATGCCGCTCATGGGCGGCGCCGAGCTGGTCCACGAGCTGCGCCGCCTCGACCCCGGCGCGCCCGCCCTGGTCATCACCGCCTACGTGGGCGACAACGACCTCGACGCCGCGCGGCGCGAGGGGCTGGTGGCGGTGCTGCAGAAGCCGGTGAACGCGGCGTACCTGGTGGAGCTGCTCGAGGCGGCCCGGCGCGACGGCCTGGCGGTGGTGGTGGAGGACGATCCCCGGCTCGCCGACAACCTCTGCGAGGCGCTGCGCTCGCGCGGCTTCGCGGCGGTGACCGCCGCCTCGGTGCTGGAGACCGAGCGGCTCGGGCCGGTGCAGCCGTTCTGCGCGCTGGTGGACCTGCGCGTGCCCGGCGGCCCGGACGGCGCGGCCATGCAGCGGCTCGCGGCCAAGTACCCCGGCCTCCCCATGATCGTCGTCACCGCCCACCACGACGCCTGGCCGGCCCTCCCGCACCAGGGCTTCTTCCACAAGCCGTTCGACACCGCCGCGCTGCTCGCCGCGGTGGAGCGGCTCCACGGCGCGCGCCCCCCTCCGCGGTGCCCGGCCCGTGAAGCACGGCAACGGGCCGCGGCGGCCGCGCGTGCTGGTGGTGGACGACAACGCCAGCCTGGTGGACAACCTGTCCGAGATCCTGGAGGGCGCCGGGTACGCGGTGGCCGGCGCCGGGAGCTGCGCCGCCGCGCTCCCGCTCGCCGAGCAGGGCTTCGACGTGGCGCTGGTGGACCTGAAGCTCCCGGACGGCGACGGGACCGCGCTCGCGCCGCGGCTGAAGGAGCTGTCGCCGAACGGCGAGGTGGTGCTGCTCACCGGGTTCGCCACGCTGGAGTCGGCGGTGGCGGCGGTGCGCGCCGGCGCCTGCGCGTACCTGGTGAAGCCGTGCGCCACCCAGGAGCTGCTGCTGACGGTGGAGCAGGCCATGCGGCAGGTGCGCCTGCACCAGGAGAAGCGCGACCTCGCCAGCCGCGCGCAGATGGCCGAGAAGCTGGCCGCCGTCGGCACCATGACCGCCGGGCTCTCGCACGAGATCCGCAACCCGCTCAACGCCGCCGCGCTCCAGCTCTCGGTGCTGGAGCGGCGCGTCCAGAAGCTCGAGGCGGAGCGGCAGGGGCCGCTGCTCGAGCCGCTCACGCTGGTGAAGGACGAGATCCGCCGCCTCGATCACATCCTCGAGGACTTCCTCCAGTTCGCCCGCCCGCGCGAGTTCGTCCGCAAGGCCATCGAGGTCGCGCCGGTGATCACGAAGGTGGTGGACCTGCTCGGCGGCGAGGCCGAGCGCCGCGGCGTCCGCCTGGAGCGCGAGCTCGAGCCGGTGCCGCCGGTCGCGGGCGACGAGGAGCGGCTGCGGCAGGTGCTGGTGAACCTGTGCCTGAACGCGCTCGAGGCGGTGGACGCGCGCGGGCTGGTCCGGGTCTCCTGCCGGCCCGCGCCCGCCGACGTGGACCACCCCGACGCGTCGCCGATGGTGGACATCCTCATCGACGACGACGGCCCGGGCGTCTCGCCCGACCAGCGCGACCGCATCTTCGAGCCGTTCTTCACCACCAAGGCGCGCGGCTCCGGCCTGGGGCTCTCCATCGTGCACGCGATCGTCACGCAGCACGGGGGCACCATCCGGATCGCGGACAGCCCGGAGGGCGGCGCGCGCTTCACGCTGCGGCTCCCGCGCGCGCAGTGAGCGCGCGGGCCGCGCCCTACTCCATCCCGCCGGCCTTCTCGGGCTCGTGCTCGGCGTCGTGGTGGTGGTCGTGCCCCGCCGCGCCCTCGCGCCCGCCGGCCGCGTACTCCTTCAGCCGGTACTGGATCTTGCGGACGCTGATCCCGAGGATCTCGGCCGCGCGCGAGGTGGAGCCGCCCACCATCTCGAGCGTGCGGAGGATCGCCTCGCGCTCGATCTCGTAGAGGGTGGCGCCGGGGATGAGCGCGCCCGGCGCGCGCTCGCGCGGGCGGGGGCCGCGCAGCGTGGGCGGCAGGTCGTCGGCGGTGAGCTCGGAGCCCTTGCAGAGGACCACCGCGCGCTCCACCACGTTCTCCAGCTCGCGGACGTTGCCGGGCCAGTCGTGGCTCAGCACCGCGTTGAGCGTGCCGGGCGCGAGGCCGCGGATGTCCTTGCCGTACGCCTTCGAGTACTTGTCGATGAAGTGGCTCACCAGCGCGGGGATGTCCCCCTTGCGCTGGCGCAGCGGCGGCAGCGTCACCGCCACCACGTTCAGCCGGTAGTAGAGGTCCTCGCGGAACCGCCCTGCCTTCACCTCGGCGGCGAGGTCGCGGTTGGTGGCGGCGACCAGGCGCACGTCCACCTTGAGCGTCTGGGTCCCGCCGACGCGCTCGAACTCGCGCTGCTGGAGGACGCGGAGCAGCTTGATCTGGAGCGCCGGCGAGATGTCGCCGATCTCGTCGAGGAAGAGCGTGCCGCCGTCGGCGAGCTCGAAGCGCCCCTCCTTGCGGCCGATGGCGCCGGTGAAGGCGCCCTTCTCGTGGCCGAACAGCTCGGACTCGAGCAGCGTCTCGGAGAGCGCCGCGCAGTTCACCTTGATGAACGCCTTGTCGGCCCGCGGCGACTCCTCGTGCAGCGCCTGCGCGAACAGCTCCTTGCCGGTGCCCGACTCGCCCAGGATCAGCACGGTGGCCCGGGTGGGCGCGGCGCGCTTCACCACCTCGTAGACCGCGTGCAGCTCGGGCGCGTCGCCGACGATGTTGTGGAACCGGTACCGCTCGCGCACGCGCTCGCGCAGGTTCGCGGTGTCGCGCTGGAGGCGCAGCTTCTCGAGCGCCTTCTCCAGCACCACCAGCACCGCGTTCACGTCGAGCGGCTTGACGAGGTAGTTCTCGGCGCCGGCGCGCATCGCCTCGACGGCGGCCTCGACGCTCGCGAACGCGGTCATCATCACGAACACCGCGTCGGAGCCCTGCTCGCGCGCGCGGCGCAGCAGGTTGATGCCGTCCATCCGGGGCATCCGCACGTCGGCGAGCACCGCCGCCGGCGCGAACCCGGGGAGCAGCGCCAGGGCCTCCTCGCCGTCCGCGGCCTCGGCGATCTCGTACCCCTCCTCGCTCAGGATGGTCCGCAGCGCGACGCGAGCGTTCTGCTCGTCGTCCACCACCAGGATCCGTTCCTTGCCCGGCCGGGCGCCCACATTAGGCATGCTCATGCCGCTCCTGACCTGCGCAAACCCTGCGTCGGTCCGCAGGTTATGCACCATTCTCGCCCCGAGGTCCAGTGACTACCCGAGGCCAAGTCCTGACGCCGACACCTGAAAAACCCCGTTACTCCCCCGGGCTTCCGCAGTTTCAGCCCACCCGGGCCGACCCCGCCGAGGACGGGATACGCCCCACCCGGTCGTACGGGCGCCAACGAAAGCGGGCGCCGAGCGACTCCGCCACCGCCCTGCACGCCGCCTCGGAGATGCCCGGCATCGCCACCGCGCTCGCGGCGACGTCCGGGATGACGCCGACCGCGGCCCGGATGAACGCCTTCACCGCCTCGTACGCCGCCTCCCCGTAGCGGCTCGGGCAGATGCGCGCGTAGGTCGCCGCGTCGGGCGCGTTCAGCGACACCGACACCGCGCCGACGCCGGCGGCCGCGAGCTCCGGCACGACGTCGCGCCCCTCGCGCAGGTTCGCGAGCCCGTCGGTGTCGAGCCGGATCCGGCGCGCACCCGCCGCGCGGAGGCGCCGCGCGAGCTCGAGCACCACCTCCAGCCGGCGCGTCGGCTCGCCGAAGCCGGTGAAGCAGACCTCGGAGCGCCCCTCCAGGCCAACCTCCCCGATCGCGCGCCAGACCTCGTCGGCGTCCGGGTTGCGCGCCAGCCGCAGGTCGAATCCACCCACGGTGAAGTCGTCGTCGCGGATCTTCGGGCAGAACGTGCAGGCGAGGGTGCAGCCGCTGGTGACGTTCAGGTAGAGCGCGTCGCCCAGCGGGTAGGCGAGCACCGGCGCGTTCCTGGGAGAGGTTTCCGTGGTCACGAGCGCCCGGGTGATAGCAGGACCCAGGCGGGAGCGCCACCCGGATGCGTCCTGCCGCTCACCGGTTCAACCGGCGGCGGCGACGGGCATTTCCGCGCGCCGCGGCGCTACTCGGCGGCGTGGTGGTGACCGCTGCAGGCGATGCAGTAGCGCGCCTCGGGGATGGCCCGGAGCCGCTGCAGGCCCATGGGGCCGCCGCACGCGAGGCAGGTGCCGTAGCGGCCCTGCTGGATGCGCTCGAGCGCCGCGTCGATCTCGGCCAGCTCGCGGCGCACGCCCTCCGGCACCGGCGCCGGGATGGACTCGTAGTCTGCCCAGCGCGCGGCGGGATCGGATGGGCGTGGCGGCGCGACGCCCTGGCTGAGCGAGCGGCGACGCCGCAGCAGCACCTCGCGGGCGTCCGCTTCGAACCGGCTCATGCCGGCCACGCTCTTCACGAGCCGTGCCCGGGCCCAGCGCGGCGGATTTCCGAGCGGTTTCCGGGAATTCGGCCGCGAGAGTTGCGTGCCCCCGGCGACTTGGCGCACGGCTTGCGCAAGCGTGCGTTCAGCGGTCGGTCCGGCCTGACACGCCGGCGGGAGGCTCGCGGGGTGGGCTCCGCGCCGGCCTCGCGCCGCGCCGGCGCACCAGCGCCGCCAGCGCGCGCAGCGCGTCCACCGTGGTGAACAGCCCGATCACCGCGCCGCGGTCCACCACCACCGCGGACCCGAGCCGGTGCTCCGCCATGTGCTCGGCCACCTCGTCCAGCGCCGCGTCCGGGGGCACCGCGAACGGCTCCGGCGTCATGGCCTCGCGCACGCGCTCCTGCTCCGGGTCCACGCCGCGCAGCGTCTCGAGCAGGTACAGGTCGCGCTGCGAGACCACCCCGACCAGCGCGCCCGCGTCCACCACCGGCAGGTGGCGGATGCCGCGCTCGCGCATGAGCCGGTGTGCGTCGGCGAGCGTGCGCTCCGGCGCGATCACCACCGGGCCGATCGTCATGAACGCCTGGACGGTCTGCTTGCGCATGCGCCTCCCCCGCCCTTTCCGTAGCAAGGGGGAGGCCACGCGGGCGTGCGCTCCGGCGCGCGCCCGTCACCCTCAGTGATGGTGCGCCAGGTGGGGCCCGGCCGGCTCCAGCCCGTGCGCGCGCGGGTGGCAGCGCCGGTGCGGCAGCCGGCCCTGGATCCCGGCCGCGGCGAGCTCCTCCTCGCCGACGGTCCCGAGCACGAGGCCGCCCACCACCACCGGGAGGCAGCCCACCCCGCAGTCACCCAGGGTGACGGCCGCGTCCTCCAGCGTCGCGTCCGGACGGATGGTGATGACCGGCACGCTCATGCGCTCCGAGACCGCCTCGTCGGGCCCGGCCGCGCGCAGGTCGCACGCGCAGAGGATGCCGATCAGGTCGTCGTGATCCATCACCAGCAGGTGCGCGGCCCCGGTGGCCTCCACCACGGCGAGCGCCCGCGCCGCCGTCGCGTCCGCCTCCACCGTCGCCGGCGCCCGGTTCATCGCCTCGCAGACGAGCGTCATCGGGACGACCTCCTCCTCGGGACCGGCCCGCGCGGCGGCCCCGCGGAGCCGACGCCGACGCCCGTCCCCGGTCCCCCCCGATCACGGGCGGACGCGTCCGCCCGTCGCTGCTACAGCGGCACCGACTCGCGCGGCGCCCGCGAGGCGACGCGCAGGGTCAGCACCGGGCAGGTGGAGCGGCGCAGCACCGCCTCCGCCACGCTGCCGATGAGGAGGCGCGACAGGCCGGTGCGCCCGTGCGTCCCCATGACGATCAGGTCGGCGCCGCCCTCCCGCGCCATGCCCAGGATCGCGTCGGACGGCTCGCCCGCCTCGACGCGCACCGAGAGCGAGCGCGGGCGCGCCGCCGCCTTCGCGAGGAAGTGATCCACCTCGCGCTGCACCTCGTTGCGCGTCTGCTCCCAGCCCGGCTGGCCGCTGCCCACCGGCAGCAGCGCGAGCGTGTCGGGGCCGACGTAGCCGGGCGGCTCCCAGACGTGCAGCACCTCGAGCTCGGCGCCGTGCTTGCCCGCGACGAAGATCGCGTACTCCAGGGCCGCCCGCGACGACGGCGAGAAGTCGATGGGAACCAGCACTCGGGTGACGGCGGGCAAGCACACCTCCTCGACGGGCGCCGCCGCCATTCTAGCAGCAGAACGCGCCGCGAAGTCCTCCTCACGCGAGCCCGCGCGCGGATCCTCGGCGGCGGCGCCCGGGGGCGCAAGGCCGGCGCCGGCGCGCTCACCGGCGGCGCAGCGCGCGGGAGGCCACCAGGTACCCCGCCGCGAGCGCCGCGAGGGCGGGAAGCGCCCACCCGGCCCGCCGGAGCCGGTGCTCCAGCACGTCCACCCGGTCCGCCGCCAGCAGCAGGGCCCAGCGTCCGGCGCGGTGCTCGGGGATGCGGTAGGCGGCCCGCCGCAGCGCGCCGGAGGCACCCCGCGCCGGCTGCGCCGTCCCGAACACCGGCGTCCGGACGCGCAGCCCGGTCCGGCCCAGCGCGTCCGCCCCGGGCTGGCGCGCCGGCTCGTCGCGGTCCACGTCGGGCACCGCCAGCTCCCGCTGCTCCCGTGGCACGCCCGGCCGCGCCGGCAGGGCGCCGTCCACGCCCGCGCCCGGCGGCGGCCCGTTCCCGGCGCGCATCGTGCCCGGCCCGATCCCCTGCATCCGTCCCCCCTCGTCCCGCGCGGTCACGCCGCCGCGCCCGGGACCAGCACGCACTTCACGCACCCGTCGGCCCGGTCCCCGAACACCGCGTACGCGTGCGCGGCCCGCTCCAGCGGGAACCGGTGGGTGATGAGCCCCTTCCCGTCGAGGCGCCCCGCCCGCACGTGCTCCAGCAGGTGCGGCATGTAGCGCTTCACGTTCGCCTGCGCGGTCCGGAGCGTGAGCCCCTTGTTCATGGCCGCGCCGATCGGCACCAGGTTGGCGGGCGGTCCGTACACGCCCACGATCGACACCGTCCCGCCCTTCCGGACCGCGTGGATGGCCCAGGAGAGCGCCACCGCCGACCCGGCCTGCAGCTTCAGCCCGCGGCCGAGGAGCGTCTGCCACGGCGAGCCGGACGCCTCCAGCCCGACCGCGTCCACGCACACGTCCGGCCCGCGCCCGCCGGTCAGCTCCTTCAGCACCGGGACCGGGTCCCAGCCCGCCGCCTCCAGGTCGAGCGTCTCGGCGCCGGCCCAGCGCTCCGCGAAGCGCAGCCGGGCCGGCACCCGGTCCACCGCGATCACCCGCCCCGCCCCGAGCAGCCAGGCCGAGCGCGCCGCCACCAGGCCCACCGGGCCGCAGCCGAACACCGCCACCACGTCGCCCTCGCGGACGCCGCCCATCTCCGCGGCCTGGTAGCCGGTCGGCAGCACGTCCGAGAGCAGCAGCACGTCCTCGTCCTCCAGGTCCTCCGGGATCTTCATGGGCCCGACGTCCGCGAACGGGACGCGCACGTACTCCGCCTGCCCGCCGTCGTAGCCGCCGGTGGTGTGCGAGTAGCCGTACACCCCGGAGGCCAGGTCGGACATGGGGTTGGAGGCCTCGCAGTCGCCGGAGAGGCCGCGCGTGCAGTAGAAGCAGCGCCCGCACGAGATGTTGAACGGGACCACCACCCGGTCGCCGCGCCGCAGCGTGCGCACCGCCGGGCCGGTCTCCTCGACCACGCCGGTGAACTCGTGGCCGAACGTGCTCCCCACGCGCGTGTCCGGGACGAAGCCGTGGAGCAGGTGCAGGTCCGAGCCGCAGATCGCCGCGCGCGTCACCCGGAGCACCACGTCCTCCCCGTGCTCGATCCGCGGCGCGGGCTTGTCCCTCACCTTGACCCGGTACGGCCCCTCGTAAACGAGCGCGCGCATCCCACCCCCCGGGGTGAAGGTTCTCCCGGCCCGCGCGCGCCGCAAACGCCGGGCGCCACCCGGGCCGGCGGCGGCGGGAGCGCTCGCCGCCTGCTATGGTCCGGCGCATGTGCGGACGCTTCACGCTGACCGTGGCGGACCTCGCCGCGCTCGCCCGCGAGTGGGCGGCGGAGGTGGACGCGGCGCTCGCGGCGCGCTGGCGGCCCCGCTTCAACGTGGCCCCCGGCGATCCGCACCCGGTGCTCCGCGGGCGCGGCGGCGCGCGCCGGCTCGAGCCGGCCGCGTTCGGGCTGGCGGGCCCGGGCGGCAAGCTCCTGCTGAACGCGCGGGTGGAGGGCGCCGCGGACCGGCCCGCGTTCCGCGAGGCGTGGGCGGGGCGGCGCGCGGCGGTGCCCGCCGACGGCTTCTACGAGTGGGAGGGCCCGGCCGCGGACCGCCGGCCGAGCTGGCTCCACCCGCGCGCCGGCGGCACGCTGCTGCTGGCCGCGCTGTGGGGCGAGGCGCCCGGGGGCGGGCCCGCCTTCGCGATCCTCACCACCGCCGCGAACGCCGAGGTGGGCCGGCTGCACGACCGCATGCCGCTGCTCGTGCCGCCGGCGCTGCTCGACGCCTGGCTCGCCGGCCCGCCGCCGGCCCTGCCCGCGCCCGGCGACGGCGTGCTCGCGGTCCGCCCCGTGTCACCGCGCGTCAACTCGCCCGCGAACGACGACGCGGCCTGCCTCGCCGCGCCGCCCGCGCCGCGCCAGCGCGCGCTCTTCTGAGCGCCCGCCCGGTGGCGCCTCAGCGGATGAGGTCGCCGCTCAGCGCCAGGCGCGCCCCCGCGGCCGCGAGCTCGCGGTCCACCGCCTCCCGCCGCTCCGGGAACACCGCGCGCGTGAGGTCGTCCAGCACCACCACCTCGAACCCCTCGGCGGCCGCGTCCACCGCGGACACACGCACGCAGAAGTCGCGCGCCAGCCCGCCCAGGAACACCCGGCGGACGCCGCGGGCCGAGAGCCAGGCGCCCAGCCCGGTGGACGGGCGCCGGCCGTCCGGGCCGACGTTCTCGCGGAAGGCGCTGTAGGAGTCCACCTCGCGCCGCGTGCCCTTGCGCAGCACCAGCGTGACGGCCGCGTCGGGGAGCGCCGGGTGCAGCGCGGCCCCGCGCGTGCCGCGGACGCAGTGGTCCGGCCAGAGCTCCTGCGGGCCCTGCGACAGCGCGATCGACGCGTAGGGCTCGCCGCCCGGGTGCGTGGAGGCGAACGACACGTGGCCGGGCGGGTGCCAGTCCTGCGTCGCCACCACGGTCGAGAACGCGGGCGCCAGGCGCGCCAGCGGCTCCACGATCCGGTCGCCCTCGGCGACGCCGAGGGCGCCGCCGGGCAGGAAGTCGTGCTGGAGGTCCACCACCAGGAGCGCATCCGACGCGCGATCGATCCGCATGCGCACCCCATAACACCGGCGCGGCGGATCGTCCGCGGAGGTGGCCCGCGGCGCGTCCCCCGGCCGGGCCGCGGGGCCGCGGTCGCACACGCCGGAGCGCCGCGCGCGGAGCCCGCGGATGGCCCGATTCCGCGCCCAATCCGTGTTGTGTCCGCGCGCGGCCTGAGCTAGCTTGCGCGCACCATGGACAAGATCTGGGCCAAGGACGTCAAGGAGGGAGAGCGCGCCAAGAGCGTGTTCCTCGTCGCCCGCAAGGCGATCCCCACCGCGAAGAGCGGGAAGACGTACCTCTCCGTCACCTTCCAGGACAAGACCGGCGAGCTCGAGGCGCGCGCCTTCGAGAAGGTCGAGGAGCTGGCGGCGGCCTTCGAGGAGAAGGACCTCGTCGAGGTGGAGGGCGCCATCGGCGCGTTCCAGGGCAAGCCGCAGCTGCGGATCGAGTCGCTCGCGAAGGTCGACCCGGCCACGCTGGACGCGGCCGAGTTCGTCTGGGCCCCGCCGCCCGAGCCGAAGAAGCCGGAGAAGCCCGGGCCGAGCGAGGCCGAGTCGGCGCACTGGACCGAGCTGCTCGCGCTGGTGGACTGCGTCGTCGACCCGCACGTGAAGGACCTCATCAAGGCGTTCCTCGAGGACGACGACGTGGCCGCCCGGCTGCGCCGCGCGCCCGCCGCGAAGACGGTCCACCACGCCTACGCGGGCGGCCTGCTCGAGCACACCGTCTCCTGCCTCAAGCTGGCGCACCGCCTCGCCGACCACTTCCCGCAGGTCGATCGCGACCTGCTGGTGGCGGGCGCGTTCTTCCACGACCTGGGCAAGATCCGCGAGCTGAGCGGCGAGCGCAGCACCGAGTACACCGACGAGGGCCGGCTGGTCGGGCACCTCGTCATGACCGCCCAGTGGATCCACGACAAGGCGCGCCGCGTGGGCGCCTCGCGCGACCTCGAGCACCACGTCGTGCACATGGTCCTCTCCCACCACGGGCGGCTCGAGTACGGCTCGCCCAAGGTGCCGATGACGCTCGAGGCGATGCTCACGCACGCCATCGACGAGATCGACAGCCGGGTGAACTCCTGGCTCAACCTGATGGGCAAGGACGGCGGCAACCGCCGCTGGACCGACGCGAACAACGTCTACGAGCAGCCGATCTGGCGCGGCAACCTGCCGACCGTGCAGGCCGAGAAGAAGGGCCCGGCGCCGGAGCTCCTCACCCCGGTCATCTACGTGCCGCGCAACGGCGCGGGCGCCCCGGGCCAGCCGCGCCCGCCGAAGAAGCCCAAGGACCGCAAGCGCGAGCCGCGCCCGCAGCAGGCCGCCGCCGAGGCGAAGCCGGCCGAGGGCGCCGGCGAGGCGAAGGCCGAGGGCGCGCCCGCCCCGGCGCAGGCGCCGCGCGAGGGCCGGCCGGAGCGCGCCGAGCGGCCCGACCGCGGCCCGCGCGACCAGCACCGCGGCTTCGGCGGCGGTGGCGGCGGGTTCGGCGACAAGAAGCGCGGCTACACCGGCCCGCGGCTGCCCGGCGACAAGGGCCCGCACCGGCCGCCGGAGAAGAAGAACCTGACGCACAACCCGTTCGCCGCGCTGGCGCAGAAGCTGGAGGACGCCGGGAAGCCGGCCGAGGAGAAGCCGGCCTCGCCCGCCGAGGCGGAGCAGCAGCAGGCGCCCGCCCCCACGCCCCCCGCGCCGCAGGACCAGCCCACCGGCGCGCACGAGCCGGACGTCGCCCCGGAGCCCGCTCCGGCCGGGACGCCCGCTCCCGAGGACAAGCCGGCGGGGTAGTTGTCGTAGAATCGCCTCCTCGCGCCCGGCGCGGCCTCGCGGCCGCCGGCCGGACGCGCGGGGGAGGCGCACCGGTCCATGGTCCCGTTCGGCCGCACGGCCGCCATCTTCGACGTCGACGACTCGCTCCTCGACGGGAACGCCGGGACCATCTTCACCTGGTACCTGTACAGCGAGCGCGTGATGCGGCCCGAGGTCCGGTCCCGCATCCCGCGCGTCATCTACGAGTACGCCCGCAACCGCCTCACCGAGCAGGACATGGTGGAGGTCGGCTCGCGCTGCCAGGAGGGGCTGTACGCGGACCAGGTGAAGGCGCACGCGCACGTCTGCTTCGAGCGGCACCTGCGCAAGCGCATCACCTCCGGCGCCATCCGGCAGATCCGCAAGCACCTGCTGTCCGGGCACTTCGTGGTGATCGCCTCCGGCTCGTCGCAGTACATCATCGACGAGGTGGGCCGGCACCTCCGCGTGCACGCCGCGGTCGGCACGCGCACGCGCATCGTGGACGGCCGCATCACCGACCAGATCCTGCCGCCGGTGGTCTTCAAGGACGGCAAGCGCGCGGCGGTGGAGGCGCTGGCCGAGCGGTTCGACCTCGACCTGACCCGCAGCTTCCTCTACTCCGACTCGATGGCCGACGTGCCGCTGTTCGAGGCGGTGGGCACGCCGGTGGTGGTGAACCCCAAGGCGCCGTTCCGCGCCGTCGCCGAGAAGCGCGGCTGGGAGATCGTCACCTGGAAGGAGCGCAACCGCCCGGGCGTCGAGCCGGACCTCGCCGACGAGTGGGGGAGCTGGGAGGGCTGACGCCGGGCCGCGGGCGGGCCGCGCCGCCGCTCAGGCGAGCCGGAACAGCCGCCGGGTGTTCTCGGCGGTCCGCGCGGCCACCTCCTCGAGCGGCGCGCCCCACAGCTCGGCCACCCTGCGCGCGGTCTCGACGACGTGCGCCGGCTCGTTGCGCTTCCCGCGGAACGGGATCGGGGCGAGGAACGGGCTGTCGGTCTCGACCAGCAGCCGGTCGCGCGGGACGATGCGGACCGCCTCGCGGATGGGCTCGGCGGTCTTGAACGTGACGATGCCCGCCACCGAGACGTACAGGCCGAGGTCGAGGTAGGCGCGCGCCGCGGGGGCGTCGCCGGTGAAGCAGTGGATCACCCCGCCCGCCTCCGGGACGCCCTCCTCCCGCAGCACGCGCAGGCAGGCGGCGTCCGCCTCGCGCACGTGGATCACCACCGGCTTGCCGGCGGCGCGCGCGGTCCGCAGCGACCGGCGGAACGCGGCCTCCTGCACGTCGCGCGGCGAGTGGTCGTAGTGGAAGTCGAGCCCGGTCTCGCCCACCGCGGCCACCCGCGGATCGCGCGCCAGCGCCTCGTGGCGGCCCCAGTCCTCCTCCGGCACGCGCGCGGCCTCGTGCGGGTGGATCCCGATGGTCGCGGCGAAGAAGCCGGGATCGCGATCGGCGAGCGCCAGCGCGTTGCCGAAGTCGCCGGGGCCCCGCCAGAGCCCGACGCAGACCACCCGCGCCAGGCCCGCCTCGCGGGAGCGGGCGATCACCGCGTCGAGGTCCCCGCGGTAGTCGTCGAGGTCGAGGTGGGCGTGGGAGTCGATCAGCATCGGGCGGATCTAACCCGGCCCGCCCCGCCCGCAAAGCGGGCGGGCGGGCCGTGCCGAGGCGCTACTTCACCCGCGTCCCGGGCGCGATCCCCTCGCCCACGGTGACCACCTGCAGGTCCGGCGCCTCGCCGGCGGCGAGCAGCATCCCGTGGGAGGTGATCCCGCGCAGCGGCCGCGGCGCGAGGTTCGCCACCACCACGATGCGCCGGCCCACCAGCGCCTGTGGCTCCGGGTAGGCCTGCGCGATGCCGGCCACGATGGTGCGCGGCTCGGGCTCGCCCACGTCCACCGAGAGCTTCAGCAGCTTGTCGGCCTTCTCCACCTTCTCGGCGGCCTTCACCAGCCCGACCCGCAGCTCCACCTTCGCGAAGTCGTCGTACTGGATGACGCCGGGGACCGGCGGCGGCGCGGCCTTGGCGCTGGCGCGGGTGGCCGTCTCGGCGGGGCTCTGCGCGCGCGAGACCTTCGCCGGCGCCGCCTCGGGCGCGGGCACGATCAGCTTCTGCACCTGCTTCGCGTCCACCCGCGCGATCTGCGGCGGCTTCTCCACCACCTGCACCGGCGCGCCGTCGAACGGGTCCAGGTCCGCGGTCCAGGCCGGCAGCTCGGGGCGCCCGTAGGCCGCGGCGAGCCGCGCCGAGAACTGCGGCAGGATGGGGGCGAGCACGCGGGCGAGGCCGACGAGCGCCTTGCCGGTCGTGTAGAGCACGCTCCGCTCCGCGTCGCCGGCCGGGTCCTCCCAGGGCTTCGTCTCCTGCACGCGCCGGTTGCAGACGCTCGCGGCCTGGCTCACCAGCCGGACCACGTCGCGGGTCTCGAGCGCCTGGTACGCGGCGCGCGCGCCCTTCACCGCCTCGCGCGTCGCGGCCGCGATCTCCGGGTCGAGCGCGGCGGTGACACCACCGGGCAGCCGCTGTAGCAGCGCGGCCACGCGCGAGGCCAGGTTCGCGACGTTGTTCGCCAGGTCGGCGTTGATGCGGTTGCGGAACTCGTCCAGCGACAGGTCGAGGTCGGAGACGCCGCTGCCCAGGTTCGCCGCGTAGAAGTAGCGCAGCAGCTCCGGGTCCAGGCCGGACTCGAGGTAGGTCCGGCCGGTCACGAAGGTGCCGCGCGACTTCGACATCTTCTCGCCGTTCACCGTGAGGTGCCCGTGCACCGGCATCCGGTCCGGGCGCTTCAGCCCGGTGGCCCAGAGCATCGCCGGCCAGAACACGGCGTGGAAGCGCAGGATGTCCTTGCCGATGAAGTGCTCGAGCCGGGCCGGCGCGTCCACCGCGAGGTAGCGCCGCTCGAACTCCGCCGGCGCCAGCCGCTCGCCCTCCGGCGCCTCCGCCGCGAAGAAGTGCTCGGCCGAGGAGAGGTAACCGATGGGCGCGTCCACCCAGACGTAGAGGAACTTGCCCGGGAACTCGGGGTCGGTCACCGGGAAGCCGAAGTACGGCGCGTCGCGGGTGATGCACCAGTCCTGCAGGTCGGAGAGCCAGCCCTTCACCTGCTCGCGCACCGCCGGCTCGAGGTGCCCCTCGGCGTTCACCCAGTCGTGGATGACCGCGTTCACGTCGGGCTTGCGCAGGTTCACGTAGGCGTGGTCGCTGGCGCGCACCACCGGCGCCGAGCGGCAGATGGCGCAGTACGGGTCCTTCAGCTCGCGCGGATCGTAGGTGGTCCCGCAGTGCTCGCAGACGTCGCCGTACTGGTCGGGCGTCCCGCACTTCGGGCAGGTGCCCTTCACGAACCGGTCGGGCAGGAAGCGGCGGTCCGTCTCGCAGTAGAGCTGCTCCACCGACTTCTTGTAGATGAGCCCCTTCGCCTTGAGCGCGTCGTAGACCCGGTAGGCCCAGCGGCGGTTCTCGTCGGAGTCGGTGGTGTAGTAGGTCGAGAACTCCACCCCGAACGCGCGGAAGTCGGCGTGCTGCTCGGCGCGGTACTTCTCCACGAACGCCTTGGGCGTCATCCCGACCTTGGCGGCGTTCACCTCGATGGGCGTGCCGTGCGAGTCGGCGGCGCACACGTAGGCGACCTCGTCGCCGCAGGCGCGCCGGAAGCGCACGTAGACGTCGGTCTGGACGTACTCGACCAGGTGGCCGAGGTGGATGGGGCCGTTCGCGTACGGCAGCGCGCTCGTGACGAGGAGACGCTGGCTCAAGGGGTGCTCCTTTCCCGGTTGTCGCGGGCGAGCAGGCCGATCAGCACCCGCTCCAGGCGCACGCGCCCGTCCTGCCCGCTCTTCATGGCGACGTCGGCCTCGGCGAGGCCGGCCAGCGCGTCGAGCAGCTCCGCGCGCGCGAAGCGCGCCGACGCCTGGTACTTCATCCAGAACCCGTAGGGCTTCTTCCCCTCCAGCTCGTCCTCGGGGACGGTGGGGAGGACCTCGGCCTGCCACTCGTTGAAGGACCCGATGCGCCGCTCTCCCACCGCGGCGCGGGCGCGCTCCCGCTCCACCACCAGCCGCCGCACCGTGGCGGCCAGCGAGCCGAGCAGCATGAACGGGCTCGCGCCGTCGGCGACGGAGCGGTCGAGGACGCCCAGCGCGAGCGGCAGGTCCCGCGCCTCCACCGCGTTGCCCAGCGCGAAGAACGGATCCGACGCGACCCGCGTCACCACCGCGTCCACGTCGGCCGCGCCGATCACCTTGCGGTCGCCCACGTAGGCGGCGAGCTTCGCCACCTCCGACGCGAGCGTGCGCGCGTCCTCGCCCACCAGCTCGGCCAGGCGCGCCTCGCCGCCGCGGTCCACCCGCTTCCCGGTCCCGGCGAGCAGCGCCTCCAGCACCGGGCCGAGCACCAGGCGCTGCGCGTCCCAGGTGCCCTCCTTCTCCAGCTGGGTGGTCACCCGGCGCCCGGCCGCGGCGAGCTTCTTCACCACCGGCAGGCGGCCGTCGATCTTGCCCGCCGCGATCACGAGGACGTGGCCGGGCGGGAAGCCGGCGGCGAGCGCGGCGTCGAGCGCGCCCGCGTCCTCGCCCTTGCCCACCTTCAGCTCGCGCTCCTGCGCGTAGCGCGCGGCCGCGTCCACGAACGCCGCCGCCGCGCCGTCCATCGACAGGCCCAGCTCGTCCGCCAGCGCGAGCCGGGTGCTCTCCGCCACCCGGCCGTCCTCGCCCGGCGCGAGCGCCCGCGCGCCGATCCCGGCCTTGCCGGCGAGCGCGAGCAGGCGCCGGGCGCCGTCGCGCTGCCGGCCGTCGGCCCAGCTCTTCATGGCGGCGCGGAACGCGTCGGCGGCGTCCTCCTTCGCGGTGAGGAACGCCGGCTCCTGCACCAGCACCACCTTGCCCCCGCCGAACAGGCCGCCCGTGGCCAGCTCGGCGGCCACCTCGGCGGGCGAGGCGGCGGCGTCCAGCTCCACCAGGTTGAGCGCGCGCTGCGCCTCCGGCACCAGCGCCCCGGCCAGCTCGCGGGCGGCGCGGAGCGACAGGAACGCGTCCCCGTCGAACAGGTAGACCGGCTGCGGGCGCCCGGCGCGGGCCTCCTCCAGGCACGTCTCCAGCGTGGCGCCGGCGGCCGCGCGCGCGCGCCCTCCCCCGCCCCTAGGCGCCGCCATGGAACCACCCGATCAGCAGCCGCTCCAGGGCGAGCTGCGAGGTCGCGTTCTGCCGCAGCGCCCGCAGCGTCCGGAGCACCTCGCCGCGCCGGCGCACCACCTCGCCCGGCGGCAGCGCCGCGGCGGCGCGGCGCGTGGCCGGCTCGAGGTCGGCGACCGCCAGCCGCTCCGCCCCGGCCTGCACCGCCAGCACGTCGCGGAGCCAGACCAGCAGGAGCTCGCAGATCTCC
>NZ_BAZG01000063.1 GCF_000964525.1 Anaeromyxobacter sp. PSR-1
GCGAGGCGCTGAAGCGCGCCGCGCAGGAGAAGGACGCGATCGCCGCGCAGGTCGCCGAGCGCGACCAGAAGATCGCGCGGCTGCAGCGCGAGGTGGCCGACAAGACCGAGCGGCTGGGCCGGCTCGCCAAGGAGATGGGCGAGCTGAAGGCGCGCGGCTTCGGCAAGATCTTCCGCTAGGGGAACCCGCACCGTGACCGAGCCACGCCGCTACGAGCGCATCGACGTCGAGCTTCCCTGCCGGCTGTACATCCCGGGCGAGCGCGGCCTCAAGTTCGAGGCCCACTGCACCTCGCGCAACCTCGGCCTGGGCGGCGTGTTCCTCGCCTCCTCGTTCCTGCTGCGCGAGGGGCTGGAGCTGTTCGTGGAGCTGGGGCTGCCCGGCGGGCCGCTCGCCATCCGCGCCCGGGTGGCGCACACCGTGCCGGGCGACGATCCGGAGCTCGAGGCCGGCTTCGGCGTCGAGTTCCTCGACGTGGACGCGGCCGGGCGCGAGACGCTGCTCCGCTACTTCACCCCGCTCCGCTACCACGAGTTCTACCGCGCGTTCTCGGGCGAGTTCCCGCACCTGCGCGAGCGCGTGCCGGTGGCCGACGTGGCCCTGCTCCTGAACCTGTGGGAGGAGTGGAAGGTCCGCGGCGAGGGCGGCCCGGCCTTCACCGCGTCGGGCGCGCCGCCCGCGCCGGCGAGGGCCGGCGCGGGTCGCCGCACCCGACGCTAGGGATCGCGACGAGGGCCCGGGGCCGGGCCGGCGCGGCGCGGAAGGCGCTGAGACACCGGCCGCGTTGCGCGCGGCGCGGCCGCGTTCTACCGTCCCGCCAGATGACGCCCGTCCGCCTCGCGTTCCTCTGGCACATGCACCAGCCCCCGTACCGCGAGCCGGAGACGGGCGCCTACCTCATGCCGTGGGTCCGGCTGCACGCCACCCGCGCCTACCACGACATGGCCTGGATGCTGGAGCGCCACCCGGGCGTGCGCTGCACCGTGAACTTCACCCCGGTGCTGCTGCAGCAGCTCGAGGACTACGCGCAGGGCACCGCGCACGACCGGCTGCTCGAGCTGAGCGCGCGCCCGCCCGCCGAGCTCACCGCCGAGGAGCGCCAGCAGATCCTCCGCTCGTTCTTCATGGTCGGCTGGGAGACGAACGTGAAGCCCATGCCGCGCTACTGGGAGCTGCTCCAGAAGCGCGGGCGCGAGCTGCGCGGGGTGGACCTGGCGCGGCTCGCGCAGTCGTTCGGCGATCAGGAGCTGCAGGACCTGCAGGCGCTGTTCAACCTCGCCTGGATGGGCTTCGGCGCGCAGGCCGACGAGCCCGCGGTGCGGGCGCTGCGGGAGAAGGGGCGCGGCTACACCCGCGCCGACGTGGACGCGGTGCTCGAGGTGCAGCGGCGCATCGCGGCCGGCATCGTCCCGCGCTGGCGCGCGCTGCAGGACCGCGGGCAGGTCGAGCTCTCCACCACGCCGTACTACCACCCGATCCTCCCGCTGCTCTGCGACACCGACGCCGCGCACCGCGCGCTGCCCGGCATCCCGCTCCCCCCGCGCTTCGCCCACCCCGAGGACGCGCGCTGGCACGTGCGCGAGGCCATCTCCTCGCACGCGCGCCGCTTCGGGCGGCCGCCCGCGGGCATGTGGCCGGCCGAGGGCTCGGTCTCGCCGGAGGCGCTCGAGATCCTCGCCACGGAGGGCGTGGGCTGGGCGGCGAGCGACGAGGGCGTCCTGCTCCAGTCCCTGCCCGCCGCCGCGCCGCGCCTGCGCTCGGTGTACCGGCCCTGGCGCGTCGCCGCCGGCGACGGGCGCGAGGTCCGGATGCTGTTCCGCGATCGCGCGCTCTCCGACGTCATCGGCTTCACCTACGCGCGCGTGCCGGCGGCCGAGGCGGTGGCCGACTTCTCCGCGCACGTGCGCGCGGTGGCCGACGCGTGGGTGCGGGACGGGCAGCCCGGCGCGCCCACGGTGGGCGTGTTCCTCGACGGCGAGAACGCCTGGGAGCACTACCCGAATTCGGGCCACGAGTTCCTCGACCGGCTCTACGACGCGCTGGAGCGCTCCGGCCGCGTCGAGACCGTGACGATGTCCGAGGCGACGGCCGCCGCCGAGGGCCCGCCCATCGCGCGCATCCACACCGGCTCCTGGATCGAGGCCTCGTTCCGGATCTGGATCGGCCACCGCGAGGACTGCGAGGCCTGGGCGGCGCTGGGCCGGGTCCGCGAGGCGCTCGCGCAGGCGGAGGAGAGGGGCGAGGTCCCCGCCGAGCGGCTCGCCCGCGCGCGCCGGCACCTGTACGCCGCCGAGGCGTCGGACTGGTACTGGTGGTACGGCGAGGACTTCACCACCGAGCAGGCGGCGGAGTTCGACGCGCTGTTCCGCGCCCACGTGAACCGGGCGGCGCTGCTCTGCGGCGTGGACCCGCCGCCGGAGACGCAGGCGCCCATCAAGCGCGCCGGGGCCCCCGCGCCGGCCGGCCTCGAGGCGAAGCCGCTCCGCGAGCCGGTGATGCTGCTCACGCCGGCCCTGGACGGCCGGGAGACGACCTACTTCGAGTGGCAGGGGGCCGGCCTGTACCGGCCCGGCCAGCACCGCGGCTCGATGTACGGCGGCGCGCAGGCCTTCCACGTGCTCCGCTTCGGCTTCGACCTCGCCGCGCTGTACCTGCGGCTCGACCCGGCCGAGTCGCCGGCGCGCGCCGCCGAGGTGGCGACGCACGTGCGCGTGTCGGTGCGCTCCGGCGACGGCCAGCGCTGGGTGGACTTCCCGCTCGAGCCGGACGGCGCGCCGCGCCCCGGCGCGTGGCGCGGCCAGGCCCTGGGGCGGCTCGCGTTCGGGCAGGTGGCGGAGCTGGAGCTCCCGTTCGCCGCGCTGGGCCTCTCGCCGGGCGACCGGTTCGACCTCGCCGTCCACGCGCTCCGGGGCGAGGTCGAGGTGGAGCGGCTGCCGCGGTACGGCTACCTGACGCTCACCGTGCCCGACCAGGACTTCGAGCGGATCCACTGGCGGGTGTAGCGGGTCGGGCGCCTGGCGCGCGGGGGCCCGGTGTAGACTCGCGGTCGCATGGGCGACGATCCCACCCGCGTCCGGACCCCGGAGGAGCGCGCCGCCGCGGCGGCCGGCCACTGCCTCGTGTTCGTGGCCGGGGACGGCGCGCTGGGCCTGCGCGTGCCGCTCGACGGCGAGGTGGTGCTCGGGCGCGATCCGTCCTGCGCGGTGGCGCTGCCCGCGTCGGACGTCTCGCGCCGGCACGCCCGCGTGGTGCCGGACGGCGAGGGCCACCTGGTGCTCGACCTCGGGTCCACCAACGGCACCTGGGTGAACGGCCGCGAGGTGGCGGTGCACCGGCTCGCCGCCGGCGACCGGGTGCAGGTGGGTCCCTTCGTGGCCCGCTACCTGCGGGCCGGCGACGCCGAGGAGTCGGAGCTCGCCGCGCTCGCCGACCTGGCGCTGCGCGATGCGCTCACCGGCCTCCCCAACCGCCGCGCCTTCGAGGAGTCGCTCCGCCGCGAGGTGGCGCGGGCGCGTCGCGGCGGCGCCCGGCTCGCGGTGGCGGTGCTCGACGTGGACCGCTTCAAGGACGTGAACGACCGGCACGGCCACGCCGCCGGCGACGTCGCGCTCGCCGAGGTGGCGCGCCGGGCCGCGGCCGCGCTGCGGGCCGGGGACCTCCTGGCGCGCATCGGCGGCGAGGAGCTCGCCGCCATCCTCCCCGGCGCCGACGTGGCCGCCGCGGCGGAGGTGGCCGAGCGCGTGCGCCGGGCGGTGGGCGGCGAGCCGGTGCAGGCGGGCGGGCAGGCGCTGCGCGTGACGGTGTCGCTCGGCTGCGCCGAGCTCGCGCCCGACGACGCCGACGGCGCCGACGTGTTCGCGCGCGCCGACGGCCACCTGTACCGCGCCAAGAACGCGGGACGCGACCGCGTGGCGTGGTAGGGGCCGCCGTCCCGCGACGCCCCGACCTCAGGGCGCGTGAATCAATCCCCTCACCCGAAGGCGCTCCCGTCGCCGCCCTCGGCCCGGCAGGAAAGCCTGCGCCCCGCCCCTGGCCGGGTTATCCTCGCGCCCGCGTGAAGAACCGGTCCGCCCTCGCGATCCTCTTCGTCATCGTCTTCATCGACTTGCTCGGCTTCGGGATGGTCATCCCGGTGATGGCGCTCTACGCCGAGCGGCTCGGCGCGCCGGACGCGCAGATCGGGTGGCTGATGACCGGCTACTCGGCCATGCAGTTCGTCTTCACGCCGATCTGGGGCCGGCTCTCGGATCGCCACGGCCGCCGGCCGCTGCTGCTCATCTCGATCGCCATGACGGCGCTCGGGTTCCTGGGCTACGCGCTCGCCCCGAGCTTCGCGTGGCTGCTCGTCTCGCGCCTGTTCGCCGGCGCCGCCACCGCCAACATCGCCATCGCGCAGGCGTACATCGCCGACGTGACGCCGCCGGAGGGGCGCGCGCGCGGCATGGGGCTCATCGGCGCGGCGTTCGGGCTCGGCTTCGTGCTCGGGCCGGCCATCGGCGGCCTGCTCTCGGCCATCTCGCTCTCCGCGCCCGGCTACGCCGCGGCGGCGCTCGCGGCGGCGAACGGGGTGGCGGCGTTCTTCGTGCTGCCCGAGCCGGCCGCGCACGTCCAGGCCGAGCGCCGGCCGCACCTCGAGGCGCTGCTCGGCGGCGTGAGCCGGCCCGGGATCCGCCGGCTCATCCTCATCTACTTCATCGCCATCCTCGCGTTCAGCGGGATGGAAGCGACGTTCGCGCTCCTCGCGGTCCACCGCTACGGGCTCGACCAGCGGCAGGTGAGCTACGTGTTCGCGCTCATCGGCGTGGTCGCCACGGTGGTCCAGGGCGGCCTCATCGGCCCGCTCAGCCGCCGCTTCGGCGAGCGGGCGCTGCTGGTGGCCGGGCTGCTCCTGCAGGCCGCCGCGCTCGCGGCGCTGCCCTACGCCGGCTCGGTGGCGGGCCTGCTCGTCGCGACCGTGCCCCTCGCGCTCGGCTCGAGCCTGACCACCCCGTCGCTCACCTCGCTCATCTCGCGGTCGGCGCGCGCCGAGGACCAGGGCGGCACGCTCGGCATCGGCCAGTCCGCCGCCGCGCTCGGGCGCATCGCCGGCCCCATCTCCGCCACCCACGCCTACAGCCAGCTCTGGTTCGCGGCGCCCTACCTCGGCGGCGCGACGCTCATGCTCGCCGGCGCCGCGGTGGGCTCGACGCTCCGGCGCCCGCCGCGCCACGAGCCGGTGGAGCCGGGGGCCGCGCCGGCGGAGGAGGGCTAGGGCCCGCATGCCGGATCTCCGCCGCGACCCCATCGTCGGCCGCTGGGTGATCATCGCCACCGAGCGCGCCCGCCGTCCGTCCGACATGCAGCGGGCCGCGCCCGCGCCGCAGGGCGGCCTCTGCCCGTTCGACCCCGGCAACGAGGGCATGACGCCGCGCGAGGTGTACGTGGCGGGGCGGGCGCCGTCGGCGCCGCCGAACTCGCCGGGCTGGAAGGTGCGGGTGGTGCCGAACCGCTTCCCGGCGCTCAAGATCGAGGGCGAGCTGGACCGGCAGGCGGAGGGCATCTACGACCGGATGAACGGGATCGGCGCCCACGAGGTGATCGTCGAGACCCCGGACCACGATCGGTCGATGGAGGACCTCTCCCCGGCCGAGCTCACCGAGGTGCTGTTCGCCTTCAAGGCGCGCATCCTCGACCTGCGCAACGACCTGCGCTTCAAGTACATCCTCCTGTTCAAGAACCACGGCCACCTGGCCGGCGCGTCGCTCGAGCACGCGCACTCGCAGCTCATCGCGCTGCCGGTGGTGCCGCGGCAGGTGATCGAGGAGATCGAGGGCGCCCGCCGCCACCACGACCTGAAGGAGCGCTGCATTTTTTGCGACATCGTGGGGCAGGAGCGGAAGCAGCGGGTGCGGCTGGTGCTCGAGAACGACGAGTTCGTGGTGTTCGCCCCCTGGGCCCCGCGGAGCCCCTTCGAGACCTGGATCGTCCCGAAGCGCCACCAGTCGAACTACGAGGCCGAGCCCAAGGAGCGGCTGGCGCTGTGCGCCGAGGCGCTCGGCAGCACGCTGCGCCGCCTGGGCGGGGCGCTCGGGAAGCCCGCCTACAACTTCATGGTCCACTCCAACCCGCTCCGCGACGCGCAGAGCCCGAGCTACCACTGGCACATCGAGGTGATGCCGGCGCTCACGCAGGTGGCCGGGTTCGAGTGGGGCTCCGGGTTCCACATCAACCCGGTCCCGCCCGAGGAAGCCGCGGAGTTCCTGCGCAAGATGCCCGGCTAGCGGCGCGGGAAGATCCATACTGAGCCCGATGCAGATCCTGTTCGTCGCCTCCGAGGTCGGCCCCTGGTCGAAGACGGGCGGGCTCGGGGACGTGGCCGGCGCGCTGCCGCGGGCCCTCGCCGAGCGCGGCAACGAGGTGGTGGTGGTGACGCCGCGCCACGGGTCGATCGACCCGCGCGCGGCCGGGCTCCAGCCGGTGAGGACGGCGCTCCACGTGCGGGGCGAGCCGGTGGCGCTCTGGGTGAAGCGGGGCCCGGCGCCCGTCTACTTCGTCGAGCACCCGCACCTGTTCGGCAGCCGCCGGGGCCTGTACGGCGACGGCGGGCGCGACCACCCCGACAACGCCGAGCGCTTCGCGTTCCTGACCCGCGCGGCGCTGGCGCTGCCCGGCGCGCTGGGGCTGCGGCCGCGCATCCTGCACCTCAACGACTGGCAGTGCGGCCTCGGGCCCTGGCTCCTCCGCCACGAGCACGCGCGCGACCCGGCGCTCGCCGGCGCCCGGACGGTGTTCACCATCCACAACCTCGCCTACCAGGGGCTGTTCCCGAAGCAGGTGCTGCCCGCGCTGGGCCTGCCCTGGGAGGTGTTCCGCTACGAGGCGATGGAGTTCTTCGACCAGCTCTCCTTCATGAAGGCCGGGCTGGCGTTCGCCGACGCGCTCACCACCGTCTCGCCCACCTACGCGCGCGAGATCCTCACGCCGGAGGGCGGCGCCAGCCTCGACGCGCTGCTCCGGCACCGCGCCCGCGACCTGCACGGCATCCTGAACGGCATCGACGTGCACGCCTGGGACCCGGCCCGCGACCCGCACCTGCCCGCGCACTTCACCCCGGGCGAGCTCGCCGGCAAGGCGGCCTGCAAGGCCGCGCTCCAGCGCGAGGTGGGCCTGCCGGCGCGGCCGGACGTGCCGCTGGTGGGGCTGGTGACGCGGCTCGCCGAGCAGAAGGGGATCGACCTCGTGGCCGCGGCGCTGCCGGCGCTCCTCGCCCGCGACGTGCAGGTGGTGCTGCTGGGGAGCGGCGACGCCGCCTACGAGGAGGCGTTCGCGCGGGCCGCGCGCGAGCGCCCCGACCGCGTCGCGGCGCGCATCGGCTTCGACGAGGGGCTGGCGCACCGGATCGAGGCGGGCGCCGACCTGTTCCTCATGCCCTCCCGCTTCGAGCCCTGCGGCCTGAACCAGATGTACTCGCTCCGCTACGGCACCGTGCCGGTGGTGCGGGCGGTGGGCGGGCTCGCCGACACGGTCGAGGACTTCGACGGGTTCACCCGCGGCACCGGCTTCCGCTTCTCCGAGTACACGCCGCAGGCGCTCCTCACCGCCACCCGCCGCGCGCTCGACGTGTTCCGCGACCGGCGCGCCTGGCGCGGGCTGGTGGAGCGCGGCATGGCCGAGGACAACAGCTGGGAGCGCAGCGCGGCGAGGTACGAGGCGCTCTACCGCACGCTCGCGCCCTGACCGGGCGGGCGCGCCTTCCCGGCGCCCCCGGCGGTGCGCAGGGTGCGGTCATGGCCACCGCACCCCACGACGACCCGGAGCCGACCGCCCGGCCCACCGAGCGGATCCCGCGCGAGCGGCTGGAGGAGGAGGACGAGAAGCTCGTGCCCTCGGGCAACGTGGGCGGGGCGGCCCCCACGCCGCTCGGCGCCGACTCGGGGGGCGACCTGCCCGGCCCGGAGGACGACCTCGCCAGCATGTCGGAGCCGGAGCCGCCCGAGCCGCCGGAGGTGGGGGCGGTGCACGTGCGCCGCGCCGCCGGCGGGGAAGAGGAGGAGGAAGCGCCGGGCGGCGAGGAGGGGGCGGAATCGCCGCGGACGCGGCGCTGAGGCGGCCGCGAAGGCGGCCTACTCGAGGCCGCGGTCGCGCAGCTCGTCGTCCGACTCGCCGTGCAGGTGCCCGAGCTCGTGCAGGAGCGTCACCCGCACCTGCTCGGTGAGCTCGGCCCGGTCGCGCGCGAAGCGGAGCAGGTTCTTGCGGTAGAACACGATGCTCCGGCAGCGGGGCCCGTCGGCCTCGGTGCAGGCCTCGTCGGCGGGCGGGCCGCGGTACAGGCCGAGGATCGACGGCGAGAGCGGCGGCTCGACCGCGGTGAGGTCCTCGGTGTCGGGCAGGTCCTGGATCTCCACCGGCGCGAGCTTCAGCGCCTCGCGCTCGGCCGCGGGGAGCGCCGCCACCGCCGCGTCCACCTCGGCCCGGAACACGCCCGGGTCCACGGCCAGCTCGTCGCGGAAGTCGTCCGGCGCGAGCGCGCGCGCCCGCGCCAGGAGCGCCGCCGCCCGCCGGCCTTCCCCGGCGCGCTCGGCGACCAGGCCGAGCTGGTGGATGGCCCACGGGTCGTCGGGCGCGATCGCGAGCGCCCGCTCGAACGCGCGCCGGGCCTCGCCGAAGCGGCACAGCTCGAACAGCGCCACCCCGCGCTCGTAGAGCGCGTCCGGGTCCTTCGGCCGCGCCGCGAGCGCGCGGTCGAGGTGGGCGAGCGCGAGGTGGCTGCGGCCGAGGTCGTTCTCGGCCATCCCGGCCACCAGCTCGAGGCGCGCGGCGAGGTCCTTGTCCTTGCGCGGCGGCCGGGTGGCGCTGCGCACGCCGCGCACCGCGTACTCGAGGCCGGCCTCCAGCGCGTCGCGGGCGGAGCCCAGCCGGCGGACGTGCAGCTCGGCCGCGCCGAGCAGCGCCTCGGGCTCGTCCGGATCCACCGCCAGCGCGCGCGCGAACGCGAGCCGCGCCTCGTCGAGCCGGTCGAGCGCGGCGAGCGCGGCGCCGCGCGCGGTGAGCGCCGGCACCATCCGCGGCGAGAGCCGCAGCGCCTCGTCGGCGCAGGCCAGCGCGCGCTCGCGGGCGCCCGCGTCGAGCGCCGCGACCGCCTCCTCGGCGAGCGCGCTCGGCGCCGCGAACGGCTCGCCCGGCAGGCACGCCTCCGGGCGCGCCCGGGACCCGCGGGCCGGCGGTGGGACGTAGCGCGCGGGGGTGATCGTCCCGCGCGCGACGTGGTTCGCCGGCGGCGCCGCCGGGGCGGGCGCGGGAGCGGTGGACGGGGTGCAGGCCGCAGCGAGCAGGAGGACCGCCGCACGGCGGAGCGGCAGAGACATCGGCGCGAGCTTGCCACAGCCCTCGGGGGCGCGCCAGCCGGGGTCCCCCGGCGCCGCGAGCGCCCGCCCGGACGGACGTGGGCAGAGGGCGCGGGCGCCCTGCCGGCGGCCCGGCGGGGGAACGGGACGCCCCCGCCTCCGGGGGTCGCGGGCGACGGCGCGGGGACGTCAGCGGGGGAACGGGGCCAGCGCCGCCTCGCACCGGTCGGCGAGCGCGCCCAGGAACGCGAGCAGCTCGGGTGGGTGCACCGGGTCCGAGGCCCGCAGGTCCACCCGGGCGATCCGGTCGAGCTCGAACGTGGCGAGCTCGAGGTCGGTGGAGGTCCCGAGCCCGAGGAACCAGGCCACCGGCAGCACCTCCAGGTCGCGCAGCTTGGTCCAGATCCAGCGCAGGTTCGGGTCGTTGAAGCCGTAGCCGACGAGCAGCAGCTCGCGGCCGACCGCGTCGGAGCAGAAGCGCAGGTCGATGGCGTTCGCGGCCAGGCTGGCGCGCCGCTGGAAGTCGGTCTCGCTCACCACCAGCGTGGCGGGGCGGTCGAGCGTGCCGTGCAGCTTGTACACGGGGAAGCGCGAGACGAAGCGGCCGCCGGCGGGGTCGAGCCGCCAGCGCTGCAGGTCGTCGGGCGCCGCCACCACCTGGCAGGCGCGGCCCGCCCAGGCGAAGGTCCGCTCCAGCAGGTCGTCGAAGTTGGTGGTGTAGACCGCGGGCACGAACGCGGCCAGCCGGACCAGGAGCCGGTGCAGCGGCAGGGCCGCGGGGTCGATGCGCGAGGTGTCGAACAGCGCCGCGAGCCGCTCCACCAGCCGCGCCTCGCCGCAGAGGGCGCGGTGCGCCTCGGGCACGCGGAGCAGCGTCTCGAGCGCCACCGGGTCGTCCGGCCCGGGCGGCGAGAAGCGCGCCGGGGCGTCGGGGAGCCGCTCCCGGAGCACCGGCACGAGGTCGCGCGCCAGCGCCGCCACCGCCTCGCGCCAGGACGGCAGCCCGGCCCAGCGCGAGGCGCCGGCGCCCACCAGCAGGAGGAGCTGGCCCCGCGCGAGCCGGTCGAAGAGGTGGTCCTGCACCTCCCGGATGTCCGGCGCGCCGCGCATGGGCCCGGTGGAAACCTGCGGCCCGGGCCGGCGCCGGGCAAGGCGGGCGGGCCCGCGCCTACTTGCGGCCCGCCGCCTGCGGCCGCCCGGCCCCGAGGCGCGCCGGCGAGAACGGCGCGAGGTCCACCGGCGGCGGCGTCCCCAGCACCGCCGCGGCCACCGCATCGGCGGTGATGGGCGCGAGCAGGATGCCGTTCCGCGTGTGGCCGGTGGCGTAGTACAGCCCCGGCACGGTCCCGGCGCCGAGGATGGGCGAGCCGTCCGGGCTGGCGGGGCGGAAGTTGGACCAGGTCTCGACGACCGGCGCGCCCGCCAGCGCGGGCGCGATCTCGAGCGCGATGTCGAGGACGCGCCGCAGCCCGCCCGCGGTCACCGCCTTCTCGTGCCCGACCTCCTCCATGGTGGAGCCGCACAGGATCCGCCCGTCGGCGCGCGGCACCACGTAGCCGTTCGCGGAGAACACCACGCGCGAGAGCAGCGGCGGCCGGGTGTCGAGGAGCGCGATCTGCCCGCGCACCGGGCGCACCGCGCCGGGCGGCAGCCCGTTCCCCTCCACCTGCATGCTCCAGCTCCCCGCCGCGAGCACCACCGCGTCCGCCTCGATGCGCCCGGCGGCGTGGTCCACGCCCACCGCGCGCCCGCCCTCGTGGACGATCCGCTCCACCTTCCCGGTGACGAAGCGGGCCCCGGCCCGCGCCGCCGCCACGTACACGGCCCGGCCCAGCAGCCGCGGGTCCACCGAGGCCTCGTCGGCGAAGTACAGCGCGCCGCGCGCCTCGGGCGACACGCCCGGCTCGAGCCGGCGCACCTCGGCGTCGTCGAGCACCTCCACCGGCAGCCCGGCCTTGTGCAGCTTCTCGGCGCGGCCGGCGAGGAGCCGGGCCTCCGGATCGTCCACCGCGATCTCGAGCGTCCCGCCGCCGCGGAGGCCGACCCACATGCCGCTCGCGGCCTCGACCTCGCGCGCGAACCCGGGGTAGCGCGCCAGCGAGGCGGCGCACAGCGCGTAGAACGGGCCGGGCTCGAGCGCCTCGACGCCGGGGGAGAGGATGCCGCCGGCCGCGTAGGACGCCTCGGCGCCCGGGACCGCCCGCTCCAGCACCACCACCTGCTTGCCGGCCTGCGCCAGGCGAAGCGCCACCGAGGCGCCCTGCAGCCCCGCGCCGACCACCACCACGTCCGTTTTCATGGTGCGCGAGCCTACGCCCGCCCCGGCGCGCCGGAAAGGCTCGCGTGCCCCCGCCGGGACGGCGGGCCGGGCGCGCGGACGGCGGCCGATCGATCAGCCGCGCGGGCCGGCGCGCGGGGCGAGCCCGTTCGCCAGCACGTGCAGCACGTGGGCACGCCAGGCCTCGGGGGCGAGCTGCTGGCCGACCATCGGCAGCATCGCCTCCTGCGAGGACGCCACGAGCGCGGCCAGCCCGCCCACCGTCACCACGGCCAGCACCGGGTCGACGCCGCCGTCGGCGCCCTCGGCGATCACCGCCGCGGCCCGCCGGAGCGGATCGAGCAGCGCCGGCTCGGCGGTGGTGAGCTGGGACAGGTACGGGGCGCCGTCCAGGTACTCGCGCACCAGGATCTGCGCGCCCATCGGGTCGTGCATCATGGCGTCGAGGTAGGCGGCGATGACCGCCTCCGGGCCGCCCGAGCCGTTCTCGACGAAGCGCGACAGCTCGTTCGCGGCGGCCAGCCAGACCGCCCGCAGGATGTCGAGGTAGAGGGCCCGCTTGGAGGCCCAGTGGCGATAGATGAGCGCCACGTTGCAGGACGCACCACGAGCGATCCCCTGCACGCGGGCACCGTGGTACCCCCGCTTCGAGAACTCGGCCCTGGCCGCGTCCCAGATCCGCTCCGCAATCCCGGCCCGCGGAGGACCGATACGGCGGGTAGCCACCGATCCGTCCATGCAAGTCGCTACTTACCGGGCGACTTGATCAGGATCAAGTGGCGCGGCGTCCCCGTTGGGCACGGCAGGGGGTTGTCCTATGTACAGGGCGATGGACCCGGGGCCGCGCACCATCCTCCACCTCGACCTCGACGCGTTCTACGCGTCGGTGGAGCAGCTCGACCAGCCCGAGCTGCGCGGGCGGCCGGTGATCGTGGGGGGGACCGGCAACCGGGGGGTGGTATGCGCGGCCAGCTACGAGGCCCGGAAGTTCGGGGTCCGCTCGGCGCTGCCCACCGCCCGGGCGCGCCGGCTCTGCCCGGACGGCGTGTTCCTCCCGCCCCGCTTCGGGCGCTACTCGGAGCTGTCGCGGCGCGTGTTCGACATCTACCGGCGCTACACGCCGCTGGTCGAGCCGCTCTCGCTCGACGAGGCGTTCCTCGACGTCTCCGCCAGCCGGGCGCTGCACGGCGCCGGGCCGGACATCGCGCGCGCCATCAAGGCGGCGGTCCGGGGCGAGTGCGGCCT
This sequence comes from Anaeromyxobacter sp. PSR-1, assembly GCF_000964525.1. Classification (GTDB taxonomy): domain Bacteria; phylum Myxococcota; class Myxococcia; order Myxococcales; family Anaeromyxobacteraceae; genus Anaeromyxobacter. The sequence continues at coordinate 12,847 of NZ_BAZG01000063.1, forward strand.
CGCGGTCTCGGCCGGCGTGGCCGAGGTGAAGATGGCGGCGAAGATCGCCACCGACCTCGGCAAGCCGGACGGGCTGGTGGTGGTGCCGCCGGGCGGGGTGGCGGCGTTCCTGGCGCCGCTGCCGGTGGGGCGGCTGTGGGGCGTGGGCGAGGTGACCGAGGCCGCGCTGCGCCGCATCGGCGTCGCCACCATCGGCGACCTCGCCCGCATGCCCGAGTCGGCGCTCGCCGCCGCGCTCGGGCCCACGCACGCGCGCGGGCTGCGCGCGCTCGCGTGCGGCGAGGATCCACGCGAGGTGGTGCCGGACGAGGAGGCGAAGTCGGTCGGGGCCGAGGACACGTTCGACCAGGACCTGCTGGGCCGCCCGGCGCTCGAGCGCGAGCTGCTCGCGCAGGCGGGCACCGTCGGCCGGCGCCTGCGCGCCGCCGGGCTCGCCGGCCACGTCGTGACGCTCAAGGTGAAGTACGCCGACTTCACGCTGGTGACGCGCCGGGTGACGCTCCCGCGGGCCACCGACGACGACCGCGCCATCTACGAGGCGGCGTGCGCGCAGCTGGAGCGGGTGGACCTGCGCCGCCCGGTGCGGCTCACCGGCATCTCGGTCTCCGGCTTCGCCGGCGAGGAGGAGCGCGGCCAGCTCGGGCTGTTCGGCGGCGCGCCCGCCCCGCCGCCCCCGGAGGCGTCGCGCCGCAAGGCGCTCAACGCCGCGCTCGACGCGCTGGCGGGCCGCTTCGGCGAGGGCGCGGTGACGCGCGCCGACCTGGCCGGCCGGCCGCCGCGGCGGCGCCACGGCGATCCCGAGGACGGCGGCGGGGATCCCGATCGCTGAGGCTCCGCCGTTTGCCCCGCGCCGCGCGGCGCCGCAGCTTGACGGCATGGGCGCGGGCGAACGGCCGGGCGAGGACCTCGCCATCCGGGAGCGGAGCCAGGGCGAGCTGGACGCGCGGGCGACCGCGCTGCGGGCGCTCGCCCGCTCGGGCGTGCCGTTCCTGGTGGCCGGGGCCTACGCGTTCTTCGAGTACACCGGCATCTTCCGGGACACGAAGGACCTCGATCTCTTCCTGCGCGAGCAGGACCTCGACGCGGCCTTCCGCGTGCTGGAGGAGGCCGGCTTCCGCACCGAGATCACCGACCCGGGCTGGATCGGCAAGGCGTGGCAGGGCGAGTGGTTCGTGGACCTCATCTTCTCGTCGGGCAACGGCGTGGCGGTGGTGGACGACCTCTGGTTCGCGCACGCGCGGCCGGGCCGGGTGATGGACGTGGAGGTGCTGCTCGCGCCGCCCGAGGAGATCGTCTGGTCGAAGAGCTTCGTGCTGGAGCGCGAGCGCTACGACGGCGCCGACGTGAACCACCTGCTGCACGCGTGCGGCCCGGGGATGGACTGGGAGCGGCTGCTGCGGCGCTTCCACCGGTACTGGGAGGTGCTGTTCTCGCACCTGCTCCTGTTCCAGTTCGCCTACCCGGGCGCGCGCTCCACCGTGCCGGAGTGGGTCACCGAGGAGCTGGTGCGCCGCACGCTCGAGAACGTGCGCTGCGGCGACCACCCGGTGTCGATGTGCCGGGGCAGCCTCATGTCGCGCGTGCAGTACGTGCACGACGTGGAGCGGCTCGGGCTCCACGACGGGCGCCGCTGGGACGAGGCGGAGCGCGGGCCGGCGGGGAGGGCGGGACATGGCGGAGCAGCAGGCGCAGGCGCAGCAGGCGGAGCCGACGTTTCGCCTGGCGGCGGCGGCTGACCTGCACTGCCGCTCGGACCAGCACGGGCGCTTCCGCGAGCTGGTGCGGATGGTGAACGGCGAGGCCGAGGGGCTGGTCATCGCCGGCGACCTCACCGACCACGGCACGCTCGACGAGGCGAAGACGCTCGCGGAGGTGCTCTCGCAGCTGCGCGTCCCCTGCGCCGCGGTGCTCGGGAACCACGACTACGAGGGCGGCGTGGTGCGCGACATCTGCCGGGTGCTGACCGAGGCCAAGGTCACCCTGCTCGACGGGGACCACGCGGTGTTCGACCGCCGCCTCGGCATCGCCGGCGTGAAGGGGTTCGCGGGCGGGTTCGAGCGCGGGATGCTCCAGGCGTTCGGCGAGCCGGCCATCAAGGCGTTCGTGCAGGAGGCGGTGAACGAGGCGCTGAAGCTCGAGGCCGCGCTCGCGCAGCTCGAGATCCAGAAGAAGGTGGTGGTGATGCACTACGCCCCGGTGTTCGAGACCACCGAGGGCGAGGACCTGCAGCTCCGCCCGTTCCTCGGCTCGAGCCGCCTCCTCGGGCCGTGCGAGGCGTTCGGGGCGCGGGCCGTCTTCCACGGCCACTCGCACCACGGGACGCTGGAGGCGCGCACGCCGAAGGGCGTGCCGGTCTACAACGTCGCCATGCCGCTCCTGCGCAAGCACATGGACGACCGGCGGTTCCGGGTATTCGAGCTGTAGCGAAGCCGCCCAGCGCGCGGATGGCAGGGAGGGGCCCCAGCCGCAGGCTGGGGAGGGGTGCAGCCCCTCCCCGCGGGGACCGCTCGCGTGCCCGCGCACGCGGGCGCGAGCGGTCACGGGCCCCGCGCAGCAGGAGTGGGGCCCCGACGAGCTTGGCTCGGCGGGGCGAGGGCGCAGCCCTCGTTACGATCAGTGCCGCATCGGCGGCGGCCCGGCGGCCTTGCGGACGCGCTCCAGGATCTCGTCCATCCCCACCGACTTCGGGATGTAGCCCTGGGCGCCGAGCAGCTCGGCCTCCCACTCGAAGCCGTACGCGGAGAGGATCAGGATGGGCACCGCGGCGCTCTTCGCGTCGCCGCGCATCCGCTCCATCACGCCCCAGCCGTCGAGCACCGGCATCTTGAGGTCGAGCAGGACGATGCCCGGCGCCTCCTCGTCCACCTTCGCGAGCGCGACCTCGCCGTTCTCGGCCTGCTGCACCGGGTAGCCGGCGTCCACCAGGACCTCCGAGAGCGCCTCGCGGAAGTCGTCGTCGTCGTCCACCACCAGGATGTACTGGCCCGGGGTCATGGTGCGTTCGGCTCCCCCCGGAGCGCGGAGGCGATCTCCGCGGCGATCCGGCGCGCGTCCGCCAGCCGGTCCGGCGCGAGCGACACCGCCCCGACCACCGGGTGCCCCCCGCCGCCGTACCGCTCGCAGAGCTTGGAGATGTCGTGCGTGCGCTGCTCTCGGGCCCACGGGTTCGAGCCCACCGACACCTTGGTTCGCTTCGGGTCCTTCGACACCACCACGGTGTAGCGCGCCTCCGGGAACAGGTCGTAGGCGATGAACTTGTTCGCGGCCTCGATGCCGGTGTCGCCGAGGTCGATCTCCACCACCCCGTCGCGGACCCTGGCCTGGCGCCGCACCACGTCCACCGTGCCGCGGTGCCGCTCCAGGATGGGCGCGAGCGGCGCCGCCACCCAGTCCAGCGCCGCGATCTCGGCGAGCGGCAGCCGCTGCATGGCGCCGATGAGGCGGGTCGGGACGGACGGGTCCTTGGTGGCCTCGAGCAGCGTCATGATGCGCAGCGCCGGCGCCTCGAGCCGCACCGCCACCGCGGCCGACTCGAAGCGGGCCGCGTCGATGACGTCGGCCCAGCGCACCAGCTCGTCCAGCTCGGGCGCGCGCCAGCCGAACCGGTCCGCCAGCGTGCGCGCGATGAAGCCGGTGCAGCTCGGCGCGGCCGGGTCCCAGAACTTCTGGCCGGTCGCGTCGCGCTCGAACGCCTCGCGGTCGGCGGGCGTCGGGAACGCGCTGGCGTGGTGGTCGAACCACCAGTCGAGGCGGGGCGAGTAGCGGAAGTCCACGCACGCGTTCACGTCCGCGCCGAAGGCGTCGGGCGGGAACGCGTCGCCCTGCTGGTGCTGCACGGGGCGGTAGCGGACGCCGGCGAGGCGCGCCCCCTCGCGCTCCTGGAACCAGCGTCCGAAGAGGGCGGCCGAGGCGCAGCCGTCGAAGCAGTTGCCGTGGTAGAGGAGCTCGAGCTGCATGGCGGGCCGGGCAATCTAGTGACCTCGGGAGCATAGCGTCAACGCGCGTCGCAGGCCCGGGCGCCGATCTGTACCCAGAGGGGGAAGTCGCGGCGGTGCGTGCCTCCGGTGCGGGCCGTGCGTGCGCGCGCGTTCTCTGTGGGTGAACACGCTCGGAGCGTGCGGGGCGACGACCCGGCGGCCGGCGCGGGGCGCGCGGGCGCTCCGGCCGCCGCGGCGGGCGCGTCCGGCCCCGGGGACGCGCGGACGCCGCGCCGGCGCGCGCCGAGGTGGCGGGCCCGGGTTTCGCCGGGTTAGACTCGGCACCCCATGGATGCGATCCGCGTCGGGGCGCTCCTCGACGACACCAAGTTCGATCTGCGGCTCACGCTCGTCGCGGGCAAGCAGGGCCTGTCGCGCCGGATCAGCTCCTCGCGCATCCAGAAGCCCGGGCTGGTGCTCGCCGGGTTCACCGAGTACCTGCACAAGGAGCGCGTGCAGGTGTTCGGGAACACCGAGATGAGCTACCTCGCCACCCTGCCCCGCGAGCGCTCGGTCGAGGTGCTGCGCAGCTTCTTCGCCCAGGACGTCTCCTGCCTGGTGGTGACGAAGGGCCTGCAGCCGCCGCCCGAGATGACGGCCGCCGCGGACGAGGCCGGGGTGCCGCTGCTCCGCACCAGCCACCTCTCCTCGAACTTCATCGAGTCGGTGCAGAACTGCCTGGAGGACGTGCTCACCGCGCAGACCTCCATGCACGGCGTGCTGCTCGACGTGTTCGGCGTCGGGATCCTGCTGCTCGGCAAGTCCGGCATCGGCAAGAGCGAGATCGCGCTCGACCTCATCATGCGCGGCCACCGCCTGGTGGCCGACGACATCGTGGACGTGAAGCGCAAGACGCCGGAGTCGGTGTTCGGCGCGGGCTCCGAGATCATCAAGCACCACATGGAGATCCGGGGCCTCGGCATCATCAACATCAAGGACCTGTTCGGCGTCGCCGCCATCCGCGAGCGCAAGAAGATCGAGATCGTGCTCGAGCTGGTGGAGTGGGATCCGAACGTGGAGTACGACCGGCTCGGCGTGGAGGAGCGGAAGTTCCGCATCCTCGACGTGGAGATCCCGATGCTGGTCGTCCCGGTCCGGCCGGGCCGCAACATGACCACCATCGTGGAGGTGGCCGCGCGCAACCACCTCCTCAAGCTCCAGGGGCACCACTCCGCCCGCGAGTTCCAGGAGCGCCTCAACCGCGCCATCGCGCTCGCGCCGGGGGGGCGCGTCGGGGAGATCGACGTCGAATGACCGCCACGGTGAGCCACGCCGGGCCGCAGGTGGTGATCCTCACCGGCGTGTCCGGCTCGGGGAAGTCCACCGCGCTGCGCGCGCTGGAGGACGCGGGCTTCTACTGCGTCGACAACCTCCCCATCGTCTTCCTCGAGAAGCTGCTCGAGCTCTCCGGCCACACCGCCGGCGAGGTCTCGCGCATGGCGCTCGTGGTGGACGCGCGGGAGGGGCGCTTCCTGGTGGAGGCGCCGCGGGTGATCCGCGAGCTCCGCCAGAAGGGCGCCGACGTGGAGGTGCTGTTCCTCGACGCCTCCGACGAGGCGCTGGTCCGGCGCTACTCCGAGACCCGCCGCCGCCACCCGCTGGCCGGGGAGGGCGGCACCGTGCCGGACGGCATCGCCGCCGAGCGGCTGGCGCTCGCCGACGTGCGCGGCATCGCCGACGAGGTGATCGACACCACCACGCTCAACGTCCACGAGCTGAAGCGGCTCGTCACCCGCCGCTTCGTGGCGGGCGAGGGGGCGAAGCTCGGGGTGACGCTGGTGTCCTTCGGGTTCCGGTTCGGCATCCCGACCCACGCCGACCTGGTGCTCGACGTGCGCTTCCTGCCGAACCCGTTCTTCGTGCCGGAGCTGAAGCCGCACCCCGGGACCGATCCGCGCGTGGCGGAGTTCGTGCTGGGCCAGGCGGACGCGAAGGCGTTCCTGGAGCGGCTCACCGACCTGCTCGGCTTCCTGCTGCCGCGCTACCGGAACGAGGGGAAGAGCTACCTCACGATCGCCATCGGCTGCACCGGCGGCAAGCACCGCTCGGTCGCGCTCGCCGCCGCGCTGGCCGAGCGGCTCGAGGGCTCCGGCCAGCCGGTCCGGCTCTGGCACCGGGACGTCGAGAAGGAGTAGTCCGCGCCGGGCGTTCGGCGCTGGCCGCCGGGCGCGGCGGCGTATATGGTACGCGCGCGCCGGGGGGCCGGACGCGGCCGGGCGCTCCATCCGCCGCGAGGACGCTGAGGACATGGTCGGACTGGTGGTCGCCACGCATGGACGGCTCGCGGAGGAGCTCCTGCTCACCGCGGAGGGGATCGTCGGGCGCCTGGAGCGCTGCGAGGCGGTGAGCATCGTGGCCGGCGCGTCGATGGACGAGGCCCGCGAGCACATCGCCCAGGCGGTGAAGCGGGTGGACCAGGGCGACGGGGTGCTGGTCCTCACCGACATGTTCGGCGGGACGCCGGCGAACCTGGCGCTCACCTTCCTCGGGGACAAGCTGGAGGTGGTCACCGGGGTGAACCTCCCCATGATCATGAAGCTCGCGACCGCGCGGGGCGAGGACGTCTCGCTCCACTCGGTGGCCGAGCTGGTGACCGCCTACGGGCAGAAGAACATCACCCTCGCCTCCGAGCTGCTGCGCACCCGCGCGCGGAGCCGGACGTAGCCGCCCGCTGAATGGCCGGCCGGGAGCGACCGTCGAGTCTCACGTGATCCCCCTGGTCCGCGTCGACAACCGCCTCCTGCACGGCCAGATCCTCGAGACCTGGGTGCCCCGCCTGCGCATCGACCAGGTGATGGTCGCGGACGACGAGGCGGCCGCCAGCTCGCTCGCCCAGGCGGCCATGACCCTGTGCGTCCCGCCGGAGCTGCCGGTGCGGATCCGCCGGGTGGCCGAGGTGGACTACGCGGGGCTGGCATCCGGCGGCGCCAAGGTGCTGGTGCTGGTGCGCGACGTGGCCGGGCTCGCGGCGGCGCGCGCCGCCGGGCTCACGGCCGCGCTCGCACCCAAGGTGAATCTGGGCAACCTCCACTTCGGGCCGGGGCGCCGCCTGGTCACGCCCTCGGTGTTCGTCTCCGAGGAGGACCTGTCCGTGCTGCGCGGTCTGGCCGCGGAGGGCTTCGAGGTGGAAGCCCGCGCCATTCCTTCCGAATCCCCCACGGGTTTGGCCGAGATCGAACGCCGGTACGCCGCGGGCCATTAGGTTACACTCGTCCGGCTTGGGTTTTCTCTTCCTAGGGCTCGTGGCGGGCCTCGCCGCCGTGGAGCGCAAGGGGTTCCTGCAGGCCATGCTGTCGCGCCCGATCGCGCTGGCCCCGGTGGCAGGCTGGGTGCTCGGCGACGCGGCGGGCGGGCTGGTGGTCGCGGCGCCGCTCGAGCTGCTCTGGCTCGGCGCGGTCAACCTCGGCGCGGCCGTGCCGGTCCACGAGGCGCTCGGCGCCGCCGCCATCGCGGGCGGGGCGGTGCTGGCCGGCCGGGCGGTGGGCTCCGGGGTCACGCCCGAGGTCGCGGTGCTGGCGGTGCTGCTGGCCGCGCCGGTCGCGCTGCTGGGCCGGCGCGCCGACAAGGCGGTGGAGGGCTGGAACGAGCGGCTGGCGCGGCACGCGGAGGCGGCGCTCGCGAGCCACCGGGTCGCCGAGGCCGCGCGCTCGAACCTGTACGGCCTGGCCGCGCCGTTCGCCATCGCCGCGGTGCTCGCGCCGCTCTCCGCCTGGCTGGCCGAGGCGCTCATCCCGCGCCTGCTCGCCGCGGCGCCGGGCGCCGCGGGGCCGCTGCGGGTGGGCTGGTTCGCGTTCGCCGCGCTGGCCTGCGCCGCCGGCGCGAAGGCGCTCCGCTCGCGCGCCGCCCCGCGGCTGTTCTTCGCCGCGTTCGCCGCCGCCTTCGCGGCCCTGCTCACCTGGAGGCTGCTCGGGTGAGCGCGCGCGTCCCGAGGGCCACGCTGGTGCGCGTCTTCTGGCGCTGCCTGTTCCTGCAGGCCGCCTGGAACCGGCGCGGCATGCAGAACCTGGGCTTCGCCTACGCCATCGACCCGGCGCTGCGCGCGCTCTACCCCGAGCCCGAGCGGCGCGAGGAGGCGCTCGCGCGCCACCTCGGCTTCTTCAACTGCCACCCGTACATGGCGGCCGCGATCGTGGGCGGGGCCATCCACCACGAGGAGCGGGTGGCGGCGGGCGCCGAGCCGGGGCAGGCGCCGCTCGCCTACAAGGCGACGCTGCAGGGGCCGCTCGCGGCGGTCGGCGACGGCTTCTTCTGGACCGCGCTGCGCCCGTTCTTCGGCGCGCTGGCGGTGCTGGGCGCGCTGCTGCTCGGGGTCCCGGCGCTGGTGGCGGCGCTCGTCGTCTACAACGCCATCCACCTCGCGCTCCGCATCGGCCTGTTCCGCGCCGGCTACCTGCGCGGCGACGCGCTCGTCGGGACCATCGCGCACCTGAACCTGCCGGTGGTCGCCGACCGGCTCCGCGCCGGCGGCGCGGCGCTGTGCGGGGTGGCGGGCGCGGTGTTCCTCATGCGCGGCGCGGCGGTGGGCGGACC
>NZ_BAZG01000062.1 GCF_000964525.1 Anaeromyxobacter sp. PSR-1
GGCGGCCGCCGCGCGACAAGGCCGACGCGCGCCTGGCGCACCTCACGCTCGGCCACAAGAAGGCGCTGGCGCGCGCGCACCGCGATCCGGACCTGCTGGCGCGGCTCGCGGCGGAGGGCGAGCCGACGGTGGTCCGCGAGCTGCTCCGCAACCCGCAGCTCACCGAGCCGTTCGTGGTGCGGATCGCGGCCCGGCGCCCCGTGCCGCCCCGAGACGCTGCGGTGCGTGGTCGAGTCGCCGCGCTGGCGCACGCGGACCGCGGTGGCGCTCGCGGTGGTGCGCAACCCGTACGCCGAGACGGAGCTGGCGCTGAAGCTGCTGGCGGTGCTGCCCGGCGCCGAGCTGGCGGAGGTGGCCCGCGACGGCGCGCTGCACCCGCTGGTGCGCGCCGTGGCCGCGCGGCTCGTGGCGGGGCGCGCCGGGTGAGCGCGCCGGCGCCGCGGTCAGGGCCGCGGCGGCTCACCCGGGCCGCGGTCGCCGCGCACGGCCCCCCGGAACCCGCGCACGGCCCGGCCCAGCGCGTCGCCCAGCGCCGGGATCCGGGTGGCGCCGAAGACGAGCAGCGCGACGAAGGCGACGATGAGGAGCTCGGTCATCCCGGGGTTCCGTGCGCGCGCCGCGGCGATCCCGTGGCGGGCGGCGCGCTAGGATAGTCGCGCGACCCTCCGGGCGCCAGGCGGCAAGGCGCCCGGCGGCGACGGGGCGCAGGAGCCCGACCCCGGCATGCCCACCCCGAACCGCAGGGCCCCGCGCGCGGCCGGCCGCCCGCTGGTGCTCGGCCACCGCGGCGCGAGCGCCGACGCGCCCGAGAACACGCTCGCCGCCTTCCGCCTGGCCCTGGCGCAGGGCGCCGACGGGGTGGAGCTGGACGTGTGGCGCTGCCGCACCGGCGAGGTGGTGGTGGTGCACGACGAGGACACCGGGCGGGTGGCGGGCCCGCGCTTCCGGGTGGACGCCACGCCGCTCGCCGAGCTGCGCGCGCTCGACGTGGGCGCGTGGAAGGGCGAGCGGTTCCGGGGCGAGCGGATCGCGACGCTGCCCGAGGTGCTGGAGGCGCTCCCCGGCGCGGTGGTGAACGTGGAGCTGAAGTCGCGCGGGCGGGACCTGCGCCTGGCCGAGGCGGTGGCGCGCGACGTGCGGCGCGCCGGGGCGGAGGGGAGGGTGATCGCCTCCTCCTTCGACTACCGGCTGGTGGCCGCGTTCCGGCTGGCGGCGCCCGAGGTGCCGGTGGGGCTGCTCTTCGAGCCGGGGCACCGCTGGCGCCTGCGCACCGCGCTCGCCGCGCGGCTGCTGGGCGCCGCCGCCGTCCACCCCGACGCCGCGCTCGTGACCCCGGCGCGCGCCGAGGCCTGGCGGGCGCGCGGCCTGGCGGTGAACGCCTGGACGGTGGACGCGCCGGACGAGGTGGCGAGGCTCACCGCGCTCGGCGCCGCCGCCCTCATCACCAACGTCCCGGGCCGCACGCGCGCGCAGGTCCGCGCGCTGACCGGCCGCTAGCGCATCGCCGGACGCGCGCGGGATCCGCGCCGGGGCGGGCGCAAGCGACATGCTGCCGCACCCGTGGAGGCCGGGCGCACGGCCGTCCGGGTGAGCAAGTATCGCCCGCCGTGACCGACCTCCTCGCAGCCCGCGCGCTCTTCGGCACCTCCCTCGCCTTCCACATCGTCTTCGCCGCCGTCGGCGTGGCCATGCCGCTCTTCATGGTGCTGGCCGAGTGGCGCTGGCGGCGCACCGGCTCGGAGGTGCACCTCGAGCTGGCGCGCCGCTGGGCCAAGGGCACCGCCATCCTGTTCGCGGTGGGGGCCGTCTCCGGCACCGTCATCTCCTTCGAGCTGGGGCTGCTCTGGCCGCGGTTCATGCAGTTCGCCGGGCCCATCATCGGCATGCCGTTCTCGCTGGAGGGCTTCGCGTTCTTCGCGGAGGCGATCTTCCTCGGCATCTACCTGTACGGCTGGGGCCGCGTCGGGCCGCGCCTGCACCTCGCCGCCGGGTGGGTGGTCGCGGCGAGCGGCGCCACCTCCGCGTTCTTCGTGACGCTCGCGAACGTCTGGATGAACGTGCCGGCCGGCTTCGAGCTGGGCGCGGGCGGCGTGGCGGCCGGCGCCGCCGGCATCGACCCGTTCGTCGCCATGTTCCCGCCCGGCTGGCAGCACCAGGTCATCCACGTCCTCATCTCGTGCTACGCGGCGACCGGCTTCGCGGTCGCGGGCATCCACGCGTTCATGCTGCTGCGCGAGCGGGACAACCCGTTCCACCGCGCCGCGCTCCGCATCGCGTTCGGCGTGGGCGCGGTCGCGGCGCTGCTGCAGCCGGTGTCGGGCGACTTCTCCGCCCGGCAGATCGCCACCACCCAGCCGGTGAAGCTCGCCGCGCTGGAGGGGCACTTCCGGACCGAGCGCGGCGCGCCGCTGCGCATCGGCGGCATCCCGGACGAGGAGCGGCGCGAGACGCGCTTCGCGCTGGAGATCCCCTACGGCCTCTCGCTGCTCGCGTTCCACGACCCGCACGCGGAGGTGCGCGGGCTGGAGGCGTTCCCGCGCGACCGCTGGCCCAACACGCTGCTCGTCCACCTCGCCTTCCAGGTGATGGTCGGGCTCGGCTCGATCATGGCGCTGCTCGCGGCGACCTGGGCCGTGCTCCGGGTGCGCGGCCGCGAGCCGGGGCGCTGGCTGCTGCGCGCGCTGGTCGCGGCCTCGCCGTTCGGCTTCCTGGCGCTCGAGGCGGGCTGGCTGGTCACGGAGTGGGGGCGCCAGCCGTTCACGGTGTGGGGCGTGCTGCGCACCGCCGACTCGGTGACGCCGGTGACCCACCTCGCGGTCCCGTTCATCGGGTTCATGGTGCTCTACGTGTTCCTCGCGGTGGTGGTGGTGGCGCTGCTGTGGCGCCAGATCGCGAAGAGCCCGCGCGCCGTCGCGCTCGGCCCCGGCGCCGGGACGGCGGCGGAGGTGCGGCGATGACGCCCGCCGACCTGCTGGGCGGGGTGATCCTCGCCGCCGCGGTGCTGTACGCGCTGCTCGGCGGGGCGGACTTCGGCGCCGGCATCTGGGACCTGCTCGCCGGCGGCCCGCGCAAGAAGGAGCAGCGCGCGCTCATCGAGGAGGCCATCGGGCCGATCTGGGAGGCGAACCACGTCTGGCTGATCCTGATCGTGGTGCTGCTGTTCACCGCCTTCCCGCCGGCGTTCGCGGCCATCACCATCGCGCTGTTCGTGCCGCTCATGCTGCTGCTGGTGGGCATCGTGCTCCGCGGCGCGGCGTTCACCTTCCGCACCTACGACGCGCCCGAGGACCGGGTGCAGGCGCGCTGGGGCCTCGTGTTCTCCGGGTCATCGGTGGTGGCGCCGCTCACCCTCGGCGTGATCGTCGGCGCGCTCGCCTCCGGGAACCTGGGCGCGGCCGCGCGCGGCGAGGCGCCGTTCGCCTGGGCGGCGCCGTTCCCGCTGGCGGTGGGCGCGTTCGCCGCCGCGCTGTTCGCGTACGTGGCCGCGGCGTACCTGGCGGTCGAGGCCGGGGGCGCGCTGCGCGAGGACTTCCGGCGCCGCGCCATCGGCGCGGGCGTGGCGGTGTTCCTGACCGCCGCGCTGTCGGCCGCGCTCTCCTGGCGCGAGGCGCCGCTCGTCTTCGCCGGCCTGACCCGGCGCGGCTGGTCGATCCCGCTGCACCTCGCCACCGGCGCCGCGGCGATCACCGCGTTCGCCGCGCTGTACCGCGGGCAGGTGCGCCTGGCCCGCGCCGCGGCGGTCGCGCAGGTCACGCTCATCGTGCTGGGCTGGGGCGCGTCGCAGTACCCGTACCTCGTGGTGCCGGATCACACGCTCGCGTCGGCGAGCGCGCCGCGCGCCACGCAGGTGCCGGTGCTCTGGGCGCTCGCCGCCGGGGCGGTGCTGCTGTTCCCGGCGCTCTACCTGCTCTTCCGCGTCTTCAAGGGCGAGCGGCCGTTCGCCATCCTCGACCGCGACCGCCCGCGCTGACGCCGCGGGGCGGCGCCGCTACACCGGGATCCGGCCGCGCAGGTCGGCGGCGCGGTGCGGCCCCTGCTCCGCCACCAGCGCGCGGGCGGCGTCCAGCTTGCCGAACGCGCCCCAGGTCATCACGCCGCGCACGCGGCCGTCGGCGAGGTAGTAGACGACGCCCCGGCGGAACGGCTCCTGCCAGTCGGCCACGACCTCGAGCCGCGCGTCCACCAGGCCGACCGCCTCGTACCCGAGGTCGAACAGGTCGGAGTAGAAGAACGGGAGGTGGCCGTAGACGACGTCGGCGCCGGCCATGGCGCGCCCGGCCGCCTCGCCCATCTTGTTGGCGTTGTCCTCGTGCTCGACGCGGACCAGCCGGCCCAGCGCAGGGTTCCAGAAGCGCGCCACGTCGCCCGCGGCGAACACGTCCGGATCGCGGGTGCGGAGCGACGCGTCCACCACGATCCCGTCGTCCACGTCCAGCCCGGCGCCGCGCGCCAGCGCGTCGTTCGGCACGATCCCCAGCCCCGCCACCACCAGGTCCGCCCGCAGCTCGCCCGCGCCGGTGCGCACCGCGAAGCCCTCGCCGCGCCGCTCCACGCCGGAGATCCGCACGCCCGGCAGCACCTCCACCCCGTGCTCGGCGTAGTAGCCGTTCAGGTGCAGGCCCAGGTCGCGCGGGAAGGTCCGCGCGCCGATGGTCTCCTCCGGGAACGCGAGCGTCACGCGGTAGCCGGCGTCGGCGAGCGCCGACGACACCTCCGAGCCGATGAAGCCGCCGCCGATCACCACCACCCGCCGCCCGGCCGGGAGCGCGCGCAGGCGGCGGAAGTCCGCCACCGTGCGGAAGTGGATCACCTCGTCCGGCGCGCCGGGCAGCCGCCGCGGCGCGCCGCCGGTGGCGAGCAGGAGCTTGCGGTACTCGATCGCCTCGCCGCCCTCGAGCTCGACCCGGTGCGCGGCGCGATCGATCGCGGTCACGCGCACGCCGGCGCGGAGCGTGGCCCCGTCCACCTCCGGCAGCCAGATCGAGCCCTCCTCCTGCCCGCGCCAGAGCGCCTTGGAGAGCGGGGGCCGGGCGTACGGCCGCTCCGGCTCCTCGCCGAGGATGGCGATGGAGCCCCCGCCGTCCGCGAGCCGGATCCCCTGGGCGGCGGCGTGCCCCGCCATCCCGCCACCGATGATCACGTAGTCGAAGCCGGCCATCCCGTCCTCCCGGCGCGGCGCCGCCGGGCGCCGCTGCGAGCCACTTCTAGTGGATGCGGCGGCGCGGAGCGCGTTACGGGAGGGCCGGGGGCGTCCGGGGGCTAGCGCCGGCCGGCCACCGCCAGCCGGAGGTCGGCGGTGAACGCCTCCACGTCGGCGGGGGTCACGTCCCAGGCGCACATGAGCCGGACGCCGCCGGAGCCGATGAAGTCGTAGAAGCGCCAGCCCCTGGCGCGGAGCTGCGCGGCGGCGTCGCCCGGCAGCGTCGCGAACACCGAGTTGGCCTGCACCGGCTGGAGGATCTCCACGCCCGGGACGGCGCGGAGCGCCCGCTCCAGCAGCGCGGCCATGGCGTTGGTGTGCCGGGCGTGGCGCAGCCAGGCGCCGCCCCGGAGCATGCCCACCCACGGCGCCGCCAGGAAGCGCATCTTGCTGGCGAGCTGGCCGGCCTGCTTGCACCGGTAGTCGAAGTCCGCCGCCAGCGCCCGGTCGAAGAACACGATCGCCTCGCCCACCGCCATGCCGGCCTTGGTGCCGCCGAAGCAGAGCACGTCCACGCCCACCTTCCAGGTGAGGTCCTTGGGGGCGACCCCCAGCGCCGCGACGGCATTGCCGAAGCGCGAGCCGTCCATGTGGAAGCGCAGGCCGTTGGCGCGGGCGCGCTCGCCGATCGCGCGGAGCTCGTCCACGGTGTAGAGCGTGCCCAGCTCGGTGGGCAGCGTCACCGAGACCACCCGCGGCTTCGGGTAGTGGATGTCGGTGCGGCGCCGGACCATGTGGTCGATGCCGTCCGGCCGGAGCTTGCCGTTCGGGCCGGGGAGGGTGAGGACCTTGGTGCCGTTGGAGAAGAACTCCGGCGCGCCGCACTCGTCGGTCTCGACGTGCGCCGTCTCGTGGCACAGGATCGAGTGGTAGGACTGGCAGAGCGCCGCCAGCGCGAGCGAGTTCGCGGCGGTGCCGTTGAACGCGAAGAACACCTCGCAGTCGGTCTCGAACGTCTCGCGCAGGAGGTCCGCCGCCTCCTGCGTCCAGCGGTCGTCGCCGTAGCCCGGCGAGTGGCCCACGTTCGCCTCGGCCATGGCCGCGAACGCCTCGGGGCAGATGCCGCCGTAGTTGTCGGAGGCGAAGTGGCGCAGCGGGCCGGAGGGGGCGGGGGACGCGGGGCGGGACGGGGTGCCGGGGTTCATGGCGGCGGACTGTACGCTTTCGCGGACGACTGTCCAGAACTTCCGTTTTAACGGATGAGGCCCGGCGGTCAGGCGCGGTACGGCCGCACCGGCGCGATCTGGGCGGCCAGCTTCTCCGGCGCGATCGCGGGCAGCCGGCAGGCGCCGCGCTCGCACACGTACGCGGTGGCGCGCCCGCCGGCGGCGGCCTTGCCGGCGGCGATGGCGGCCACCGCGCCGAGCCGCGCCAGCCCCTCGCCCTCGGGCGCGCCGGTCAGGGCGCGGCTGGGCAGGAACGTCCGGCGCAGCACGTCCACGAACGGCCCGGGATCGCCGCCCTCCGGCCAGACCAGCACCACCTCGCGCACCGCGTCGCCGGCGAAGTCGAGCGCGAGCAGGAGCTCGGACATGGCCAGCGGCTGCTCGGCCAGCGTGCGCGCGTGGTGCCGCAGGGCGCCCTCCGCGGCGCGCCGCCAGCGCGGGTCGGAGGTGAACGCCTCGAGCCGCAGCGCGTTCAGCGCCGCCACCGACGCGCCCGACGGCTCGGCGCCGTCGTGCGTCGGCTTCTCCCGCGCGAGCAGCCGCTCGTGATCGGTGGCGGACTGGAACCAGCCGCCGCCGCCGGGATCGCCGAACAGCCGGTCCTGCGCCTCGGCCAGCTCCACCGCCGCCCGCAGCCAGCGCGGGTCGAAGCTCGCCTCGTGCAGGTCGAGCAGCCCCTGCACCAGGAACGCGTGGTCCTCCAGGTAGGCCGGCACGCCGGCGCGGCCCGCGAGCCAGCTCCGCTGCAGCCGCCCGCCCTGCACCATGCGCGTCAGCACGAAGTCGGCGGCGCGGGCCGCCGCGTCCACCCAGCGCGGCTCGGCCAGCGCCCGCCCGCCGAGCGCCAGCGCCGAGATGGCCAGGCCGTTCCAGCCGGCCAGGACCTTCTCGTCCCGCAGCGGGCGCGGCCGCCGCTCGCGGATCGCGTACAGCGCGGCGCGGTCCGGCGCGAACGCCTCCCACGCGTCCTCGTCGGGCGCGGGCACGTGCAGCACGCTCCGGCCCTCGAAGTTCCCCTCCGGGCGCACCCCGTGGAACCGGAGGAACGCCTCGGCGCGGTCGCCCAGCGCCTCGCGCAGCTCGGCCTCGGTCCAGGTGAAGAACCGTCCCTCCTCGCCCTCCGAGTCCGCGTCGGTGGCGGAGTACAGGCCGCCCTCGGGCGAGGTCAGCTCGCGCAGCAGGTAGTCCAGCGTCTGCCGGGTCACGCGCGCGAAGTCGCGGCGGCCGGTGACCTGCCAGGCCTCGGCGTACGCGACCGCCAGCAGCGCGTTGTCGTAGAGCATCTTCTCGAAGTGCGGCACCAGCCACTCGGCGTCGGTCGAGTAGCGGTGGAACCCGCCGCCCACCTGGTCGTGCAGGCCGCCCGCCGCCATCCGCTCGAGCGTGACGGTCGCCATGCGGAGCGACCGCTCCTCGCCGGTGCGCCGGTGGTGCCGGAGCAGCAGGCGGACCGGGACGTTGGAGGGGAACTTGGGCGCGCGGCGCAGGCCGCCGTGGCGCTCGTCGAAGCTCCGCTCGAGGAGCGTCACCGCGTGCTCGATCGGCTCCGGCCCGGGCACCTCGGCGGCGGCGGGCCCGGCCGGCGCGAGCGCGGTGCGCACCGCCTCGACGAGCGCGCCGGTGGCGGAGCGGATCCGGTCCGGGTCGCGCGCCCACAGGTCGGCGATCTCGTGCAGGATCGAGAGGACGCCGCGGGCCGGCCCGCGGACGCCGTCGCGGGGCGGGAAGTAGGTCCCGCCGAAGAACGGCTCGCGGTCGGGCGTGAGCCACACGCTCATGGGCCAGCCGCCCGAGCCGGTGAGGAGCTGGACCGCCGTCATGTAGACCGCGTCCACGTCCGGCCGCTCCTCGCGGTCCACCTTGATGGCCACGTAGCGCTCGTTCAGGACGCGCGCGATCTCCTCGTCCTCGAAGGACTCGCGCTCCATCACGTGGCACCAGTGGCAGGTGGAGTAGCCGACCGACAGGAACACCGGGCGGCCGGTCCGCCGCGCCTCCTCGAACGCCTCGTCGCCCCAGGCCCACCAGCTCACCGGGTTGTGCGCGTGCTGGAGGAGGTACGGGCTCCGCTCCAGCGCGAGGCGGTTGGTGAAGCGCGGCGCGGCGCCCCCGTGGCCTGCCGCGGCATCGGCGGCGACCGCCTCGGCGAGCCGGCGCGCGAGCGCGTCGGGGAACGGGGCGGCGCCGGGGAGGGGCTCGAGCATGCCCGGGGCTTAACCGGCCCGGGCGCGCGATTCACGCGCGACGCGGCGCGGGGGCCTGGCTCACGGCCAGGCCCGGCCCTTGCCGGCGATCGGCCCGCGCTGCGGGTTGACCACGCAGAAGCGCTGCCCGGTGGGCGCCTCCATCACCCACCACCGGTGGACGAACCCGACCCGCTTCGCGCCGAGCGCCTCCAGCCGCTTCACCTCGGCCTCGAGGTCGTCCGACTCGATGTCGAGGTGGACGCGGCTCGGGTGATCCACACGCTGCACGAGCACGACGGGCTCGCCGGCGGCGTCCTCCAGCGCGCGGTAGCCCGGGCTGCCGGGATCGGGCGGCTGGAGCGGCCTGCCCAGCGCGGCGCTCCAGAACGCAGCGGCCCGGTCCACGTCCCCGTCCTGACAGTCGATGACGATGCCGACCAGCCGGCTCCGATGCATGCGCGCTTCCCTCCGGCGGAGGGGTCTAGGCGGGGCGCGCGCTCGGCGGAAGGCGCCGGGAGGGTCCGTCGGGGCTCAGAACAGCTCGTCCAGGGCCCGCGCGATCCGCTCCTCGATCTCGCGGCGCATCTGGCGCGCGGCCTGGACGGTCTCCTCGATGGCCGCCTGGAGGTCGCCCGCCGGGCCGCCCGGGATGACGCGCAGCGCGTCCCGCCCCAGCCGCGGCGGCCCTGCCGGCTCCGCGCCGGCGCGCCCGCCGCGCAGCAGCTCGAGCCTCGGTTGCGGTTGCCGGGGCGGATCGGCCGCGTCGCCCATGCTCCGAAGCTAGGCACGCGCCGCGGCCCGGCGCAGCGGGCCCCCGGGCCCGCGCCCGGGTCAGCCCTTCACCACCGCGAGCGGGTCGAGCCGGGCCACCAGCCGGGAGATGCCCGCCCCGTCCATCACGGCCACCACCTGGGCCACGTCCTTGTACGCCTCGCTCATCTCCTCGCCGAGGGTCTTGCGCCCCCGCGCGATCACCTCGATGCCGCGATCGGCCAGCTCCCGCGCGATGGAGCGGCCCCGGGCGCGTCGCAGCGCCTCGCCTCGCGAGAGGAGGCGCCCCGCGCCGTGGCACGAGCTGCCGAACGTGTCGCGCATGGCCTTGTCGGTCCCGGCGAGGACGTAGGAGTACCGCCCCATGTCCCCGGGGATGAGCACCGGCTGGCCCACCTCGCGGTACGGCGCCGGGACGCGCGCGTCGCCGGGGCCGAACGCGCGGGTGGCGCCCTTGCGGTGGACGAGCACCCGCCGCACCCCGCCGTCCAGCTGGTGCGCCTCGAGCTTGGCCACGTTGTGGCAGACGTCGTAGAGCAGCCGCGCGCCCAGCTCGCGATCGGAGACGCCGAGCGTGTCGAGCAGCGCCCGCACCGCGAGCCCGGTCATCACCTGCCGGTTGGCCCACGCGAAGTTCGCCGCCGCCTGCATGGCCGCGAGGTAGCGCCGCCCCTCCGGGCTGCCGATCGGGGCGCAGGCGAGCTGCCGGTCGGGCAGGGCGGCGTAGTCCGGGCCGTAGGACGCCAGCCGCGACGCCAGCTCCGCGAGCGCCTCGTCGCACACCTGGTAGCCGAGGCCGCGCGAGCCGGAGTGGATCTGGACCACGAGCTGCCCTGGGAACAGGCCGAACGCCTCGGCCGCGGCGGCGTCGTGGATCCGGGCGACCCGGTCCAGCTCGAGGAAGTGGTTGCCGCTGCCCAGCGTGCCGAGCTGGTCGCTGCCGCGCTCGCGGGCCCGCGCGCTCACCGCGGCGGGATCCGCGCCGGCGAGCCGCCCGCCCTCCTCGCAGCGGTCGGCGTCGTCCGCCGCGGCGCGGAAGCCGCGCGCCACCGCCCAGCGCGCCCCCTGCGCCAGCACCTCGTCCAGCTCCCGCGGCGTCAGCCTCGGGATGGCGGCGCTCGCGCCCACGCCGGTGGGGACGTCGCGGTAGATCCGGGCCGCGAGCGCGTGGAGCCGCGGCCGGAGCTCCTCGGCGTCGAGGCCGGTGGTGACGACGCGCACGCCGCAGTTGATGTCGTAGCCCACCCCGCCCGGCGAGACCGCGCCGTGCTCCGCGTCCACCGCGGCGACGCCGCCGATGGGGAACCCGTACCCCCAGTGTATGTCCGGCATGGCCAGCGACCAGCGCAGGATCCCGGGCAGGTGGGCCACGTTCGCCACCTGCTGCAGCGCCGGGTCGTCCGGGGCCGGCGGGCCCGGGGAGTAGACGCGCCCCGGCACCTTCATCCCGCCGTGGCGCGGGATCTCCCAGAGGTCCCCCTCGATCCGCCGCAGCGGCACGTGCCCGCCCTGGTGCGCCGTCATCGCGTCCCCCCGCGCCGGATCAGATGTCCAGCACCGCCTGCGCCACCCAGCCGCCGCCCTCCGGCTCGAGCCGCGCCGCGTGCCAGGTGACCGCCTTCACGTCCGCGCCCTCGGCGTGCAGCGCCGGGTCCCAGCGCGCGAAGCCGACCACCGCCTCGGCCCCGGCCTCGCTGCAGGCGGTGACCTCGACGGCCGCCGGGATGCGGCGGGCGGAGACGAAGCGCCAGAGCAGCTCGCGCAGGAGCGCCACCGCGGTGCCGGCCAGCCCGGGCCCGCCGCGCACCGCGAGCCGCTCCTCCTCGCCCTCGACCGGCGCCGGGCCGCCGCCGGCGAGCAGCGCGCCGAGGGCGAGCGCCAGCCGCGCGAGCGCCTCCTCCGCGGTGGCGCCGCGCACGCGCACGCCCACGTCGGCGACGTGGCCGAGGTCCTCGTACGGCTGGGGCAGGGCGAGCCGCATCGCCCCGAGGATAGCAACGCGCGCGCCCCGGGGCGGGCGGGACGGCGGGTGCGCCGCTACGCGGCGGCGCGCTCGGCGAGCGGCACGATGCCGCGGGAGGAGACCCGCAGGAAGCGCCCGAGGAGCGCGATGGCGACCGCGGTGAGGCCGAAGCAGAAGCCGCCCCACAGCCCGACCACCCCGTGACCGAGGGTGAACCCGAGCAGCAGCGTCGCCGGCAGGCCGATCAGCCAGTGCCCCGCGAGGTTGGCGAGGAAGGTGAAGCGGGTCTCGCCGGCGCCGCGCAGGACGCCCGCGCCCACCGCCTGCAGGCCGTCCGAGAGCTGGAAGATCGCCGCGACGCGCAGCAGCGGGACCGCCAGCGCGAGCACGCCCGGGTCGTCGGTCATGATCCGCCCGATGACGCCGGGCGCGAACGTGAAGGCGAGCGCGGGCACGAGCATGATCGACGCGCCGCCCGCGAACGCGCACAGCCCCGCCCGGCGGGCGCCGGCGCGCTCGTGCGCGCCCACCGCGAGCCCCACCCGCACGCTGCCCGCGTCGCCGAGGCCGACCGCCATGGTGAAGGTGAGGCTCGCCACCGAGAGCGCGATCTGGTGCGCGCCGAGCGCCTCGGCGCCGAGGCGGCCGGCGAGGAAGCTCACCAGCGAGAAGAAGCCGACCTCGGCGAACATGTGCAGCCCGACCGGCCCGCCCACCCGGACCGCGGTGGCGAGCGCGGCGCGGTCCGGGCGCGCCAGCCCGGCCGGCCGGGGGCCGCCGAGCGACACCGCCCGCGTCGCGCGGACCAGCACGAGCGCCTGCAGCGCGATGCAGAGGCTGGTGGCGATGGCGGCGCCGGCCGCCCCGAGCGGCGGCACCAGCCGGAGCGGCCCGGTCCACGCCGGCAGGGACGCGCCGCCGAACACGAGCAGCAGGTCGGCGGGGACGTTCAGCAGGTTCGCGCCCACCGTGGCCACGACCATGGGCCGGCCCAGCCCGTGCGCCTGCAGGTAGGCGCGCGCGCCGAAGTAGTAGAGGAAGAAGAACAGCCCCGGGAGCCGCCACCAGATGTACGGCCCGGCCTGCGCCGCCACGTCCGGCGCGATGCCGAGCGGCACCAGCGCCGCCGGGATGAGGGCGATGGGGATCGTGAACGCGGCCGCCAGGATCGCCGCGAGCCACGCCGCCTGCCAGAGCAGGTGCCGCGCGCGCCGCTCGTCGCCCGCGCCGATCGCCTGCGAGATGAGCGGGTCCAGCCCGTGCATGATCCCCATGCCGAGCACCGCGACCGCGAAGAACAGCGAGGCGCCGAGCCCGGTGCCGGCGAGCGGCACCGCGCCGGCGCGGCCCACGATGGCCGCGTCCACCACGCCCATGAGCGCCTGGCCGCCGTGCGCCAGCGACAGCGGCAGGGCGAGCCGGAGGAGCGCGCGCAGCTCCGCGCGGATCGGTGGGACGGCCGGGGACATGGGGGCGCGCAAGATACCCGAGGTGCGGGGTCGCTGCACGGGCGCCGCCGCCGGCTCGCCGCGCCGGCCCCCGGGCGACGGCCCGCGCCCGTCGCGGGACGAGCCTTTCGGGTGACCCGTTACGGGGGGCATCGAATTCCAGTCTCCGTCTGCAGGGTTCGCGCTGCGAGCAGGTTTGGGGCTCGACGGCCGGGTTCCGATCTGCTTACTTCGCGCCCTCCTTTCCTCCGGATGTCCCAGATCCCCTCACCCAACGACCCCCCGTCAGCCGGCGCCGTGCCCACGTCCGGCGCCCCGGCCGGCCCCAGCGCCACGCCGGCCCCTTCGCCCACGGCCGGCTTCTCGCTGCCCGAGCACCGGCCGCCCCCGACCGGCAAGGCGCTCGCGGCGCTCGCCGTCGGCGCGCTCGGGGTCGTCTACGGGGACATCGGGACGAGCCCGCTGTACTCGCTGAAGGAGTGCTTCGGCGGGCCGCACGGCGTCCACCCGACCGACGCGAACGTGCTCGGCGTCCTCTCGCTGGTGTTCTGGGCGATGACGTTCGTGGTGACGTTCAAGTACATGTCGTTCGTCATGCGCGCGGACAACCGCGGGGAGGGCGGGATCCTCGCGCTCATGGCGCTGGTGGGGAAGACCGAGACCACGCGCCTCGGCCGGCGGGTGCTGCTCATGCTGGGCCTGTTCGGCGCCGCGCTGCTCTACGGCGACGGCATCATCACCCCGGCGATCTCGGTGCTGGGCGCGGTGGAGGGCGTCGCGGTCGCGGCGCCGGCCATGGAGCGGGTGGTGGTGCCCGCCACCGTGGTGATCCTGGTGTTCCTGTTCCTGTTCCAGAAGCAGGGCACGGCCAAGGTCGGCGCGGTGTTCGGCCCGGTCATGCTGGTGTGGTTCGCGACCATCGCGGTGCTGGGCGTGCGCGGCATCCTCCACGACCCGAGCATCCTGCGCGCGCTCCTGCCGACGCACGGGCTGTCGTTCTTCGCGCGGAACGGCTGGCACGGGTTCCTGGTGCTGGGCGGGGTGGTGCTCGTCATCACCGGCGGCGAGGCGCTCTACGCGGACATGGGTCACTTCGGGAAGCGCCCCATCCGCGTGGCCTGGCTGGGCTTCGCCATGCCGGCGCTGCTCGTCAACTACCTGGGGCAGGGCGCGCTGCTGCTCCACGACCCCGGCGCCGCCCGCAACCCGTTCTACCTGCTCGCGCCGGAGTGGGCGCTCTACCCCACCATCGCCATCGCCACCGCGGCGGCGATCGTCGCCTCGCAGGCCCTCATCTCCGGCGCGTACTCGCTCACCCAGCAGGCCATCCAGCTCGGCTACTCGCCGCGTGTCACCATCCGCCACACCTCGCAGCGCGAGATCGGCCAGATCTACCTGCCCGAGGTGAACTGGATGCTGGGGACCGCCTGCGTCGCGCTGGTGCTCGGGTTCCAGACCTCCTCCCGCCTCGCCTCCGCGTACGGCATCGCGGTCACCGGGACGATGATCGTCACCACGCTCCTGTTCCACCGGGTGATGCGCGACCGCTGGGGCTGGGCGCGCTGGAAGGCCTGGCCGCTCACGGTGCTGTTCCTCACGGTGGACGCGTCGTTCTTCCTCGCGAACGTGGTCAAGTTCCGCGACGGCGGCTGGTTCCCGATCGCCGCCGCGGCGCTGGTGTTCACGCTCATGTCCACCTGGAAGCGCGGCCGCGACGCGCTGGCGCTCATGCTGAAGGACGCCGGGCTCCCGCTCGACCTGTTCATGGCCGACGTGGCGCGCCGCAGGGTCCAGCGCGTGGCCGGGACCGCGGTGTTCATGACCTCGAACCCCGGCGGCGTCCCGCCGGTGCTGCTGCACCACCTGAAGCACAACAAGGTGCTGCACGAGCGCGTGATCCTGGTGTCGATCCTGGCGCACGAGATCCCGTTCGTGGCCGAGGCGGAGCGCGTGAACGCGCGCGAGCTGGGCAGCGGCTTCTACCAGGTGATCGCGCACTACGGGTTCATGGAGACGCCGGACGTGCCGGCCCTGCTCGACTCGCTCCCCCGCCGCGAGCTGGCCGGGCCCCGCCTCACCATCGTCCCCATGGAGACGACCTACTTCCTCGGGCGCGAGACGCTGCTCCCGAACGGTCCGTCGAACATCCCGACCTGGCGCAAGCGGCTGTTCATCGTGATGGCCCGCAACGCGCAGACCGCGAGCGCGTTCTTCGGCCTGCCGCCGAACCGCGTGGTGGAGATGGGCGCGCAGATCCAGCTGTAGCGCCGGGGGTCGAGCCGCATGCGCTGGCCGAACGCCCTCCGCTCGCTCCGCCAGCGCGACCTGCGGCTGTTCTTCGCCGGCCAGACCGTGTCGCTGGCCGGCAACTGGATGCAGTCCGTCGCCCAGGCCTGGCTGGTGTGGCGGCTCACCCGCTCGTCCCAGATGCTCGGCCTGGTCAACTTCCTCGGCCAGGTGCCGGTGTTCCTGTTCAGCGTCTGGGCGGGCTCGCTCGCCGACCGGTACCCGCGCCGGCGGATGGTGCTGCTCACCCAGAGCAACGCCATCGTGCAGTCGGTGCTGCTCGCGGCGCTCACGCTGGCCGGCGCGGTGCAGCCCTGGCACGTGATGGTGCTCGCCGCCATGCTGGGGCTCACCTACGCGTTCGAGATCCCGGCCCGGCAGGCGCTGCTCGCCGACATCGCCGGCAAGGACATGCCCAACGCGATCGCGCTCAACTCGTCGATCGTGAACGCCGCGCGCGCCGTCGGCCCGGCGCTGGCCGGCGTGCTGGTGGCGGCGCTGGGCGAGGGGGTGTGCTTCGGCCTGAACGCGCTGTCGTTCCTCGGGACCTACTACGCGCTCTGGGTGATGCGGCCGCCGCCGCAGCCGCCGCCCTCGCTCGGGCACCGCGCCCACCTGCTCGAGGGCATCGCCTACGCCGGCCAGACCGCGCACGTGCGCGCGCTGCTCGCGCTCCTCACGGTCTCGAGCTTCTTCGCCATGCCGTACCAGACGCTGCTGCCCGCCATCGCCGCCGACGTGCTGCACGGCGGCGCCTCGCTGTACGGCGCGCTCCTCGCCGCGGCCGGCGTCGGCGCGCTGGCCGGCGCGGTCCGGCTGCTGGTGCGCCGCAGCCTGCGCGGGCTGGGGCGGATCGTGGCGCTCGGGACGACGCTGCTCGGCCTGGGCGTGCTCGGCCTGTCGCTGTCGCGCCACCCGGCGCTCAGCGCGGCCGCGCTGCTCGTCACCGGCTTCGGCTTCGTCACCCAGACCGCCGGCACCATGACGCTGCTCCAGGGGCTCGCGCCGCCGGAGATGCGCGGGCGGGTGATGGGCCTGTTCTCGATGCTGTTCATGGGCGTGACGCCGTTCGGCTCGCTGGCGGCCGGGTTCGTGGCCCACCGGGCCGGCGTGCCGCGGACGCTCGGCGTCTCGGCCCTGGTCGTGCTCGCCGCCAGCGTCGCGTTCCACCTCGCGCTGCCGCGGCTGCGCAAGGTGGTGCTCGCCGAGCACCCGACGATGTTCCCGCCGGTCGCGAGCTGACCCGGAGCGGCCCGCGCGCCCGGCGCTGGACGCCGGTTCA
This sequence comes from Anaeromyxobacter sp. PSR-1, assembly GCF_000964525.1. Taxonomy (GTDB): domain Bacteria; phylum Myxococcota; class Myxococcia; order Myxococcales; family Anaeromyxobacteraceae; genus Anaeromyxobacter. The sequence goes on from NZ_BAZG01000062.1 coordinate 16,303, forward strand.
GGCTGTGCTACGGTGCCTCGCGTGATCGTCCTCGGCATCGACCCCGGCTCCCGCCGCTGCGGCTACGGGGTCGTCGCGCGGGAGGGGGCCCGGCTGACGGTGGTCGAGTCCGGGGTGCTCGTCCCGGGCGATCTGCCCATGGCCCAGCGGCTCGGGCGCATCCTCGACGGCCTCGACGCGCTCATCGCCCGGGCCCGGCCCGCGGAGGCGTCGGTCGAGGCGGTCTTCTCCGGCGCCTCGCCGCGCTCGGCGCTGGTGCTCGGGCAGGCGCGCGGCGTCGCGCTCGCCGCCGCCGCGCGGGCCGGGCTCCCCGTCTTCGAGTACGCGCCGTCCGAGGTGAAGCTCGCCTTCACCGGCAACGGGCGCGCCGGCAAGGACCAGATGCTCCGCACCGCCCGCATGCTCCTCGGCGCGGCGCCCGGCCTCTCCGACGAGGCCGACGCGCTCGCCATCGCCGTGTGCCACCTGGCCCGGCGCGCCTTCGCGGTCCCCGCGGCCGGCGCCGGCCGCGCCGCGGCGGCCCGGGCGGCCGCGGCCCGGCTCCGCCCCTCGCGGCGCGATCACCGGGGGACGCCGTGATCGCGCGCCTGGCCGGGCGGATCGCCGAGAAGCGCGACGACCACGCCATCGTGGACGTGGGCGGGGTGGGCTACCTCGTGCACCTGTCGCAGCTCTCGCTGGCCTCGCTCCCGCCGCCGGGCGAGCCGGCCGCGCTCCGCGTCTACACCCACGTCCGCGAGGACGCGCTCGACCTGTACGGCTTCGCCACCGAGGACGAGGAGGCGGTGTTCCGCGCCCTCATCGACGTGAAGGGGGTGGGCCCGCGGGCGGCGCAGAACATCCTCTCCGGCATCGAGGCGCGCGAGCTGGCGCAGGCGGTGGCGCAGGGCGACGTGGCCCGGCTCACCAAGGTCCAGGGCATCGGGAAGAAGACCGCCGAGCGGCTGGTGGTGGAGCTGAAGGACAAGCTGGTGGCGCTGGCGCGCGCCGCCGGGCCCGCCCGCGCCGGCGCGGGGGCGGACGTCCTCGACCAGCTCCGGACCGCCCTGCTCAACCTGGGCTACCGGCCGCCGCAGGCCGAGGGCGTGGCGGAGGCGCTGCGCGACTCGGCCGAGGGACGGGCGCTGGACGAGCTCCTGCGCGAGGCGCTGAAGCTGCTGCGCGGGTAGGGAGCGACCATGACCGTGAAGCCGCTCCGCGAGGTCACCCCGAAGCCTTTGGAGGGCGAGGAGCGCCTGGAGCAGTCGCTCCGCCCCGCCACCTTCGACGACTACGTCGGCCAGGTGAAGATCGTCGAGAACGTGAAGGTGTACGCCGCCGCGGCCCGCCAGCGCGGCGAGTCGCTCGACCACGTGCTGCTCTCCGGCCCGCCCGGCCTGGGCAAGACCTCGCTCGCCCACATCCTGGCGCGTGAGCTGGGCGTCACGCTGCACGTGACGAGCGGCCCGGCGCTGGTGAAGAAGGGCGACCTGGCCGGCCTGCTCACCGCGCTCGCCCCGCGCGACATCCTCTTCATCGACGAGATCCACCGGCTCTCGCCCGCGGTCGAGGAGGCGCTCTACCCGGCCATGGAGGACTACCGCTTCGACGTGGTGCTCGGCGCCGGCCTCGGCGCCCAGACCATGGAGATGAAGCTGGAGCGCTTCACGCTGGTCGGCGCCACCACGCGCACCGGCCTGCTGGCGAGCCCGCTGCGCGACCGCTTCCCGATCCAGGAGCGGCTCGAGTACTACGGCCCGGCCGAGCTGAAGGAGATCGCGGTGCGGGCCGCGCGCAAGCTGGGGCTGCCGGTGGACGAGGAGGGCGCGGAGGAGCTGGCGCGCCGCGCCCGCGGGACGCCGCGCATCGCCATCCGGCTGCTGCAGCGCGCCCGCGACTTCGCGCAGGTGGAGGGGGACGGGCGGCTCACGCGCGAGGTGGTGGACCGCACGCTGCGCCGGCTGGAGGTTGACGCCCGCGGGCTCGACGCCATGGACCGCCGCATCCTGGCGGCGGTGATCGACACGTTCGGCGGCGGGCCGGTGGGCATCGACGCGGTGGCCGCCGCGGTGGGCGAGGAGTCGGGCACGCTCGAGGACGTGTACGAGCCGTTCCTGGTGCGCGAGGGCTACCTGGCGCGCACGCCGCGCGGCCGGGTGGCGCTGCCCGCCGCGTACGCGCACCTCGGGCGCGACCGCCCCGGCGGCAAGCAGGGCTCGCTGGTCTGACCGCGGCCGCGCGGCCTACCAGCTCACCCGGCGCGCGCGCCACGTCGGGCGCCGCCCGAGCAGCCGCACCAGCAGCCACCCCGCCACGAAGCCGCCCACGTGCGCGAACAGCGCCACCCCGGTGTTGCCGCCGAAGAAGATGGAGAGGACCTGCAGCAGGAACCACAGGCCGATGAAGAAGGCGGCCGGCACCGGGATGATGCGGATGAAGATCACGATGACGACCAGCGTGGTCACCCGGGCGCGCGGGAACAGCACCATGTAGGCGGCCAGCACGCCGGCGATGGCGCCGCTGGCGCCGACCATCGGGACCTCGAGATCGCCGGTGGCCGCCGAGGCGACCACCTGGACCACCGCCGCGACGACGCCGCAGGCGAGGTAGAAGAGCACGAAGCGCCCGCGCCCCAGCGCGTCCTCGACGTTGTTCCCGAAGATCCAGAGGAACAGCATGTTGGAGCCGACGTGGACCAGGCCGCCGTGCAGGAACATGGCGGTGAAGACGGTGAGCGGCGGGGGCACGAGGTCGCGCGGGTAGACGTCGGAGAACGTCAGGATCTCGAACGGCACCACGCCGCCGCGGAGCGCGGTGTCGCCCAGGCGCCCGGCCAGGTACTCCATGAGGCGACCCGAGGCGAGCGCGTCGGGCAGCGCGAGCACGTCCACCTGCCACAGGAACGCGAGCACGTTCGCCGCGATGAAGAGCAGGGTGACCGCCGGTGTGCGTTCGGTGGGGACGTCGTCGCTGAGCGGGATCACGTGGGCTCGCCTCGGCCGGCAATGCTATAAGGCCGCCCGCCCACCCGGTGACCCGATCGTCCGCTCTGACATCCGTGTCGTGCCGGTGTCGCTCGGAGGACGGGGTTCCGACACCCTCGCGGAGCGGCCTGACCCGGCCGCGGGAGGGTGCGGCGAAAAGGCTCGGTAGGAACGAGGGGTTAGCGGCGGTGCCGCCGCCCCATGAAGTGCCCGGAAATCGGGTTGATTGGCACGTCGATTGCTCGGAAGGGGGCCGCCCGGGCGACGCGCCCAGAACGGACTTGGACATGGCTTCCTGGAATCAGCGAACGGTCGCGAAGCGGGTCTCCTGCACGGGGGTGGGCCTCCACTCCGGCCGGCCCGCCACCCTGACGCTCGCGCCCGCCCCGGCCGACGCCGGCATCACCTTCGTCCGCATGGACCTCGGCGTGGAGATCCCCGCGCGCAACGAGCACGTGGTGGACACGATGCTCTCGACCTCCCTCGGCCGCGGCGGCGCCCGCGTGGCCACGGTCGAGCACGTCATGGCCGCGCTGCACGGCATGGGCATCGACGCCTGCCGCGTCGAGGTGGACGGCCCGGAGATCCCCATCCTCGACGGCTCCGCCGCGCCCTTCACCTGCCTGGTGCAGGAGGCCGGCGTGAAGGTGCTGCCCGCCGGCAAGCGCTACCTGGTCGTGGACCAGCCGGTCGAGATCCGCGACGGCGACAAGCTGGCGCGCCTCGAGCCCGCCGACGGCTTCTCGGTCTCCTTCACGGCCGACTTCGGCCACCCGCTCATCACCGACCAGTCGTTCCAGGTGAAGCTGGGCGAGCGCGCCTTCGAGCGCGAGGTGGCCCGCGCCCGCACGTTCTGCTTCCGCCGCGACATCGAGAGGATGCAGGCGATGGGGCTGGCCAAGGGCGGCAGCCTCGAGAACGCCATCGTGGTGGACGAGTTCTCGATCCTGAACCCCGAGGGGCTCCGCTTCCCGGACGAGTTCGCGCGGCACAAGGTCCTCGACGCGATCGGCGACCTGGCGCTGTTCGGGATGCCGGTGGTGGGCGCGCTCGTGGCGGTGAAGAGCGGCCACGCCATGAACCAGGCGCTCGTGAAGAAGGTGCTCGCCGACCCCGCCGCGCACCGCGTGGTCCGGGTGACCGGCGAGGCCGACGCGCCGGCGCTCCGCGCCAAGGTGCCGGCCCTCGCGATCCACGAGGGCTCCGCGGCCTAGCCGCCGCCCTCGTCGCCCGCCCCGCGCGCACGCGTTGGGGTGCTTCCGCCCGGGCCGCGCCACCGCGCAGCGCCGGGCGGTACGCTTCCGGGGTGGACCTCGTCCCCCGCCCGCTGCCCGCCGCGCCGCCCGCGATCCTCGACGCCGCCGGCGCGCCGTGCCTCGGCGCGTTCCGCGGCACCGTCGCCTCCGCGGCGCTCCGGCCGCTCGCGCGCCCCGGCCTCGCCGGCTCGGTCGCGCACCTCGCGCGCGCGAAGCGGTGGGTCTACGTGTTCGCGGCGGGCGAACGGGCCGCGCTCGGGCTGGCGGTGGTCGAGGCCGGGTGGTTCGCCGGCGCGTTCCTGTGGGCGCTGGACCGGGCCGCCGGGCGGATGCTGGCGGAGCGGCGCGGCTCGGGCCTGCCCGGGGTGAACGCGCGGGTGGACGAGCGGCCGTGGGGCGGCGCGAGCTGGCGCGGCGGCGGCCTGGAGCTCCGGATCTCGGGCGCGCCCGGCGCGCTCCGGGTCGAGGGGGCCGGCCGCGGCGGGCTCGCGCTGGACCTCTCGCTCGACGCCGCCGGCGCCCCCGCCCCGCTCACCGTGATCGCGCCGGTGCCCGGCGCCGGGCCGCGGCTCACCGAGAAGCGGGCGGGGCTGGCGGCGCGCGGCGCGGTGCGCCTGGGCGGCCGGACGCTGCCGCTCGACGGCGGCTCCGGCGGCGCGGACTTCACCGCCGGGCTGCTCGCCCGCCGCACCGACTGGCGCTGGGCCTTCGCGACCGGGCGCGCGGCCGACGGCGCGCCGGTGGGGTTCAACCTGTGCGCCGGCTTCGGCCTCCCGCCCGGCGACGCCGCCGAGAACGCGCTGCTCGCCGCCGGCGGGCCGCACGCGCTGCCCGCGGTCGCGTTCGCGTTCGACCCGGCG
>NZ_BAZG01000061.1 GCF_000964525.1 Anaeromyxobacter sp. PSR-1
AGCAGACCATGAAGGCGCAGGGCGTCACCAAGGTCGGCGTGGAGGGCTACCAGGGCGGGCGCTGGATCCTGGTGGACTACGGCGACGTCGTCGCCCACGTGATGGGCCGCGAGGCCCGCGGCTTCTACGATCTCGAGGGGCTCTGGGCCGACGCGCCGCGGGTGGCGGTCGAGGCGTAGCCCGCGGCGGGCTTCCGCCACACCAGCTTCATCCAGGTGCGCGGCGTCCGCGAGGGCGCCGACGCCTCGAGGAGCTCGAGGCCGAGCCCGTCGCACGGCGCGACCGGCCCGGACAGCCGCCGCCCGTCGTCCGAGAGCGTCCGCAGCATCAGGCGGCCCGGCGGCTCGACCCACAGGTCGTGCCGGTGGAGCCCGATGAACCGCTCGGCGGTGCCCTCGCGGCACCACCCCTGCACGACCAGGTACCCGCCGGGCGCGAGCACGCGGACGAGCTCGCGCACCACCGCGCCCGGGTCCTGGGTGTGGTCGAGCGCGTTGTGCATCCAGGCGACGTCGAAGGCGGCCTCGCCGAAGCGCGCCGAGAGCGCCTCGCCGGCGCACTGCACGAGCGGGTAGCGCGGGCGGAGGCCGTGGCGCGCGAGCAGCCCGCGGTACGCGTCCGCCAGCGCGTCGGAGCAGGTGAGCGCGATCCGCTGGTGCTCCGCGCCGTCGGCCCACATCGAGAGCGGCCCCGAGCCGGCGTCGAGGACCCGCGGCGGCGCGCCGGTCCGGGCCCGCACCTCCTCGAGCAGCGGCTCGAGGTAGTGCGGGTAGACGAGCGGCATGAGCGAAGGGGTGGAGCGCCGCCGGACGTCCTCCGCGTACGCGCCGAGGCCGGAGAGCTGGCGATCCCAGAACGCGAGCTCGTCGCGGAACCCGTCCCCCGCCGCGGGACGGCGGCCGAGGAGGCCGGAGCAGAGCGACAGCGCCCGTCGGAGCATCGGTGCGGCGGCCTCCGGAGCGGTCCGTGCAGCCGACCGCTCGGCCCAGGAACGTTCGGCCGGGCCGGGGCGGCCGCAAGCTCCGCGCAGGTGCGCCGCCGTGGACGCCGCCGGGCGGGCCCGGCTCAGAACCCGTGGCAGGTGCCGCAGGTGCCCCAGCCCGTGTGCGGGGCGCCCCAGGTCACCTGCGCCTGCTGGAGGTGGCAGGCGACGCTCGAGCAGGTCTTCGTGGCCGGGTCGTAGCGCGCGCTGCCGAGGTGCAGCGACAGCGTCGTGCCCTCCATCACCGCGTCCGGGATGGCCGGATCGGGGAACACGATCGAGCCGGGCGACGCGTGGGTCACCCAGTACGGCCGCGTGGGCCGGTCCGGGGCCGCCGGGAGCCAGGGGAGCTCCGGCAGCGCGGCGCGCGCGTCGAACGCCACGTCGCGCCGGCCGTTCACGTGCCGGAGCGGCGCCACCGCGCCCCGGCCCGACGGCGCGGCGCCGCCGTGGCAGGCCGCGGACGAGCAGCCGTAGCCGAGCAGGCCGCCCGGTAGCGCGTAGGTGCCGGTGGTGTCGAGCCAGTAGAAGCCGGAGGGGCCGGCGCCGGCGGTGGTCTCGGCGTGGCACGACTGGCAGGTGATGGGCGCGGCGTCCTCCTCGGGCGACCAGCCGCCGCCGTGCTTCGAGGTGTGCCACGGGCCGGGGAGGCCGCCGAAGTGGCCCCACTCGTAGCCGTCGGTGGAGAGGCCCAGGTGCCCGTTCGCGTCCGCCGCGGCGGGCCCGCCGGTGGCGTAGGCGGGCGGGTTGCCGTGGCACCCGGCGCAGCCGAGCGCGCCCGGCGCCGCGGTCCACGCCGGCGCGTCCGCGTAGGCCGGCGCCTCCTGGCCGCTCGAGTGGCAGTAGACGCCGGCGCAGGAGCCGCTCGCGGCGTCGTAGCCCGCGCCCGCGGCGTTGCGCGCCTTCAGCGTGCCGGCCGGCGCGCCGTCCGGCGCGAGCACCACGTCCACCCGGCCGTCCATGTGCCGGGCCGCGTCGAGCGGGTGGCACTGGCCGCAGCCGAACGCGTGGGCCGGGCCGCCGGCCGGCGACAGGTCCTCGAGCACGGTGAGCGCGCCGTAGGTCGGGGAGGCGCCGGCGGGCACGGTCGCGTGGAGCGCGTGCGCCCCGGTCGCGGGCGGCGCGCCGTGGCAGCCGCCGCAGGCGCCGCCGGCCACGTCCACCCGGCCGTCGAGGTGGTGGCCCCCCGCGACGTCGATGGCGCCGGAGGCGAGCACCGTGTCGGGGTGGCAGAGCGCGCACTGCCCGGCGAGCTCGCCCTGCGGGTGGCCGGCGCCGCCGGGCGGGGCGCCGTGGCAGCCGTCGCAGCCGACCTGCGCGCCGTCCACCTGCGTCCACACCGGCGCGGTCGCGGCGCCGCCGGCGGCGAGCGTGGCGCCGTGGCAGTACGTCCCGGCGCAGCGCGGCCCGCCCGCCGCGTCCGGCTCCCACGCTGGGGCCGCGCCGCCGCGGCGGGCCTCCTCACCGAACGCCACGCCCGCGACGCCGTCCACGTGCGCGAGATCCGTCGGCACGACGTGGCACGCCTCGCACCGGACCGGCCCGGCGATCCGCCCGCCGGCGAGGTGGGCCCGGTGGGCTCCCACGCCGCGATCGGTGGTGGCGGTCGCCCCGCGCGCCGAGCGCGGCGGGGCGGCGCTGCCGTCGCCGCCGTGGCAGCGGAGGCACCGCTCCGTCGCGTCGCCCTCGGCGACGCGGGCTCGGTCGCAGCCGGCGGCGAGGGACAGCGCGACCGCGGCGGCGAGGGCGAGGTGCGGGACGAGGCGCGGGGGCATGGGCGGCTCCGTGGACGGCTCCGGGGCGGTGTCCGGCCACCGTGCGCCTCGTCCGGCGCGCCGCGCCGTGACGGTCGTCAAGCGAGGGGGTGCGGCGTGTGCGCCGGCCGGCGCGCACCGCTCACCGGCGGCGCGGGATGGTGAGCGCCGCGGCGGCGAGCACCATCCCGCCGCCCAGCGCCAGGTTCCAGCCCACCGGCTCGTGGAGCACGAGCGCGCCCAGCGTCACCGCCACGGTGGTGTCGAGCAGCGGCAGCGCGCCGATCGCGGCCATGGGGACGCGCGGCACCAGCCAGTAGAGGCCCACGTAGGTGAGCGCGGTGCCGAACACCGCCAGCCACGCCAGCGCCGCCACCGCGCTCGGGGTGAACGCGGCCGGGCGCCCGTGCTCCAGCAGCGCGGCCGCGGCGAGCAGCAGCACCGAGCCGACGGCGGTCTGCCCGGCGGTCATGGCGAGCGGCGAGACCGCGGCGAGGTGGCGGCGCACCAGCACGTTCGCGAGCGCCACGATCATCGAGGAGAGCACCACCAGCGCGCCGCCCAGCAGGAGCCGGCCCGAGCCCTCCAGGTCGCCGAGGTGCGGGAGCTGCAGCACGGCCACGCCCGCGATCCCGAGCAGCGCCGAGGCGAGGCGCGCCGGCGTGAGCGACTCGCCGGGGACGAGGGCGCGCGCGAGGAGCGCGATCCAGACCGGGAACGACGCGAACAGCACCGCGGCGAGGCCGGACGGGACCCACTGCTGCGCCACGAACATGAGGCCGTAGGGGAGCGCGATCTGCAGCACGGCCACGAGCGCGAGCTGCGCCCGCGCCGGCCCCACCACCTCGCGCCAGGCGCCGCCGCGCAGCGCGAACGGCGCGAGCACCAGCGCCGCGACCGCCATCCGCACGCCCGCGAACCGGAGCGGCGGCAGGTCCTCGAGGCCGATCCGGATGGCCATCCAGGTCGAGCCCCACAGCGCGGCGACGGCGAGGTAGGTGGCGACGATGCGGGTGCGCACGGCGGCGCGCATCGTAGGCGAAGCCGGGGCGGCCGGGGAGCCGTTCGCGCGGCCGCGCGGGGGGTGCGCGGGTCAGGGGAGGGCGAGCGGCGCGAGCCACACCGCGGCCGCGGCGGCGAGCGCGAGCGCGGCCTGCAGCGCGGTGGCGCGGCGGCGGCGGCGCACCGGGAACTCGGCCACCGTGGCGGTGCCCTTCTCGTCGGCGAGGCGGGTGGCGTTCAGCGTGGCCACGTCCATGCGCGAGAGCGCCACCTCCTCGGTGGCGAAGCCGCGGTTCGCGAGCAGCGCCACCAGGCGCGCGCGGGGGTGGAGCTTCGCGAGCTTCTTCGCCGCGAACGCGTCGAGGTGGCGCGCCAGCGCGCCGGCGCTCTTCCAGCGCCGCTCCGGCGCGCGCGCCAGGCAGCGCTCGATGGCGGCGGCGACGCGCGCCGGGCAGCCGGGGGCGAGCGAGCGGACCTTGCGGAAGCGCCCGCGCCGCACCAGCCGGAACAGCTCGTCCGCGTTCGCGCCGCGGAACGGCTTCTCCCCGCAGACCAGCTCGTAGAGCGTCACGCCGAGCGCCCACACGTCCGCGGCGGGCCCGCCCTCGTCGCCGGCGAGCACCTCCGGCGCCATGTACGACGGGCTGCCCACCAGCATGCCCACGCGCGTGAGCGACGGGTCCTCGGCGCCCTTGGCGATGCCGAAGTCCATCAGCTTCACCTCGCCGAGCCGGGAGATCATCACGTTCGCCGGCTTCACGTCGCGGTGCAGCAGGCCGCTCCAGTGCACGTAGTCGAGCGCCTCGGCGAGGCGCGCGCCGATCACCGCCACGCAGTCGGCCGGCAGCGCGCCGCCCTGCGCCAGCACGCGGGCGAGGTCGGCGCCGTCCACGAGGTCGGTCACGAGGTAGAGCTGGTCGTCCTTCTCCACCAGGTCGTGCACCGCCACGATGGCCTCGTGGCGGAGCTGCGCGTAGGCGCGCCCCTCGCGCCGGAAGCGCTCGACCACCTCGTTCGAGCGGACGAGCTTCTGGTCGAGCGCCTTCACGGCGACGGGCCGCTCCAGGCCTTCCTGGAACGCCTCGTACACCACGCCCATGCCGCCGCGGCCGATCTCGCGGACGATCCGGCTCGTCCCGACCTTCCTCACCATAGGTCGCGGAGGATGACCCGTTCCGCCTATCCCACTCAATGCGCACCCCGCGCCTGCGCGCAGAAATCGCGCCCGGGAAGCGCGTCCTGCTGCGGCGGGTTGTCAGGGCGGAGGGCCGATCTGCTACACTTCGCGGCTCCGATCCGGTTGCGCCGCAGCCTCGTAGGAAGGATCGGGGGTTGCACGTCTCCCCTTGATTCTCGTCAATTCCGCAAGCTTTGCGCCGCGGCCCGTGGCGGCCGTGGCGCCCTCACCGGAGGACGCAAAATGGCGAGCAGGCGAATGGTGACGATGGACGGCAACGAGGCCGTCGCCTCGGTGGCCCACCGGGTCAGCGAGGTCATCGCCATCTACCCGATCACCCCGTCCTCGAACATGGGGGAGTGGGCGGACGAGTGGTCGGCGAAGGGCCGCAAGAACGTCTGGGGGACGGTGCCCAGCGTGGCGGAGATGCAGTCCGAGGGCGGCGCCGCGGGCGCGGTCCACGGCGCGCTGCAGGCGGGCTCGCTCACGACGACCTTCACGGCGTCGCAGGGCCTGCTGCTCATGATCCCGAACATGTACAAGATCGCGGGCGAGCTCACCGCGTTCTGCATGCACGTGAGCGCGCGCGCGGTGGCGACCCACGCGCTGTCGATCTTCGGCGACCACTCCGACGTCATGGCGGTGCGCCAGACCGGCTTCGGGCTGCTCTCCTCGGCCTCGGTGCAGGAGGCCCACGACATGGCGGCCATCGCGCACCGCGCCACGCTGCTCTCGCGCGTGCCGTTCCTGCACTTCTTCGACGGGTTCCGCACCTCGCACGAGGTCGCGAAGATCGAGGAGCTCACCGACGACGACCTGCGCGCCATGATCCCGGAGGAGCTCGTGGCGGCGCACCGCGCCCGCGCCCTCACCCCGGACCGGCCCACGCTCCGCGGCAGCGCGCAGAACCCCGACGCGTTCTTCCAGGCGCGCGAGGCCTGCAACCCGTACTACCTCGACGCCGCCGGGCACGTGCAGGCGGCGATGGACCACTTCGGCAAGCTCACCGGCCGCAAGTACAAGCTGTTCGAGTACTTCGGTCACCCCGAGGCGGAGCGCGTGGTGGTGGCGATGGGCTCGGCCTGCGAGACCGCGCAGGAGACCGTCGAGCACCTCATCGCCCGCGGCGAGAAGGTGGGCCTGCTCAAGGTCCGCCTGTACCGGCCCTTCGACCTGGGCGCGTTCATGACCGCGCTGCCGCGCACCGTGCACGCGCTGGCCGTGCTCGACCGGACCAAGGAGCCGGGCGCGCTCGGCGAGCCGCTCTACCAGGACGTGGTCACGGCGCTGCGCGAGGCGGAGCAGGCGCACATCGACCGGTTCCACCACCAGATCACGGTCATCGGCGGGCGCTACGGCCTCTCCTCGAAGGAGTTCACGCCCGGCCAGGTGAAGGCGGCGCTGGACGAGCTGTCGAAGGCGCGCCCGATGCGCCACTTCACGGTGGGCATCAACGACGACGTCACCCACCTGTCGCTCAAGACCGACCCGACCTTCGACACCGAGGGCAAGGACGTGGTCCGGGCGCTGTTCTTCGGCCTGGGCGCGGACGGCACCGTCGGCGCGAACAAGAACTCCATCAAGATCATCGGCGAGGACACGCCCAACTTCGCGCAGGGCTACTTCGTCTACGACTCCAAGAAGTCCGGGTCGGTGACCATCAGCCACCTGCGCTTCGGGCCGCGCCCCATCCACTCCGCGTACCTCATCGAGAAGGCGAACTTCGTGGCCTGCCACCAGTTCGGCTTCCTCGAGAAGTACGACATGGCGGAGATGGCGGTGCCCGGCGCGACCCTGCTCCTCAACTCGCCCTACGGGCCGGACGAGGTGTGGGGCCACCTGCCGCGCGAGGTCCAGGAGCAGATCCTCTCGAAGGGGCTGAAGCTGTACGTCATCGACGCGTACAAGGTCGCGCGCGAGACGGGCATGGGGGTGCGCATCAACACCATCATGCAGACGTGCTTCTTCGCGATCTCCGGCGTGCTGCCGCGCGACGAGGCCATCGGCCACATCAAGAAGACCATCGAGAAGACCTACGCGCGCAAGGGCGCCGAGGTCGTGCAGAAGAACTTCGCCGCGGTGGACCACACCCTGGCGCACCTGTACCAGGTGAACGTCGAGGGCCGCGCCGCCACCGGCGCGCCGCGCCCGCCGGCGGTGTCCGAGGCCGCGCCCGACTTCGTGAAGCGCGTCACCGCGCTCATGCTCGCGGGCAAGGGCGACCAGCTCCCGGTGTCGGCGTTCCCGGTGGACGGCACCTGGCCCACCGGCACGTCGAAGTGGGAGAAGCGGTCGATCGCGCTCGAGATCCCGGTGTGGGAGCCGAGCCTCTGCATCCAGTGCAACAAGTGCGCGCTCATCTGCCCGCACGCGGCCATCCGGCCGAAGTTCTACGGCCCCGAGGTGCTGGGGGGCGCGCCGCAGGGCTTCCTCGCGATGGACTACAAGAGCGCCGACGTGAAGGGGGCGAAGTACTCGCTCCAGGTGGCGCCCGACGACTGCACCGGCTGCACGCTGTGCGTCGAGATCTGCCCGGCGGAGTCGAAGACCGAGAAGGGCAAGAAGGCCATCAACATGGCCGACGCCATGCCGCTGAAGGAGAAGGAGCGGGCGAACTTCGAGTTCTTCCTCTCCATCCCCGACGCGGACCGCAAGAAGGTGAAGCTGGACGTGAAGGGGACGCAGTTCCTCGAGCCGCTGTTCGAGTTCTCCGGCGCCTGCACCGGCTGCGGCGAGACCCCGTACCTGAAGCTCCTCACCCAGCTCTACGGCGACCGCGCCGTCATCGCGAACGCCACCGGGTGCTCGTCGATCTTCGGCGGCAACCTCCCGACCACCCCGTACACGCAGAACTGCGAGGGGCGCGGGCCCGCCTGGGCGAACTCGCTGTTCGAGGACAACGCCGAGTTCGGCTTCGGCATGCGCCTCGCGATCGACAAGCAGGCCGAGCAGGCCCGCGAGCTGCTGGCCGTGCTCGGGCCGAAGCTCGGCGACGCGCTGGTGGACGAGCTGCTGAAGGCCGACCAGTCGGACGAGACCGGGATCGAGAAGCAGCGGGCCCGGGTGGCCGAGCTGAAGGCGAAGCTGCAGATGATGGACGGGCTCGAGGCGCGCTGGCTGCTCCGCATCGCGGACTACCTGGTGCGCAAGAGCGTGTGGATCGTCGGCGGCGACGGGTGGGCGTACGACATCGGGTACGGCGGCCTGGACCACGTCATCGCGCAGGGCCGGGACGTGAACATCCTGGTGCTCGACACCGAGGTGTACTCGAACACCGGCGGCCAGGCGTCGAAGGCGACGCCGATGGGCGCGGCGGCGAAGTTCGCGGTGGCCGGCAAGAACCTTCCCAAGAAGGATCTCGCCATGCTGGCCATGAGCTACGGGCACCCGTACGTCGCGCGGGTGGCGATGGGCGCGAAGGACGCGCAGACCATCGCCGCGTTCAAGGAGGCGGACAGCTACACGGGGACCTCGGTGATCGTGGCGTACGCGCACTGCATCGCGCACGGGTACGAGATGAGCGAGGCGCTCGGGCAGCAGGAGAAGGCGGTGGACTCCGGGTACTGGCCGCTGTTCCGGTACGACCCGCGCCGCGTCGCCGCCGGCGACAGCCCGCTGAAGCTGGACAGCGCCGCGCCGAAGATCGACCTCGCGCGCTTCACCGAGGGCGAGACGCGGTTCCGCCAGGTGGAGCAGGCGAACCCGCAGGCGTTCGCGAAGATGCTGGAGCAGGCGCAGAAGGACGTCCGGGAGAAGTACGCGCTGTACGAGCAGCTCGCGAGGGCCATGAACCCCGCGAACCTGGTCCCCGGCGCCGCCGGAGGGAACGGCAAGCCCCGCGCCTGACCCCCCGACCCCCGACCCAGAGTCATCGCGTCGGGAGCAGCGATGAAGACGGCCCGGTCCGCCACGCGCGGGCCGGGCCGTCTCGTTTCGGGTGCTGCGCGGGGCCGTCTTCGCCGCCGAGGAGGGCCCGATGCGGGCACGGTTCCCTGGACGTCGCGACCTGGCGGGAACGCGCGCGCGCGCTCCAGCGCGGACTTCGCCGCGTCGGGAGAGGGGCTCGAGCGCGACGGGATGAACGTGCGCCTCCCGGTCCGCGTGAACGCCCGCGCCGCCACCTGGCTCTACGAGCACATCGGCCGCTCCGACCGCGCCTGCGGCCGGTCCCTCTTCGCCGCCCCCGCCGTTCGCGCCTGACCGCGCGCCCTGGGCGGCGGCAGCGCTCAGCCGACGCCGGCGCACGGGACGCCGTGCGCGACGCGCAGCAGGTACGTGCCCGCGGGGAAGACCGCGTCGGCGCGCCCGGCGCGCCGGGCACGCCACGCCTCCCGGTAGGCGCGCAGGAACCCGGCCAGCCGCCCCAGCGCCTCGATGCGCTTCCAGGGATCCCGCGCCGCCACCCGCGGGCGGAGGCCGCGCATCGGCGCGGGCACCGGCGGGCGGCCCGTGGGACGCTGCGCGAGCACCCGCCGCGCGCCGAGGAACCCGGTGCCGCTGCGCGCGTGCGCATCCGCGCTCTCGTGCTCGCGCGCCGCGATCGCGTCCACGAGCTGCGCGCGGAACGCTTCCGCCGACTCGAACCCCGGCGGCGGCACGAGCGCGAGCTGCGCTTCCTCGGGCATCGGGCCGCTCCGGCGGAAGAACCGTTCCGGCCGCGCCGCCCGCAGCGCGCCCGCGCCGATCGACTCCGGCGCCGACCAGAGCCCGGGCCACGCCTGCGCGGAGGCGACCAGCCCGGCCTTCACCGGGTTCGTGAGGACGTACGCGGCCTTCTCGACCACGTCCTGCGGGGACGCGAGCACCACGGCGCTGTAGCTTCCCGGGGCCCAGAACGACTCCCAGCGGCCGAGCGAGGCGTTCACGGCGCGGGCGACGAGCGCGTTCAGATACTGCTCGAACTCGGGGAGGCGCGCGTCCACGTCGGTGACGACCAGGTGGAAGTGGTTCGACATCACGCAAAACGCGTGCACCAGGATGCCGTACCGCCGCGCCGCGACGGCGAGCACGTAGAGGAAGATCGCGTTCGTCGCGGGCGAGGGGCGGAGCAGGAACATGCGCTGGAAGCAGCGGCGCGTCACGAGGTAGGTGACGCCCGGGAGGACCTGACGCGGGGCGGTCATGGGCCGCGGCCAAGGCAGGCGGCGTGCCGTGCGCCCGCGCCCGTGATCGCGGGCGAAACCATGCGGTCGCCGCGTGCGGTGGTCCGCGGAACGGACCGCTGGTCCGAAATGCACTACTCTGGGTCCGGAACTGCCACAGGAAGCGTCCATGCCCCCGACCCTCGTCACCGGCGCCGCCGGCTTCATCGGATTCCACCTCGCGAAGGCGCTGCTCGACCGCGGCGACGAGGTGGTCGGCGTCGACTCGATGGTGCCGTACTACGACGTCCGCCTGAAGGAGGCGCGCCTCGCGCAGCTGACGGGCCGGCCCGGCTTCACCTTCGAGCGGCTCGACCTCGCCGATCGCGACGCGACGGCCCGCCTGTTCGAGCGCGCCCGGTTCGGCGCGGTCGTGCACCTCGCCGCGCAGCCCGGCGTCCGCTACTCGCTCGTGAACCCGCACGCCTACGTGGACGCGAACGTGACCGGCTTCCTCGACGTGCTCGAGGGCTGCCGCCACCACCCGGTCCGCCACCTGGTCTACGCGTCCTCGAGCTCCGTCTACGGCGGCAACACCAAGGTGCCGTTCGCGGTGACCGACAACGTCGATCACCCCGTCAGCCTGTACGCCGCCACCAAGAAGGCGAACGAGCTGATGGCGTACACGTACAGCCACCTGTTCGCGATCCCCGCCACCGGGCTGCGCTTCTTCACCGTGTACGGCCCGTGGGGGCGCCCGGACATGGCCCCCATGCTGTTCGCCCGGGCCATCCTCGAGGGCCGGCCGATCCAGGTCTTCAACCACGGGCAGATGCGGCGCGACTTCACCTACGTGGACGACATCGTCGAGGGCGTCATCCGCGTCCTCGACCGGCCACCCGCGGCCGGCGTGGTGCCGCCGCACCGCCTCTACAACATCGGCAACAGCCAGCCGGTCGAGCTGCTCCGCTTCATCGAGGTGATGGAGGAGGCGCTCGGGAAGAAGGCGGTCCGCGAGCTCCTCCCCATGCAGCCCGGGGACGTCCCGGCCACGTTCGCCGACGTCTCGGATCTCGAGCGGGACGTCGGGTTCCGACCCGCCACCTCGATCGAGGAGGGCGTGCGGCGGTTCGTGGCGTGGTACCGGACGTTCCACCGCGCCTGAGCCGCCGGCGCGGGTCGCCCGCGATCCGACGCGCCCCCACCCTCGCGGACGCCGGACCCGAACGCAGGGTCGCGCGGCGCCGCCGGGCAGGCCAGCGTGCCGGGGGTGCCGCCGCCCGCCCCCGCCGCCCGCCCTCCCTCCGGTCGAGACCCTTCCTACCCCGCCGTCGATTGCCTGAGCGTGAAGGTCGCGCGCCTGGAGTGGCCCGACCTCCTCGAGTGGTTCTTCCGCCGCCTCGACGCGCCGGCGCCGGTCCGGTGCGGGACCCTCGTCCTGGCGAACGCGCACACGCTCAACGTCGCGTGCGCGAGCCCCGCCGCGCGCGAGGCGATCCTCGCGGCGACGCTGGTGCTGAACGACGGGGTCGGGCTGGACGTGTACGCGCGGCTCCGCACCGGCGCGCCGTTTCCGTACAACTTCGCCGGCACCGACCTCGTGCCTCGCCTGCTCGGCGAGTGCGCCCGGCGCGGCCTGCCGCTGCGCGTCTTCCTGTACGGGGCGCGCCCCGGGCGCGCGGAGGAGGCGGCGCGCCGGATCGAGCGCGCGTATGCGCCGGTGACCGTCGTGGGCGTCCTGGACGGCCACGAGACCACCGGCGACCAGGCGCGCCGGGCCATCGACGCGGCCCGGCCCGACCTGCTGCTCGTCGGGCTCGGCAACCCGCGGCAGGAGGCGTGGCTGGCGGCGAACGCGCCGGCGCTCCGCGCCCGGGTCGCGATCGGGGTCGGGGCGCTGTTCGACTTCATGAGCGGGAGGGTCGCCCGCGCCCCCCGGGCGGTGCGCGCGGTGCGCCTGGAGTGGCTGTTCCGCCTCGCGCTCGAGCCGCGCCGGCTCTTCCGCCGCTACGTGGTCGGGGTGCCGCTCTTCCTCTGGCGGACCCTCACGTACCGCCCGGCGACCTCCGAACCGGCGCCCTCCCGCCCGACCCAGAGTCGTTCGCCCGCCGGGAAGCCCCGGATCGGTGCCCCCAACGACTCCGGGTTCGGAGCGGTGCTGGCGAGGACGGCGGGCGACGCGAACGACTCTGGGTCGGGCGTGCGGGTGGGGTCGGCGGGCTGACGGGCCCGACCGCCGGGCCAGCGGGCGCGGGGCCTTCGCGCCGGTCGCGCGCGGCCGCAAGTTCAACCGTGATCTGGCCGGCGATCGCGCGCGTGCTCGCAGCGCTGACCACGGCGGTGATGTGCGCCGCCGCGGGGGCGGCCGCCGCGGGCCCGCTCCTCGTCCCCGGGCGGATGGGCTACAACGCGCTCCCGGCGCTCCGGAACGTGGACCCCGTGATCGGGGACCGGACCGAGCTGGAGCTGTCCGCCACCGCCCAGCTCGCGGGCCTCGGCTCGGAGGACGTCGCGGGGACGCCCTACGTGCGCCTCACGGTGCCGTTCCGCGAGGTGGCGGCGCTGGAGCTGGACGGCACGCCGTTCGAGCTGTTCCGGACCTCGGCCGCGACGGAGGCACGGCTCGGCGCCCGCGTGCGCTCGGGCGCGTCCCCGGGCGACCTCCGCGCCGGCGCGCGGTTCCTGGTGCTGGAGGAGCGGGGGTGGCGGCCGGCGCTGGGCCTGCGCCTGGTGGTGAAGTCCACCTCGGGCAAGGACCGCGGCGCGCGCCGCTTCACCAACGCGCCGGGCTACGTGTTCGACCTGCTCGGCGGCAAGGACCTCGGGGCGGCGGGGCCGGTCCGGCTGCGCGCGCTCGCGAAGCTCGGCTTCCTCGCCTGGCAGGTGGCGGACGGCCGGCAGGACGACGCGCTCGACTACGGGGCGACGCTGCGCGCCGGGCTCGCGAGCGGCGTCGCGCTCTCCGCCGAGTGGCGCGGGTACGCCGGGTGGCGCGGCGACGACCGCCCCATGGTGCTGGGCCTCACCGCCGACGTGCCGGCCGGCCAGCGGGTGCTGCTGCGCGCGTCCGCCGAGCGCGGGCTCACCGCGGACGCGCCGCCGCTCGACGTGCGCTTCGGGGTGGTCCTCTTCCTCGACGCGCCCATGGCGCGCGACCGCGCCGCCGCGCCGGCCGACCCGCGCCTCGCTGCGGGCACGCGCCCGAGGCGGCAGCCCGGGCCGCGGTGATCACTCGCCCGCGTGCCGCCCGTCGGTCACGCGGACCTCCGCCGCCAGTCCGGCGTGGTCGCTCGGCCACAGCCCGCCCACCCGCTCCGCGGCGGTCTCGCCCACCACCTCGGCGCTCCACGGCTGCGCCGGCCCGCGCACGAGCACGTAGTCGATGCGCGTGGACAGGTCGGCGAACCCGGGGTCGCCGGGGCCGACGCGCAGGTCCTCGGGGAAGCAGCAGGTGAGCCCGGGCGCGTCGCCGTGCACCGCCGCCCACACGTCGCGGAACCCGGCGCCGGCCAGCACCGCTTCACCCTCCGTGCCGGGCTGGGAGTTGAGATCGCCGACCAGCACCACCGGCCGCGCCTCGGCGGCGAGGGCGGCGGCGAGCTCCGCCGCCTGCGCGGTACGCACGCCGGCGTGGTAGGCCTCGAGGTGCGTCGAGACGAAGCGCAGCCACTCGCCTCGGTACTTCGCGTCCACCGACACCCAGCCCCGCTTCACCTGCACCGGGTTGCCGAGCACGTTCACCGGCAGGAGCGTGGCGTACACGCCGCCGGCGGGCAGCGTGGTGGTGACGTCGCTCCGCGCCAGGATCACGCCGCGGTCGGTCATGCGCACGTCCTGCCCCGTCGCCACCGGCGCCTCGAAGTCGAACAGCGTCACCTCGGCGGCGACCACGTAGTGGAGGTCGCGCGCGGCGAGCGCGTCGAGGAGGTCCTGCACGTAGTCGTACGCGACGGTGGTGGCGGGGGTCGTGCCGCCCGCGAGGAAGTCCCCCGGGTCCTGCACGCGCCACAGGTACGCCTCCTGGAGGCCGACCAGGCCGGGCCGGGTGGCGGCGAGCTCGTCCGCGATCGCCTCGGCGCGCAGGTGGAAGTCGTTCGCCCGTACCGTCGCCCAGACCGCGGTGGTCGCCGCGACGAACGCCTCCGGGGTCCCGGCGGCCATGACCGGCCCGAGGTCCGCCCCGAGGTACAGGTTCCGGGTGGTCACGCCGAGGATTTTCTTGCCTCCGGCCATGGAATGGGGATCCATGCCGGCGGCCTGCGCGCCGGGTGAACCCGAGGCGGTCGGGGCACGAACGGCGTCGGAGGCCGGGGTGGAGAGGCCGTCGCCGTTGCTGCAGGCGCCCAGGGCCAGCGGGGACAGGGCGAGCGCGAGGACGGCCAGGCGGGTGCGGGACATGGTCACCTCCGGCGTGGAGCGGCTTGGGCCAGGCGTGTGTGGACGCAGGTGCGAAGGTAGCACCGCCGGTGCGCTGGCCCGACGCGCCGCGCGGGCCGCCCCGGACGGAGTGGCGTCGCGGGTGTAGCCCCGGTCCCCGGCTCGCCCCCGCGCGGTAGCCCAAGCAGGGCCCAGCGCCCGCGAGGGCCGCAGCGTAACTCGTTCCGGGCCGAGATCGCCCGGCAGGTCGTCGGAAGGAAAACGCGATGCCGAGAGCCACCGGACCTCGACGCGGATGCAGGCTGCTCGGGCTGGCGCTCGCCGCGGCCGTCGCCCTCCCCGGCTGCAAGCGAGGCGGCGGCCGCACCGCCGAGGCCGCGCAGGAGCAGCCGCCGGTCGCGCTCGCGCCGGAGAACGTCGCGGTGGTGTCGTCGCGGCGGCTCCAGTCCGGTCCCGAGGTGGCCGGGACCCTGCACGCCCGCCGCGCGGCCACGCTGCGCGCCGAGGTGGGCGGCGCGGTGGCCGAGGTCCGGGTCGAGGCGGGCGAGCGGGTGAAGGCGGGCCAGCTCCTCGCACGGATCGACGCCTCGGCGCTGCAGGACGCGGTGCGCGCGGCGCGCTCCGCGGTGACCTCGGCGCAGAACGCGCTGCGCGTGGCGGAGTCCGGCGCGCGGCGCGCCCACACGCTGGCCCGCGAGGGCGCCATGGCCGAGCAGGACGCCGAGCGCGCCGACGCGCAGCTCGAGGCGGCGCGCGCGCAGGTGGAGGACGCGAAGGCCCGGCTCGCCGCGGCGGAGCAGCAGGCGGGCAAGACGGCGGTGCGCGCGCCGTTCGCGGGCGTGGTGTCCGAGCGGAGCGTCTCGTCCGGCGACGTGGTGTCCTCCGGCGCGGCGCTCTACACCGTGATCGACCCCTCCCGCCTCCAGTTCGAGGGCTCGGTGCCGGCGGCGAGCGTGGGCGCGGTCGCGCCCGGCGCGCCGGTGGACTTCTCGGTGACCGGCTTCGGCGGCCGCCGCTTCGACGGGCACATCGAGCGGGTGAACCCCGCCGTCGATCCCACCACCGGCCAGGTGCGCGTCTACGTGGACGTGCCCAACGACGACGGCCGGCTGCTCGCCGGGCTCTACGCGCAGGGGCGGGTGGCGAGCCAGGCGAGCGACGCGCTGGCCGCGCCGGTGGCCGCCGTCGACGCGACCTCCACGCCGCCGACGGTCATGAAGGTGAAGGACGGCAGGGTGCAGAAGGTCGCGGTCGAGATCGCGCTCCGCGACGACGTGGCCGGCGCGGTGGGGTTCCGCTCCGGCGTGAAGCAGGGCGACGTGCTCGTGCTCGGCTCGGCCCGCGGCGCGCTCGCCGACGGCACCCCGGTCCGCGTGGTCGAGGATCCGCGCGCGCAGACGTCGAACTAGCCGGCCGGGCGCTCCGCATGTTCATCTCCGACTTCGCCATCAAGCGGCCCATCGTCACCATCACCGTGATGCTGGCGCTCGTGATCTTCGGGCTGCTCGCGCTCGTCACGCTCAAGACCGACGAGTTCCCGGACGTCCAGCCGCCGGTGGTGGCGGTCACCATCGTCTACCCCGGCGCGTCGCCCGAGACGGTCGAGCGCGAGGTGATCGATCCCATCGAGGACGCGATCTTCTCGATCAGCGGCATCGACGGCAAGCAGACCACCGCCTCCGCCACCGACGGGCTCGCGCAGTTCGTCGTGTTCTTCGACTTCGAGAAGAACCTGATGGAGGCGACCCAGGACATCCGCGACGCGATCAGCTCGAAGCGCCAGGACCTGCCCACCGAGATGGAGGAGCCGGTGCTGGTCCGGTTCGACCCGTCGCAGGAGCCGATCGTCACCCTGACGCTCACCTCGAAGTCGCTGCCGGTGCCGGCGCTGACGCGGCTCGCCGACGAGGTGGTCACGCGCGACCTGCGCTCGGTGCAGGGCGTCGCCGACGTGCGGCTGGTGGGCGGGCAGAAGCGCGAGCTCACCGTCCAGCTCGATCCCGAGGCGATGGCCGCCGCCAGCGTGTCGGCCGCCGAGGTGGTGGGCGCGCTGCAGGCGCAGAACCTGGCCGCGCCGGTGGGACGCGTCAACACGCCGCTCGGCGAGCAGAGCATCCGCCTCTCCGGCCGCCTCGCCACGCCGGAGGAGTTCGAGCAGGTGGCGGTCGCCACCCGCGGCGGCCAGGTGGTCCGCCTGGGCCAGGTGGCGAGGGTGCTCGACGGCGCCGAGGAGGCGCGCACGCTCGCGCTCTTCAACTCCGGCGAGGCGGTCGGCCTCGAGGTCCTGAAGACCAAGGGCTACTCCACCACGGCGGTCGCGGACGCGGTGAAGGAGCGCGCGCGGGCGCTCGAGCCGCGCATGGAGGGGGCGAAGCTCGCCATCGTCCAGGACTCCGGGACGCGCGTGCGCCAGTCGGTGGACGACGTGCAGCGGACGCTGATCGAGGGCGCGCTCCTCACCGTGCTGGTGGTGTTCCTGTTCCTCAACTCCTGGCGGTCCACCGTGATCACCGGGCTCGCGCTGCCGGTGTCGGTGCTGGCGGCGTTCGTGAGCGTCTGGGCGTTCGGCTTCACGCTCAACACCATGTCGCTGCTGGGCCTCTCGCTCGCGATCGGCATCCTCATCGACGACGCCATCGTGGTGCGCGAGAACATCGTCCGCCACATCGAGCTGGGCGAGGACCACACCACCGCCTCGCACAAGGGGACCGACGAGATCGGCCTCGCCGTCACCGCCACCACCTTCTCGATCGTGGCGGTGTTCGTCCCGGTCGCGTTCATGTACGGGGTGGCCGGCCAGTGGTTCAAGCCGTTCGCGCTCACCATCGCCGCGGCGGTGCTGGTGTCGCTGTTCGTCTCCTTCTCGCTCGACCCGATGATGTCGGCCTACTGGCCGGATCCGCAGGTCGAGAAGGGCGAGCGGCGCGGGCCGGTGGGGCGCGCGCTGGGCGCGTTCAACCGCTGGTTCGACCGGCAGGCCGGCAACTACCGGCGCGTGGTCGCCTGGGCGCTCGACCACCGCTGGCTGGTGGTGGTCTTCGCCTCGCTCTCGCTGGTCGGCTCGTTCGCGCTGCAGGGCGCGTTCGGCGGCGCCGGCTTCGTGCCGGTGTCGGACCGCAGCGAGGTGAGCCTCATCGTGCAGACGCCGCCCGGCTCGTCCATCGAGTACACGCGGCGCAAGGTGGAGGAGACGGATCGCATCCTCCGCAGCCACCCGGAGGTCGCGTACACGTACGCGTCGATCGGCACGCCCATCCCGCTCCAGGCGCCGGGCGTGGACCAGGCGCTCATCTACGCGCGGCTCACGCCCAAGCACGAGCGCGACCTCTCCCAGGACGCGCTCGGCGCGGTGCTGCGGCGCGAGCTGTCGCGGGTGGCCGGCGCGGAGATCTCGGTGTTCACGAGCGGCTTCGGCGGCGCGTTCAAGTCGATCCAGCTCGAGCTGCGCGGCCCCGACTCGCGGGTGCTCACCGAGCTCGCCGAGAAGGTGAAGGCCGTCGCGGCCGGCGTGCCCGGCGCGGTGGACGTGGGGCTCTCCACCCGCGGGCAGAAGCCGGAGCTGGCGGTCGAGGTGGACCGCGGCCTCGCCGGCCGCCTCGGCGTCACGGTGGGCCAGGTGGCGCAGTCGCTCCGGATCGCGTTCGCCGGGCTCGACTCCGGCGACTGGGTGGACCCGACCGGCGAGACGCGCAAGGTGATGGTGCGGCTCGCGCCCGAGGCGCGCGAGCGGGCCTCCGACCTCCGGCAGCTGCCGCTCATCCTGCCGAGCCGGGAGGGCGCGCCGCGGATCCTGCCCGTCGGCCAGGTGGCGCGCATCACCGAGGGGCTCGGCCCCGCGCAGATCTCGCACCTCGACCGGCAGCGCGTGGTGAGCGTGCAGGGGAACGTGGCCGGCCGCTCGCTGTCGGAGGTGGTGAACGACATCGAGCGGCGGCTCGCCGCCGAGGTGAAGCTGCCGCCCGGCTACACGCTGCGGCAGGGCGGCGAGTCGGCGGACCAGGCCGAGGTGTTCACGCGCATCGGCGTGGCGCTGCTGCTCGCCGTGATGCTCATGTACCTCGTGCTGGTGCTGCAGTTCGGGTCGTTCCTCGATCCGCTCGCGATCCTGCTCTCGCTGCCGCTGTCGCTCATCGGCGTGGTGCTGGCGCTGCTCGTCACCGGCGACACCATCAACCTGATGAGCCTCATCGGCGTGATTCTGCTGTTCGGGATCGTGGCGAAGAACGCGATCCTGCTCATCGACTTCGCGAAGTGGGCGCGGGAGGAGCGCGGGCTGTCGATCCGCGACGCGCTCGTCGAGGCCGGCGGGATCCGGCTCCGGCCGATCATGATGACGAGCGTGGCGGTGATCGCCGGCATGATCCCCGTCGCCTCCGGGCTCGGCGAGGGCGGCGACTTCCGCGCGCCCCTCGGCCGCGCGGTGATCGGCGGCGTCATCACCTCGACGCTGCTCACGCTGCTCGTGATCCCGACCGTGTACGAGATCATGGACGGCTGGCGGACCCGGCTGGGCCGGCTGTTCCGCCGCGCCTTCGCGCGCGGCGGTGAGCGGCACGCCCGCGAGGCGGCGCAGCGGCGGGAGGAGCCGTAGCCGCGGCCGCCCGCGGGGTCGCGCTCAGTAGATCGGCACCAGGTGGTAGCCCTGCGCCTGGTAGCCGATGAGCGAGACGAAGCCGTCCGCCACCACGGTGAGCTCGGGGAGGAGGCGCGCGTCCTCCACCTGGAACACCTTGGTCGCGATCGCGCAGACCTCCAGCGCCGCACCGCGGCGCTTCAGCTCCCGCACCGCGGCGGCGATCTCGGCGGCTGCGGCGCGATCCGCGGCGCGGTCCGGCGCCGGCGCCACGCCGGTGAGGAACCGGACCGTCGGGCCGATGAAGACGACCTTGAAGTCCGGCGCCACGCCCTGCGCGCGCAGCCCGTCGTGCGAGCCTGCGATGAGCTTCAGGTACATGGCGATCTTCGGCCCGTCGGCGAGATCGACGAGGAACAGGCCCTTGCCGCTGGTGACGCCGCGGAGCGCGTCGGCGTTCCCGGGCGCGGCGGAGGCGCGCGCGGTGAGCGGCGCCCCGGCGGCGAGCGCGAGCAGGGCGGCGAGGGCGAGGAGAGGGAGCGGACGGTGCGGGGTCATCGGTGTGGATCCTCGGGAGTGGGCCCGCGGTCCCGCGCGCCACCGCGGCGGGGGAGGGCGGACCCGGTGGGCCGCGGTATAGACAGATCTGTCTACCGCGTCCAGCCCGGATTCGTGCGGCTGACCCGCCGAGACGGGTGAAACGGCGCGACGGGTGGGTATACTGCGCGCGCCCCGGCCCGGAGCGAGCCATGTCCCCGCGCGAGAAGCTGGTCGAGACCGCCGCAGCGCTGTTCTACCGGCACGGCTGCCACGCCGTGGGGATCGACACGGTCCTCGCCGAGGCAGGCGTGGCCAAGATGACCCTGTACCGGCACTTCCGCTCGAAGGACGAGCTGGTGCTCGCAGCGCTGCGCCGGATGGACGAGCGGTTCCGCAACGCGTTCATGGCCGCGGTGGAGCGGGCGTCGGACACGCCGGCGGGCCGGCTCGACGCGCTCTTCGACGTGGTGCGCGACTGGGTTCGCGGGAAGGACTTCTACGGCTGCCCGTTCATCAACGTCACGGCCGAGTTCGCCGCGCACGACGACCCGGTCCACGTCGCGGCGGCCGAGCACAAGCGGCTCGCGCTCGAGTACATCGAGCGGCTCGCCGCCGAGGCGGGCGCCGCCGACGCGCGCGGGCTGGCCCGGGCCCTGAAGGTGCTCCTGGAGGGCTGCACGGTGCTCGCGCAGGTCACCGGTCAACCCGGGTTCGTGGATGACGCGCAGCAGGCCGCCCGGCTGGTGCTCCAGGAGGGGCTCCGGGGCGCCGTGCCCGCGCGCGCGCCGCGCCGGCCGCGCCGCGCGCGGACGTGAGCTCCTCCCCGCTCCGGCTGCGCTCGCTCGTTCGTTTCCCGACCCTCGTTTCCCGACCCAGAGTCATTGATCGCGCGGGATGCGAGATCGTCCGCGCCGCGGACCCTCTCGCGCAAGTCCGCGACCTCACGGGGCCGAACGGCGACCCCGGGTCCGCCGACCGCACGCAGTCGGCGCACGAAATGACTCTGGGTCGGGATCAGCGCAGCGGGATGAGCGGTCGCCGAATGACTCTGGGTCAGGGAGCGAACGACTCTGGGTCGGGGGCGAGGCCGAGGTGGCGCAGCGCGGCGCGGGCGGCGTGCCAGCCGCACATGCCGTGGACGCCGCCGCCGGGCGGGGTGGAGGCGGAGCAGAGGTAGAGCCCGGGCACGGGGGTGGACCACGGGTCGGCGGACAGCACGGGTCGGGCGACGAGCTGGGCGAGCGACGCCTCCCCGGCGCCCACGTCCCCGCCGACCAGGTTCGCGTCGTCCTGCTCCAGCGCCGAGGGGCCGCGCACGGCGCGCGCCAGCACGAGCTCGCGGAACCCGGGCGCGAAGCGCTCCACCTGCGCCTCCACGGCGGCGGTGAGGTCGCCCTCGAACCCGCGCGGCGCGTGGCAGTACGCCCACGCCACGTGGCGCCCGGGCGGCGCGCGCGACGGGTCGAAGCGCGTGGGCTGCGCGAGGAGCACGTACGGCCGCGCCGGCACCTCGCCGCGGTCCACCGCCGCCTCGGCGGCGGCGATCTCCTCCAGCGTGCCGCCGAGGTGCACCGTCCCCGCGCCGGCGCAGGCCGCGGCCCGCCACGGGATCGGTCCGGCGAGCGCCCAGTCCACCTTGAACGCGCCGGGGCCGTAGCGGAACGCGGCGAGGCGCCGGGCGTAGCGCGCCGGGAGCCGCGCCCCGGCCACGCGCAGCACCTGCCGCGGCGTGAGGTCGAGCAGCACCGCGCGCGCGGGCGGGAGCTCCTCGAGCCGGCGCACCTCGGCCGACGTCGCGAGCTCGCCCCCGCGCGCCCGGAGCTCCGCCGCGAGCGCCGCCGCGATCGCGCCGGCGCCGCCCTCCGGGAACGGCCAGCCGACGGCGTGGCCGGCCGCGCCG